>VBAP01000172.1:3915-5847 GCA_005882335.1 Candidatus Segetimicrobium genomatis
TGGCAAAGGCATGCGGCCGCGGTAGGCCGAGCAGGCGGGGATAGGCGGCCAACAGGCGTTCCCACACCTGAACGGGCGTGCACCTTTCGGGGACGTCCAACCGGACGCTGGGCACACCGATCGCCTCGCGATAGGACGCAAACGCCCGCACCGAGATCCACATTACATGCAAATTCTAGTCTACCCAGTCTAGCCAGTCTACCCAGTTTAGAAGACCGGGCCCCGCGACGAATAGAGCATAAGTTTGGACCGGCGAGTTGACAACCGAATCCCTTTGCATTACATTGAACTGCAAATGGCGAAGACTGGTATGCAGCGACAAGTGACACTACGCATCGACGATGCTCTCGCGAATCGGGTGGAGCAGCTGGCAAGACGCACGCGTCGCAGGCGCTCCGAGGTCATTCGGCTGGCTCTCGAAGAGTTTCTCGCTGCCGCTGCGGAAGAACCCCCTCCCCGTCCGATCGAGCTCGTGCAGGGCCTGATAGGCAGGCTGGAAACCGGCGTGCCGGACCTGGGCCAGCGCCACCGCGAGCACCTCGTCAGATCCCGGCGCAGTGACCGAGTCATACGACTCGGCGGGTCGTGGAAGGGGACGCGGGAGGTCTCCGAGCAGATGTTACGGAGGGTTCGAGCTGAGGTCTGGGCGAGGCTGACACGCCGCTAGCGCCAGCCGCCGATGCCAACGTGTATACTGCCGACACTCATGCCCTGCTGTGGCATCTGCAAGAGCGTTTTGCCCCTCGGTCCAGACGCCGCGGGCGAGGGCTCAGCCAGCGCGCCAGGCGGATCTTCGCGGCTGCAGATGCAGGCCGCGAAACAGTCCTAATTCCCACCATCGTCCTCGTCGAGCTTGTGTACTTGAGCGAGCGCGGTATCATACCCGGGCTGCTTGTGGATGGTCTGCTGTCCGACCTCGGGCGGGGTGCTGAAAACTACCGAGTTGCGCCGCTTGACCTAGAGGTTGTCAATCGTCTGCGCGACGTTCCTGCGACGTCTGTGCCTGAAATGCCCGACCGGATCATTGCGGCCACCGCGAAGGCGACCCGATCGCGGCTCTTATCCCGAGATGAGGCCTTGGGCAAAGCAGTCGGCGTGCAGGTGGTTTGGTGAGGCGTGCCGCTTACCATTCGCAATCCCTACGGGGTTTCAGGCGAGTATCGTAAAGTCCAGCTCCACTGCCACACCACTGAGTCTGACGGCCGGTTCCGCCCTCACGAACTGCTCGAAATGTACCGAGATGCGGGATATTCATTCGTCTGCATCACAGACCACAATCGCGTCACACGCTGCGAGGAACTCAACAGCCGCGAGTTTCTGGCGATCCCCGGGACCGAGGATACTGTCTCGCGATTTCTGCGGCCGCTCGGGCCGCACATGGGCCGTCTCTTCGTTGATGCTCCATTGCGGCAGGGCTCGCCCCAGGAGCGGATCGACAGGACGCTGGCCGGAGCCGGAATCGTGTCACTGTGCCACCCATCCTGGAACGGCAATCTGTGGACCGGCTCCTGGAATCTTCGAACGATCGAGAGTTTGCGTGGTTTCCATCTCCTGGAGATCTGGAATCCGCATTCAGATTCCGCCCAGGATGCGCGCCACTGGACAGCGGCGCTCCGTCATCGGGGGCCGGCGGCGCCGGTCTGGGGGGTGGCTGTCGACGATTGCCACCGCCTGGACCAGTTCAATCGAGGCTGGATCATGGCCAAGGTTGCTAACATTTCGGTTTTGGACCTCAGGCGCGCATTACTCGCGGGCGCGTTCTATGCTTCCACCGGTCCTTCGGCAGATTTCCGGGCGGACGGAGGCTCTGTGTACGTCGCACTCAGCGGTGCGAGACAGATTCGGTTCATTGATGCCGAGGGCCGAATGCGACTCGAGGTCGCGAGTGGGGCCGGCCAGTATAGGGTGGAGGGAAACGAAGGCTACATCCGC
>VBAP01000058.1 GCA_005882335.1 Candidatus Segetimicrobium genomatis
CGCCATGCCGACATACGTGTTGCTATTTAACTGGACCGAGCAGGGTGTGCGGGCCGCGAAAGACACGACCAAGCGCGCCGACAAGTTTCGCGCGCAGGCCGAGAAGTTCAAGGTGAGGGTCCGCGAAACGCTGTGGACGATGGGACCTTATGACGCCCTTGCCCTGGTCGATGCCCCCGACGATGCTGCAGCCAGCAGGCTCGCGGTGTGGATGGGCAGCCAGGGGAACGTACGATCCCTCACCATGCGGTGCTACACGGCCGCGGAGATGGAAAAAGTCGTGGAAGGAATTGGGTAATTCCCTATTGACAGGCGGAGACGTCGAGGAGTGAAAATGCCCGGTACTCAAACCTCTCAAGCTATTCAGGCTCTGAAGGCGCACCTCGCCACCGTGGCCGATCTCCGCGCCACCGCCGCAGTCCTGCGGTGGGACCAGGAAACGTACATGCCTGCGCGCGGCGCCGCCGGCCGGGCGGAGCAACTGGGGACGCTGACGCGACTCTCGCACGACCTGTTCGTCTCATCACGCACCCGCGAGCTGCTGGTGGCCGCCGAGGCGGTGCTGGATCAACTGAATCCCGACTCGGATGAGGCGGCATTCGTTCGCATGACCCGGCGAGACTACGACCGCCAGAGCCGCCTCCCGGCGGAATTCGTGGCGGCCAGAGCCCGCGCCGCGTCGTTGTCCACTCAGGTGTGGCGGGAGGCACGCCGCCGCAACGACTTCCCGGCGTTCCGTCCCGCGCTGGCGGAGATGGTTGAATTCGCGCGGCGGGAGGCTGACTATATCGGCTTTCAAGATCATCCTTATGACGCGCTGCTGGACCATTACGAGCCGGGCATGACCTCAAAGGATGTCGACCAGTTGTTCGGCCGGCTGCGCGAGGTCATTGTCCCCTTTGTCCGCGTCATCGTCGAACGCGGCCGGCCCGTCGAGAATGGATTCCTCCACGGGGAGTTTGACACCGCCCAGCAGCGGGCGTTTGGCATCAGCGTGGCGGAGGCATTTGGCTACGACTTCTCACGCGGACGCCTGGATGAGTCGGTCCACCCATTCGAAACGAGCTTCCACCCCGATGACGTTCGCATCACCACGCGCTACCAACGAAACTACCTCCCATCAGCCATGTTCGCAATCTTTCATGAGACCGGCCACGCTCTCTACGAGCAAGGCATCCCACCGGCGCTGGCCCGTACCAGCATCGGGCGAGGCGCCAGCATGGGGCTACACGAGTCGCAGTCGCGGATGTGGGAAAATCTGGTGGGCCGCAGCCGGCCGTTCTGGCAGTATTACTACTCGACCCTGCGGGACCACTTTCCGCCGCTGCGGCAGGTGGATCTTGAGGCGTTCTACCAGGCGGTGAACCGCGTGCAGCCAAGCCTCATCCGCGTCGAAGCGGATGAGGTCACCTACAATCTTCATATCATGCTCCGCTATGAGCTCGAGAAAAGGCTGCTGGAGGGAGCCCTGGCCGTCGGGGATCTCCCCGACGCCTGGAACGAGCGGATGCGCACCTACCTGGGCGTCACGCCGCCGACCGATGCCGACGGTGTCATGCAGGACACGCACTGGTCGAGCGGCTCCCTAGGCTACTTCCCCACCTATACGCTCGGCAACGTCGTCTCCGTGCAGCTCTTCGAGGCCGCCCGCCGCGCTCACCCCACCATCTTCGAGGACATCGGGCGCGGCCGGTTCGCGACGCTGCTGGGCTGGCTCCGCGAGCACGTGCACCGGCACGGACGGAAGTTCCTGCCCAAAGACATTGTCAGGCGCGCCGCGGGTGCCGAGTTGACCCCCGAGCCGTACCTGCAGTACCTGCAACGGAAATTTAGCGACGTCTATGGGGTGACGCTGGAAGAACCCGCCCGGCGGTCGTCGTGATCCAAGAAGTGAACGAGGGAGTGGGATCCCCCTCCACTCCCTCACCATCGCCGGGACGAGGATTTACCTAAGGCGCCGCCCGACTCCCTTTACTCGCTGACATCTCCCGGCCCACCGATGAGTGTACCGTTGATGTCGATATTGTCTAGGACAGCAATGCCCGAGAGATCTGGACCGGCGTCCGTGCCCTCGTCGAACACAATTTCAATGCTATTCACCGTGCTACCCGCAGCAATGACGGGAAAGGCTTGTCCAGGGTTTAATGGATCGATGCGCACGCGGGTCCAGCCTGGATCGGGAGTACCCGCGGTCTTGGTTCCATTGCTGCAGCCGCCCAGAAAGTGAAATCCATCGCTCGCCGACACATTAAATCTTGGTGCACCCGCCCCGCAATGGGTCCCCGTGTTGATGTCAAAACCAAGCTCAGTGAGCACGATCCCCTTGACCCCCGCGATGGTCACTCCCGCTGCTGCGTTGGTCGCAGTTGGACCGTTCTTCGAAAGCAGGAGGCCAAATCTCTCGCCTTCCGAATCGGCTAGCCCCAAGTTCTTGATCCACTTCGCCGTCACAATGCCGGTCTGGTCCGGATCGAAAACCCCCGGCTTCGCTCGGAACTCATTTCCAGCTGCCCACGCCAGAGCAGCCAAGGAACAGCTGAAGAGCACCGCCGCCACTGCAGAGAGTCTTTTCATAGTGACGCCTCCTCCCCCCAAAGTGCCGCTGTAGGGAACGGTTGCCGATGTGACATGAAGTCGCGGAATTGGGCCGGGGTCGAACCTTCAACGATGGTTGAACTATCTCCTTCTATCGGTCGAAGTATGCCTAGTTGCGACAATTCTGCTCACGACCCAGGGCGATCCCTATGCGGACGGTGACGTGGATTGAACGCTACCCTCTAGCTAGGGAAGCGGGTGGATGAGGCGCTTTACGCGGGAGATGCGGACGGCGTCCGGCGGATGCGTGAACCCCCCGCCGTCTCCGAAGATCGCGAATACTGCCGTGATACCGTGGACCGGATCGTAGCCGTACGAGACGGCGTGGGCGGCTGCCCAGGCGTCGGCGTCGTACTCCATCTGCCACGCCAGCCCCTTATACATGCCGGGAATCGAGAACCGCAGACGGCGGGGATCTTCGGGCCGCATGTGGCCTAATCTGGCGTGTCCAAGCTCGTGCAGGTAGAGGAAGGCCAGCATGTCGCTATCGGTTGAGCTGGCCAGCCGCGGTGCAAAATAGATGGTCAGGCGCCCGTCCTCATTGATGCCGATGGCGGCAACGGCCGTCTTCGATGTGACCTGGACGGGAAACGGTGTACCGAGCTGCTGGAGCACGGCAGGAAGACCGTCGTTCTGCAGGATCGCGCACACGAAGACGACCAGGATGGCGGCGAGGCGCGCTGCGGTGCGTGCCATGGCGGTGACGTGCACCCGTGGTAACTGGATGCGGCCCAGGTTGTTCGCCAGCGCTGTGTCCAGCATGGCTCGATCCTTCCCCGCACCATACCCGAACTGGCGTACGGTGAGACCCCGTTTGGAGGTTCTGGGGAAAGTACAATGCAAATCCTATGCCAGGGATTACGGGCGAATCTCGCGGGGGGGACTAGATGGACGGGTCAATCTGTGTGCTGGGATTGGGGCTGATGGGCAGGCCCATCGCGCGAACCCTGCTCGCCGCGGGATATCGGGTGATGGGGTGGAATCGATCGCCTCGCCCAGCGCACGTGGTGGCGGGCATTACCCTCACCCGGACGATGAAAGATGCCGCATCCGCGGCAGTCTGCATCCTGGTCCTGGCCGATTCAGATGCGGTCGATGCCGTCATCGGCCAGCTCGAGCCTCATCTTCCGCCGGGCGGTCTGGTGATCGACATGGGGACGTCTGACCCTTCGCGGTCTCGAGCCCATGCGTCGCGCCTCACTGCAAAAGGTATCGGCTGGGTGGACGCGCCGGTCTCGGGTGGACCGGAAGGTGCCGCCAAGTCGAGCCTCGCCATCATGGCGGGGGGCTCGGAGCCTGACTTCGCCAGGGCCAGACCAGTCCTCGAGAAACTCGGACGCCTCGTCCGGGTTGGCGAAGCGGGAGCGGGCCACACCATGAAAATCGTAAACCAGTTAATCGTGGGGCTGACGATCGAGGCGGTGGCGGAGGCGCTCACATTGGCCGAGAAGGTCGGTCTCGACCCCCGGCTGGTGCAAAAAGCGCTGGCCGGAGGTTTTGCGGACTCAAAGATTCTACAAGTGCACGGCAGCCGGATGATCGACCGCTCGTATGCGCCCGGCGGCCGTGCCAGGACCCAGTTGAAAGACCTCAATCTTGCTCAGCAGCTCGCCGCACGCGTTTCTGTCCGGCTGCCTCACCTGGACAGCGCGTTGAGCCTCTACCAGACCCTGGTGGACCGCGGAGACGGCGATCTGGATCACTCCGCGGTCCACAAACTGCTTCAGTGACTCCGCCGACTACCTTCCGAATCCCCGCGCGACGACAGTGTGGTTGTTGACGGCAAATTTGTCCACGTTGAACGTTTGGACGCCGCCTGCAACCGCCCATCCGCCGTCAACGACCAGGATCACAAAGAGGACCCTTTTGGTGCCGACGAGCGACAGGGCGTGATCGTATGTGTCGTAGAAGGTACCTCCCGCAAACTGGCTGGTATCGTAGCGCGTATCGGTCGACGGGATGCCGATGAGATTTCCTGTGGATTGCCAGTCCGTCGGCGGCGTACACCCAATGAAATTCGGGGCCGGCCCAATGTACACGGAGATCGCGCCGTCGGTGGGCTGTTCAAAGATCCCGTTGTCGTCCATGTCGATGGCGATCGCGAATCGCGGTGAGCCCCCGCCGCAATCTCCAGTTACAACCTGATAGTCCGCGCTCAACCCGTACAGGCCCGCGAATGTCAGGCTGTCGTTGGAATCCTGAAACGCGATTCCGCCGAAGTCGTCGGCCGCGGTTCCGTTGCCGGTGTTGGAGATGAGTTGCACCGCCCACGGATTGGGCGGTGCCCCGGTCTTGACCGGCGTCGCCGCGCCGAACAACGAAAACGGAGCTGCACCGATGCCTGGCTGAAGAAGGAGAAGACTGATAACAAACGCTGCGAGCCCACTGATGGCCGCTCTGCGCATGATGGAGCCGCCCTGGTCGGATTGTTGATTAGCGACCGATTTGCTATTTCCTCGGCTTCTTTTCCTGGGTCCGCTCGGGGAGGGACCGTGTATGCTGCGTGGAACCGGCAGACACATGAGCCGATGGGGTATCGCGGTAGCCATCGTGGTCGCATCTGTCGTGATCGCGGTGGCCTTCCGGTACGAGTTTGCGCTCAGCACGGACGTCCTGCTCGTCCTGGACCGGTGGACCGGTTGCGTGAGGGCGGTCGCCGGCGACCCTGCCAAGTTTAGCAAGCGAGTTTGCCCGTGAAAGCACGGCAAATCGGCAGGACCATATCAGTTGGGAACAGCGAGCGCGCGCGCGGCGCCACGTTTGCCTCGCTGAAGCACCGGAACTACCGCCTATGGTTCGCCGGCCAGCTGGTGTCGCTGTTTGGGACGTGGATGCAGGCCACCGCCCAGGGATTTCTGGTCTTCCAGCTGACGCGATCTCCCGCCTACCTGGGCTACGTCGGGTTTGCCTCCGGCATGCCGACGTGGGTCCTGATGCTGTACGGGGGCGTCGTCGCCGACCGGGTGCCCCGTCGAACACTGCTGGTGATCACGCAGGCGTTCATGATGGCGCTGGCATTCGGCCTGGCGGCCTTGACGTTTACGGGGCGTGTGCAACCGTGGCAGGTCGCCGCGCTGGCAGGTGGCCTGGGCATCGCCAATGCTTTCGACGCGCCGGCGCGGCACGCGTTCGTAGTCGACCTGGTCGCGCGCGAAGACCTCACCAATGCTATCGCCATGAACTCGACCATGTTCAACACGGCGACGGCGTTGGGTCCTGCGGTGGCCGGGGTGACCTACGCGGCCTTTGGACCGGTCTGGTGTTTCACCATCAACGGCGTTTCGTTCCTGGCCGTGATCGCCGCACTGCTCATGATGAACCTGGAGACCCGTCCGGATCTCCCGCGCCTGCGGCGGGCCGGCGCGGAGCTGCAGGAGGGAGTTCAGTACACCCTCTCGCATCCGCCGGTGCGAACGCTGATCGTCATTGTGGGCATGATCAGCCTCTTCGGTATCTCAGTGGGCACGCTGATCCCAGCATGGGCGGTGAAGATCCTGCACGGCAACGCTACCACCAACGGCCTGCTGCAGTCCGCGCGCGGGGTTGGTGCGGTGGGCAGCGCACTCCTCATTGCGGCCCTGGGCGGAAGCATCCGGCGAGGATACCTCCTGACGTTGGGCATCTTCGCGGTTCCCCTCGCCATCCTGGCGTTTGCAGCGGTCACCAATGTCCTGGGTTCGCTGCTGGTCATGGCGGTGGTTGGCGCGGCGATGATCCTGATCATGAACCTGGCCAACGCGATGGTGCAGTCTCAGGTCCCCGACGCGCTGCGGGGGCGAGTCATGAGTATCTACAGTCTGGTGTTCTTTGGCGCCATGCCGCTGGGGGCGCTGTGGGTGGGAGGCATCGCGGAGCGCATCGGTGAACCTCGAGCGGTAATGGTGAATGCGGGGGTCCTTCTGGTCCTCGCCGCGGCGATGAGGATCGCGGCGCCATGGCTGCGCGAGATCGAATAGCACGCTAATGGAAACTTGCGATCCCCTTCAGCCTGTCGATGTGCGCCGCGACATACGGGGGTTTCACCGCGCAGGCCGCCAGGATGCAGTAGATGAACGAGGCTCCTTCTGGCTTGTCGAGCGTCGTCTCGATGCCAATGCCGACGACGCGACGTGTTCCAGGAATCAGCACCGGACCTCCGCTGTTGCCGCGGCTGGCGTAGCCGCGAATTTCCATGTGCCCACGTTCATCGTACCGCACGAGCGGCCCCACCCGCATCATGAGCGCCCTGGATCCGTAACCGACCAGCATCAGCGGATCGCCGACCTCGGGATACTCGCCAAACGCAGGCTCCAGTGCGGGCAGCGGTCTGTCGGTCACGAACGACATCACCATCACATCGAAGCCATTGGTCCCTCCTCCGCTGAAACCAATGACACGCGCCTCGTATGCCTGGCTCCCCTGCTGGAAGACGAGCTTCCCGCCATAACAGTGGCCGGCCGTCGCGAGCCAGTGCTCATACACGGTGGTCCGGCCGCCAAACCCCTCGGCACCACGCCGCGCGCTAGACCAAACGACGAAGGCTGTGCAGAGGCGTTGACCATCAATGATGAGTCGGCCAATTGCGTCGGTGGGAGATGCGTCGTCTGCCGCTTCCGTTCGCCCGACGACAGCGGTGAGCAGGACCAGCGTCCCGAGGACACACAGGATTTTCGTCCAGCGCCACCCCTCTCGGGGCACGAGCTGGCGATCGGCCCGCAAACCCTGATTCGTAGAGGCGAATACTGGCTCCACGGCCTGCATGCCTCCGCAGGGTCAGCCGGGATGCTGTTCCCGAGTGATGCGGCTGGCTCTGCTTTTTGTGGCTCAACTTCAACCTATAGCAAGGAACATGCCGCGAAATTCGCGAGAAACATGGG
>VBAP01000059.1 GCA_005882335.1 Candidatus Segetimicrobium genomatis
CCGCATCAACAAGGACCCCGACAGTAAGACGATCGGCTCAAGCCCGCCGAGCTCCAGCGGCTTCTCGACGAGGAGCGGGGCGAGCGCTGAACCTCTACGCCGAATCCAGCGCGATCCTCGGCTGGCTCCTCGGCGAGCCGAGGGCTCTGCACTGGAATCTCATGCGGATCGAGCGTGAGGTCGTCGCCCGCGCCCGCAGCCCCTTCCCTGGTGAGCCGATTCGGACCCTCGACGCGCTTCACTTGGCCAGCGCCGTGGTCGCCCGAGCGGCGGTCGCGGATCTCGCCTTTCTCAGTCTCGATGAAAAGGTTCGCGCCTCCGGTCGTGCGCTCGGGCTGCGCGTGATGCCGGCCTGATCCGGCCGCTCCAGCGCCGCCTGTGGCTTCCAGCCGAGCTCGCTAACCGGAATCACCCGCCCACACTACGACGTGCTGCTGCTAGAATGGGCTACGGTTGCGGGGTCAGATTGCGATGGGAACGTTCCGAGTCGAGGTGACGCTCAAGAACATCCACGAGTCGGCCCGCCGCCAGACTCTGTCACTTCTCGTGGACACCGGGGCAACCTACACCACGCTGCCGCGCACAGTGGCTGAGTCGCTCGGCTGCTCACCGATCGGGACGCGACGTGTGTTGCTCGCTAACGGCCGTGAGGAGGAGTGGCCGATCGGCCTCGTCATGATGACGCTGGAGAATCAGGAACTGCCCACCGTCTGCCTCATCGGTCCGAATGGCGGGCCCGCCCTCCTGGGCGCGGTGACCCTGGAGGAGTTCGCGCTCTCCGTCGATCCAGTCGCGAAACGCCTCGTTCCGGTCCGCAGCTATCTGACCTGATCCTGTACGACATGCGATCTGCCGTCACCATCCGGCTGGACCCCGACCTGGAAAAGCTTCTTGACCGGCTCTGCAAACAGACCGGTAGGACCCGTAGCGAACTTGTTCGTGATGCCCTCCGGCGGCAGCTGAGCCTGCTGAGGTTTGAACGGCTCCGACGTAGAGCCCTTCCGTTCGCTGAGGCGCGCGGGTACCTGAGGGATGAGGATGTCGCTCGCGACGTCTCTTGAAGGTTTTCCTCGACTGTTTTGGGACCTCGTCCGCAAGAAGGGGTAGCAACCCTTATCAAGTTCGTTCATCAGCGGGATCACGCGTCCACGCGACCCCGCGCTGCTACGCTCTACATCATGCGGCTTCGCGACGTAGCGGCAGCGATCGCCGCGCTGGCGACGCTCGGCTTTGTCAACGCCTCCGGCGCCGACGCGATCCGGGAGTTCCTCGATCGCCACTGGCGCCGCCCGCTTGCGCCTCAGGGCCCGCCACCGGCGCGCTTCTCGCCGCTCGAAGCCTCGCTCCAGCCCGAGGCGTGCGGCACCTGTCATCCCGCGCAGTTCGCTGACTGGAAGACGAGCCTCCACTCCAAATCGATGGGGCCGGGGGTTACAGGCCAGCTCGTGGAGATGCTCCAGAGCGACCCGGGGTCGGCGCTCGCCTGCTTCGCGTGTCACGCGCCATTGGCCGAGCAGGCGCCGCGCGTTGCCGACGGCGCGCGCTCGAACCCGCTCTACAACGACACACTCGTTGCCAAGGGGCTAGTCTGCGCCGGCTGCCACGTGCGTGGACACCAGCGATTCGGCCCGCCGCGCCGCGACGGGTCGCTCACCCCGGCCGCGCCGAGCGAGACGCTCCCGCACAACGGCGTGACGCGCGCCCCCGCGTTCCTGCGTTCGGAGTTCTGCCAGAGCTGCCACCAGTTCACGCCCGACGGCTTCGCGCTGAACGGCAAGCTCCTCGAGAACACCTACAACGAGTGGAAGGCGAGCCGCTTCGCGCGCGAGGGCGTCCAGTGCCAGGACTGCCACATGCCCGACCGCCGCCACCTGTGGCGCGGCATTCACGACCCCGAGATGGTGCGCTTGGGACTCACGATCGACGCGGGCGCCGGCGCTTCGCGTTACCGCCCGGGGGAGATCGTGTCCGTCACCCTGACCGTCGAGAATACGCGCGTCGGCCATGCCTTCCCAACGTACGTCACGCCGCGCGTCGTACTGAGCGCCGAGCTCGTGGATCAGACGGGGCAGGTCGTCGATGGGAGCCGCGAAGAGAAAGTAATCTCGCGGGAGGTGACGCTCGACCTCGAACGCGAGATCGCCGACACGCGGCTCCTGCCTGGGAAGAAGGCGTTGCTGCACTACCGCCGGCGCGTCGATCGCTCGGGACTGCGCGCGCGACTTTCCGTCGTGGTCTACCCGGACGAGTTCTATACGCGCTTCTTCGAGAGCCTGCTCGAGCAGGGCGGGGGACGCGGCGAGGCGCAGATTCGCGAGGCGCTCGCCGCCACCCGCCGCTCGTTATTCACGGTATTCGAGCGCGAGATCCCGTTGACCTGATCGCCCGCCGCACCCGTCACGTCACTGGAGGCGGCGCTTCACGACCGCAATGACCTCGCGGGCCATGTCGAGCGCGCGTTGGGCCGACAGCACGGAAGCTAAAGCTTGTCGAGAAGACGATCATACGCAGCGTGCGACCCGATCCAGAACCAGGTGATTTCGTCGTCCTCCAGAAGACCGACGGCGCGATATCCGAGGGTCACGCGGGCGGAGTAGATGGGGTCGCGATCGTGAACCTTCTTGAAGTGGGGCTGGGGTGCCCTGGGTTCTCCCGGAACAGCCGATACGCTTTCTGGGCAAGGTTTCGGATCTCAGGTGGCAGGTCGCGATACGCCGCCCAAAAGCGCGGCGTCGCGCGTGATCTCACAGTTTGTCGGGGTCGAGTTCCGTCGCTCTGCCGGCTGCGCGCTCGGCTCGGGCCTCGGCCGCGAGCTTGCTCAGCGCGCTCTGTGAAGCTGCAAACTGGCGTGCCCAATGCTCTTCGTCCCGAAATTCCTCGAGCAGCCACTGGGCGATTCGGTCCTGCTCGTCGGCAGGCAGCGTCGTGAGTTTCGCGATGGCGGTGTCCAGTGCGCGGGTCATTGGACGTATTATACCCATCCCGGGCGGACGCGGGCCAACAACCGGTTGCAGCGGCGGGGCGCCAGAGCGCCGCCGCTGAACCGGCGCGATCGGCGTCCGAGCCAGCGAAGGCGTCGGCGGGGATGCCACCCGGCAAGGTGTTCGGGTAGTGAGTGGGCAGGTAAAACTGGTCGAGAGGCACCGCCCGCGACGAGAGCAGCATGAACGCATCGTCGAGCTTCGCGCATTCGGCAGCGGGATCGGCGACCCGAATGTCCGAGAACCTGTTCGGCTCCACGAGCGTAAAGAAAGGCCTTGAGCGCTTTCTCGGCCGCCTGCTGGCCGTGGAAGCACGCCTGAGCGAAGAAGGCCTCACGCGAGGCCAGTTCCGCAAAAGCGAGGTCGTTTTCGGCCTGAGCCAGCCGCCGACGTCCTCCGGCGCCCGCGTCAGGCTTCCTAGACGACGAGATCCATTCCGACCGCGGGTGCGAGCGCCTAATAGAACCGGCCGCAGCGCTCGATGAAGGGCTCGCCCGTGTCGACGATAGAGATGAGGTCGAGATCGCTCTGGCCACGCACGTCGCCTCGGGCGAGGGAGCCGAAGAGCAGTGCCCGCCTCACGCCGAGTCCCGGCAGTGCCGACACGATGCGCTCGAGCTCTGCCTGGAGCCGTCGCCGGCGACGCTCGCCCGCCCCCCAGTCCACCACCTCTCGGATCTAAGACACGCTCCGGACCGACATGATGCCGAGTATACGGTCCGAACGCGCCTTTCGACGAGCTAGAGCGCGCCGGTGGCCCTTGCAGCCGTTCGTCCACGCTCAGCAGCTCGAGGCCCGCGATAGAGGGGGCTGAGCACGCCGCTCAGCCCCCCGCTCTCCTGGACCGGCCGCTACTGGTTAATCAGAATGTTGCCGCTCCGAAGTATGCCCCCTTCAGTCGGGCCGCCCGACACGGAAATGGTGAATGTGTCAGTCGTGCCGGGCTCGCCGTTATCAGTCACGTTGACAGTGAAGGTGCATGGTACACCGTTCACGGTGCAGGTCCCATCGAACGTGGCCGCATTCGCCACAATCACCAGCGAGGTGTAGGTCTGGCTTTGCACCTGGTTGCCGCTCGCGTGGTTGATGTACTGCAGCCTGCCGCTCAGCTCTCCCGTCGCCGCGCGCTGGATGATGAAGCTGAACGTCCCGATGCCTCCAGCGATATCGATCGTGCCCCCGCCGGTGACCCGGGCGGTGAACGGCCCATGCGCGACCGCCCCTTCGGCGATCTTCGCCACGAAGGCGTCCTCGGGGCCGCCGCCAAACACAGCCTGGAAGGCCCCCGGGGTCGTGGCGAAGTTAGCCGAACTGGTGGACCCAGTGACGTAGGCATTCGGGTTCGGCAGAGTGTCCAGTGCGATGCCGAAGCCGATATCATCCCCACTGCCGCCGAGGTACGTGGAATAGATAAGAGCGGAGCCGGTGGGGTTCAGCTTGGCCACGAAGGCGTCCTCCGGGCCGCCGCCGTACGCAGGCTGGAAGGCATTTGCCGTCGTCGGGAAGTCAGTCGAATCGGTACCGCCAGTCACGTACGCGTTACCGGCGGCATCCACGGCCACGCCTTGGCCTCCATCGCCGCCACTGACGCCGCCGAGGCGGGTGGAGTAGGCGAGGCCAGTACCGGTGGGACTGACCTTCGTCACGAAAGCGCCGCCACCGGCCGTCTGGAAGGCCCCCGGGGTCGTCGGGAAGTTCGTCGAGCTCGTGCCGCCGGTGACATACGCGTTCCCGGCGGCATCCACGGCGATACCGACGCTTCCGTCAATGTCACTGCCGCCGAGGTACGTGGAGTAGACGAGAACGGAGCCAGTGGGATCAACCTTCGCCACGAAGGCGTCCAACGCGCCCCCACCGTAGGTGGTCTGAAAGGCCCCCAGGGTCGTCGGGAAGTTCGTCGAGGCGGTAAAGCCACTGACGTAGGCGTTGCCAGCGGCGTCGATCGCGATGCCTCTGGCTACATCAAAGTCACTGCCGCCGAGGTAGGTGGAGTAGACAAGCGCTGAGCCCGTCAGATTCAGCTTGGTCACGAAGGCGTCGCCGCCGCCGCCACTGGCCGTCTGGAAAGCCCCCAGGGTCGTCGGGAAGTCCGTCGGGCGAGCGATGCCGGCGACGTACGCGTTGCCGGCGGCGTCCACGGCGATGCTCTCGCCAAAGGCCCCGCGGAGGTAGGTGGAGTACAAGAGAGCAGAGCCTGTGGGATTGAGCTTGGTCACGAAGGCGTCGTTGCCTCCGCTGGAGGTCGTCTGGAAGGCCCCCAGAGTCGTGGGGAAGTCGGTAGAGAAGGTCCCGCCCGTCACGTAGGCGTTGCCGGCGGCATCGACTGCGATGCCTAAGCCCGCGTCAAAGCCGCTGCCGCCGAGGTAGGTGGAATAGACGAGCCCGGAGCCGGTGGGATCGAGCTTGGTCACGAAGATGTCTCCACCGCCGCTGGAGGTGGTCTGGAAAGCCCCCAGGGTCGTCGGGAAGTTGGTGGATTGGATTTGGCCCGTCACATAGGCGTTGCCGGCCGCGTCCACCGCGATGCTGTTGCCGATATCGTCGCCACTGCCGCCGAGGTAGGTGGAGTAGAAGAGCACGGGGTCAATAATCAGCGGCCTGCTGACGTCATAGGCGGCCACCTGAAACCTGACTTGGTTAGGGCTGGTGAGGACGTAACTGCCTGAAACTTCCTGCCTGATCCCCTTCATGGCCTGGTAGACCAGCGGTTTTTGCAGTCGGAGTTGCCCATCGCCCACGTGCAGCACAAGATCACCCTGAGCATCCACGTCAAGGCGGTCGGCCCCTTCTACCGCCAGTTTGATCACGCTGGGGTTGGCCCCGGGCGCGACAATAAAGTCAAATTCTAACTGCCGCTGGTTGCCGTAGTAGGCGATGTCTATCCCCGGATACACATCTTTGTGCTTCACTCGGGCGTAGGCAGGGATGTTCGTACGCCACTTCTTGCGGTCCTGGCCGATGAAGTAATTGACGACGCCGGGGAGCTTCTCCAGGCCGGTGATCTTGGCGTCGGGATTTGCGCCCTGGAACCGCATGCGGATAACATGTTCACGTCCGCGAAGCGCGAGCACCGCCTCGGACGGCGAGAGAAAGAGGGTGTAGCCCTTGCCCCGGTTCAGAAACTTGACCCGACTATCGGTCTGGCCTCGATTAGCCTCGAACCTTAAGGGCAGTTTCCCGTAGTTCTCCTGCACCTGGGCTTTCGCTACGGAGGCATTGTCAGCCATGGGCCTATCGGCTCCCAACAGAACTGCGAGAGCCATGACGAACGGACCTACTAGTCCGGTGTGGAGGACATTTCGAGAGTAGGCTGGGATCCTCATGGTGCGCCTCCGTTCTTCCCGCTGGCGCACCGCACACCCTATGCCAAGGAACGGAACGTGACGCCCTTTTGAGTAACTATTGGTTTCTCCTCAGAAAGCCTGCCGCTCAGCCTCGGTAACAACCGTTTTGTGTTGCACCAACATGGTGCAGTTGCACCAACCTGGTGCGCCTGGTCAGAGGCACCGACCTCTCAGTGGAGGCTCAGGCTTCCGTCCAACCGCGCGCGGCGGAAAGCCCAGCGCCAGGTTCCGAGCGATAGCGGTACGAGCAGCACCGCGAACAGGGTCAGCGCAGCGAGTTCTTTCCCGAGACCTCGCAGAGGCACACCCTGGAAGATCGCCAATTGCAGGCTGCGGACGGCGTGTGTGATCGGGTTCAGCTCAGCGACCCACTGCACCCAGTCGGGCAGCACGGCCACCGGGAAGAAAACACCGCCGAGCAGCGCGCACATCCCGTTGAGAGCCCATGCCCCCACGACGCCGCGTTTGAAGAGGATGAGACAGCCGGCTTCCGCCAGGCCAAGACTGTTGAAGACCACGACCACGAGGCCAAGCACGGGGCCGAGCGCCGACCAGTTGATACGACCCCAGTCCACGCCGAAGCCAACCCCACCAACGAGGAAGAACAGCACAACTTCGGCGGAGGCATAGATCGTGTTCCAGACGGCAATGGCAAGGATGAGCACCCAGAGCCTCGTCGGGGTCGCCAGCAAGACCTCCAGCGTTCCCAGCGACTGCTCCACGCCGACCCGTCGCGACAGTCCACCGATGGCTGTGCCGACGTAGGCCAGGAAGGCATTTCCCACGACCGCATAAGCGAAATAGGGCGCCGCGAACGGAGCCAGCTCAGGCGTGAGCTGACGGCCGAACAGCCGGTCGATGAAGAAATACGTGGCAAGGGTCGTGAAGACTCCGAAGGTCGCGGACAGAAGGGGGAAGCCATAGCTCAGCTGGAGGAGCCATTCCTTTCTGAGATAGGCCCGGATGCGTCGAACTTCACTGCCCAGAGACGGCGTGACCTCGACCGAGAGGATAGAGGGTGCGGTCACACCCCGTCTTCCCGCGTGACGATCTGCTCGAACAGCGCTGGCAAGGCCTGGGCCCCTGCACCTCGCCGAAGCTCCAGCACGGTCCCGTAGGCCAACAGCCGGCCTTGATGCAGGATGGCGAGCCGGTCGCACAGCGCCTCTGCCTCAGCCAGGCTGTGCGTTGCAATCACGATCGTGCAGCCCAGCTTTGCCACGAGCGTGGCGCGGATGAGCCGATGGAGCGCGGCCGTCGCCAATGGATCCAGGCTACGCGTCGGTTCATCCAGGAGCAGAACAGTGGGCTGCGGTAACAGCGCGCGGGCGATGGCCAGCCTCCAGCGCCTCCAAACCAAGCGTCCAGCGCAGCTCTTCGATGCGGGCCACTGTGGCCCGCGCGGCGAGGCCCTGGAAGGCGGCGAAGAATTCCAGGTTCTCCAAGCCGGTCAACTGCCAGTAGAAACTCCTCTCTTCGCTGGTCACCAGTCCTACGATGCGCCTCACCTGGTCGGCGTCCCGCACGACGTCCCATCCGTGCACGGCCGCCTGCCCAGCGTTCGGCAAGACGAGCGTCGCCAGGATCTTGAGCAATGTCGTCTTTCCGGCGCCATTGGTTCCGAGTAGGCCGAGGACCTCGCTGCAGCGAACTGTCAAGGTCAGATCTTGCAGCGCGGAGATCGGGGGCCTTCGGCGGAGGGGGTGGAGCGATCGAAGCCGAAGCTCGATCGGATGGAACACCTTCGTCAGCCCGCGGATCACGATCGCGTCGTCGGACCGCATGGGTATTGCCGGCCGCAGAGCGCTGGGTTGGGCGACTGTTTCCACGAGCACGCCTCCCTTCGCGACTATAGCGTAGGTGACCGGGGTATCTGTTAGTTTCCCGCCCATCCTGGCGATTTTTCTTGACAAAGCGGGGTGGTCTTCGATCACGATGAAGAAGTCGCAGAGGAACAGGACCTCGCTGGTGCGTCGGTCGCTCGTGGATCGTGTTTCCTGGAGGGCGAGTATCCTATGCTAAACGCATCGTACGAGAAGGATCCGAGTATGGTCTCTCGCCGTATCGCCGACGAGGTCGTCCTGGTTCCCATCAGCCGGAAGGTCGGGGAGATTGACTGTCTCTACGCGCTGAACGAAGTTGGGGCCCGCGTATGGGACCTTATTGACCGTCGATCGCTCAAGGAGGTCCGGGATACGATCGTCGAGGAATTCGAAGTGAGGGAAGAGCAAGCACAAGAAGATCTCATCGAGTTGATTGAGCAACTGAAGGAGATCGGGGCGATCAAGGAAGTTTCGTAGGAGGTCGTTGACCGGATGGGCGAGACCGCGTCGCCGGCAGTCCAGCTCCGCTCCCCGCTCCACCTGCACGATGGCCTTCGACGAGACGGCATCCGAGATGCTGCCTTAGT
>VBAP01000031.1 GCA_005882335.1 Candidatus Segetimicrobium genomatis
CTGGTGTCGGTGACCGAGCGCACCCGGGAGATCGGGCTGCGGAAAGCGGTGGGCGCCACGCAGGCGGACGTCTTGCTGCAGTTTCTGGTCGAGGCCGTGCTGCTGTCGGTCTCTGGAGGTGTGCTCGGGATCGTGGTCGGAGCAGTGGGAGCGCAGCTGCTCAGCCGGACGCTGGGCTGGGCCACGATCATGTCGGTGCAGGCGGCACTGTTGGCGTTCGTTTTTTCCGTTGCCGTGGGGGTGTTCTTCGGTTACTATCCGGCGCGCCGCGCGGCGTCACTCCATCCCATCGAGGCCCTGCGGTACGAGTGACGGGCCCGACAGTCAGCGTTCCCACCAGGCCCGGCGGAGCGCCACGGATCGTCCGACCGGCACGCTGGGACCGCCTGCCTCAAACGTAAAGTTTCCAGTGATCAGCAGCGGCCCGTTCACCACCAGGGTTCCGTGGATCGTCGGTGTGCCCGCTCCGGTCAATAGACCGTTGACCAGTGCCATGCCCCAATACTCGAAGTTGCTCGTGATGGTCAAGTTGCCGCGCGCGGCGAGGGTGCCGTACCCGCGCAGGGTGGACGCAATATGCGCGCTGTCATCGTCAAGGAATACCAGCAGGGGCCGGCCGACGTCCTCAGGGCAAGCCATATCGCCGGCCATCTCCGGGAGGCGGCAGCCGAAGTCGCCGCCGGTGATCAGCCCTTCGTGCGCCGCGCGATCGTAATTGTCGGCGATCTCATGGAATTCCGGGAATGGTGGGATGGCGCCGAGTTCCGGGTGCTTCTCCAGCGCGGGCTTTTTCGCATACGTCAGCTGCGGCTCGTCAAACTCCCAGTACGTGTCAAACCACTGCGCGAACACGATGACCTTCACCAGTCGTGGATGCGTCTGCTGGGGGTTCTGCGTGTCGGGGAACTCCACCGCCACGTACTTGTAGGGGAGGCCGCACGGCTGTGTGTCCGTGACCGCCGCGGGTTCCCCCTCCACGACATCGCGGTCAAAGCCGTAGACGCTGACGATGACAGGCCTGCACTGGGCCTCGGCGCACGGATCCTCTGCCATGACGCCGGCGATGGTGTCGCTCGGCAGCAGCTCCGCGCCTCCTTCCGGGCAGCGGTGGGTCTGCTCCATGATCTCCATCCCCAGGGAAGAGATGTCGGACACCGCCCAGCGCGTCGCCGGATACCAGCGGCGGCTCCGGCAATCCGGGTCCCTGGGGGAGTAGCAACGCTTGCGGCTCTGCCCGGCTCCGCTCTCAATCCACCAGCCCGCGTACGTGAGACCCGTACTTTGCTGGGATTGGGGCCCGAGATCGACAAACGCCTGAGCGTACGCGTCGCCATTGAGCTGGGCGCTCCCATCCCTGGTGATGCTATACGCACGCACCAGATTTGGCGGAAACGTCCTCATCCGCTGCAACACCAGCAGGCTAATGCGGCGGGTGACGCTTCGCACTGTTGCGGAGACCTGGATCTCCTGATACGCGGAGTTCGTGCCCACCTCGCGGCGGATGACGCGCACATCGACGCCGGGGGAGATCGAACCGGCAAAGCCCTGCACGTAGGGGCGTCCTGCCTCAATCCTTCGCACGGTTTCCACGGCGGCGGCCTCGGCCGATTCCAGCGCAAGGACACCATCCCGGTGCAGGCTGGCAATCAGGACCTCATTCCCGGTGACCGTCAGCATCGTGGTGATCAGGATGAGCATCAGGACGGCGAAGAGGAGGACAGTGAGCAACGCCGCGCCGCGCTGGTCGTGCATCGAGGGCGCCCGCGCAGAACTCGCAATCTTTTCGATAGAATCCCGCATCCTGGAAGGGAAACGTGTGCCGTGTGTGAAGAATACCTGTTGGTATTTTCCCCACTCTCAGTGAGGAGCCTGCCATGGCTGACAAGGTGCGCGTATTGATCGAGTACTGAGCGGAATGAGAGTATCAGAGCCATGCCGCCCGTGTGGCGGAGGAGATATTGACTGAGCACTGGGGCAAAATCAGCGAGCTGGTCGTCGTGCCCTATACCGATAGCCGGTTCGTCGTGAAGGTCGGGGGCAAGCAGCTCTTCAGCAAGGCGGACACCGGCCGCTTTCCCACCAAGGGCGAGATGGCGCGCCTGATGACCCAGGGCTGATTCTTCACCGTCCACTCCAGGTAGGAGCGCGTTTCTCCAGGAACGCCGCCACGGCCGACCGGAAATCTTCGCTCGTGTAGCAGGAGACGATCAGGTCTTCTCCTTCCCCGGGATCCAGCCGCCGGCGGGTCTGAATCCGGCGGACGGCTTCCTTGGTAGCGCGAAGAGTCAGCGGTGCGAGTGCGGTCAGAGTCTGGGCGACCTTCGTCACCCGCCCCTGCAGGCGGCGGACGGGGACAATTTCGTTCACCAGTCCCAGCCGCAGCGCCTCGCCCGCGTCCAGCATCCGTGCCAGCATGATGAGTTCTTTCGTCCGCGCCGGACCGACCAGGTCGACGATCCGCGCGTAGTTGCTCATCGACAGGCAGTTTCCCAGCGTTCTGGCGATCGGCACCCCCATCTTCAGGTCGGGCGACCCGTACCGGAAGTCGCAGGCTAGGGCCAGTGACAATCCGCCCCCCACGCAGTAGCCTCGGATCATGGCGATCGTGGGCTTGCGGATCCGCTCCAGGCGGTCCACCACCCGCTCGATGCGCTGCTCGTACGCGAGGGCGTCCTGCGGGGTGCGGAACGTCCGAAACTGTGCGATGTCGGTGCCGGCCACGAATGCCTGAGTCCCCGCCCCGGCGAGGATCACCGCGCGGATCTCGTCGGTTCCGTCGATGCGTTCGCAGTATTCCAGCAGCCGGTCATACATGTTCCAGGTCAGCGCGTTGCGCGCGTGCGGGCGGTTGAAGGTGATGAATACCAACGCGCCGTCCTGCCGGAAGAGAATCTCATCCTGCGCCTGGTTGCTCACCGCGGATCACCTCTGAACCGGCGGATGCTCATGGTCAACGGTCTTGAACGGAGGAGGTGCGCTTCCTCCTTGTGACCGGACTGTGACAGGAACTTGCCAGCATCGTAGTTATCCCGAGAGGAGGGATGCCTATGAAGCCCGGAGCTGCTGTGCTTCTGCTAGGGTCGATCGTCACCGTGATGTCGTTGGGGTTCGCATCGGCCGCATCGCAACCGAACCCCACCGTGCGGGCGACGCTGACGGGCTACGAAGAGACCCCGAAGACACTTTCTAGCGCGGGGTCAGGTATGTTCACGGCCAAAATCGGCGCCAACATGATCGAATATGAACTGAGTTATGAAGGACTCGTCGATGCATTTGCGTCCCATATCCACCTGGGACGACCCGCAACATCCGGTGGAATCGTTGCCTTCCTATGCGGGGGTGGTGGGAAGCCAGCGTGCCCGCTTTCGGCCGGTACGGTTACAGGCACCATTGAGCCTACCGATGTACGTGCGGTCTCCGATCAGGGGATCGCCGCCGGCGAGTTCGACGAACTGGTACGTGCCATCCTTAACGGCGCCACATATGTGAACGTACACACCACGGCTTTCCCTGGAGGGGAGATTCGCGGCCACATCTCAGGGCTGGCGGGCAATTAGCCCAATATCACCACACCCTCTGACGCCAGGCGGTTGATCGCCGGTCGGTCATAGCCTAGCTCTGTCAGAATTTCGATAGTGTGCTGTCCAAGGATCGGCGCAGCTCGCCGCAACCGGGCGGGAGTGGCCGACAGCTTCACCGCGGGTCCCAGCTGGTTGATCCGGCCACCCACCGGGTGTTCGATCTGTTGCACCATCCCGCGGTGGCGGACGTGGGGATCTGCGAAAACCTGCTCATAGTTCAAAATCGGCCCGCAGGGCACACCCGCTTCAGTAAGCACAGCCAACCAGTATTGCATCGGCCTCGTGCTCGTGATCTCCTCGATCAGCGGCACCAGTTCGTGCCGGTGACGCACTCGATCGCCGTCGGTGGCAAACTCCGGACGCGTGATGAGCTCGCCTCGCTCCAGCGCCTGACACAACCGCTCCCACGTCCGCTGGCTGGCAGCGCCCAGGGTGATATAGCCATCCGCGCAGCGGACGGCCTGATACGGTCCAGACATCCGGTGCGCCGAACCCATCGGCTGTGGGATGCCCCGTCCCGACCAGTACTCCGCCGCCTCCCACACCGACAACGCGATGCCGGCCTCCAGCAACGAGGTATCAATGTGCTGGCCCTGGCCCGTGCGGAGGCGGTGCACGTAGGCCCCCAGGATCGCATACGTGGCGAATAGACCTGCGCCGAGATCCGTGATGGGCAGCCCGCATTTCATCGGCGGCAGGCCGGCCTCTCCCGTCACCGACATGATGCCGGACATCCCCTGGGCCACCAGATCGAAGCCGCCGCGTGCCGCGTAGGGACCGTCCTGGCCGAACCCCGAGATCGACGCGTAGATCAGCCCCTGGTTCTGCGACGCCAGCGCGGGATAGTCCAGCCCCAGCGAGGCCATCACGCCGGGTCGAAAGTTCTCCACGAACACGTCGGCAGTCGCGGTCAACTTACGCATGATCTCCACGCCGGGCTGATGCTTGAGATTGATGGCCATCCCGCGTTTGTTGCGGTTCAGGGCCCAGTAGCTGGGACTCTCTCCGCCCCCTGGGCCGGGCATCTGGCGCGTCGAATCCCCCCGAGGCGGTTCGATCTTGATGACGTCCGCGCCCAGATCAGCAAGCAGCATCGTGCAAAACGGCCCGGCCATGACCTGACTGCAGTCGATGACCTTCATGCCGGCCAGCGCCCCGTGATCGTTCGCCATACGGTCGCACCTCGTCGCGCCCATTGGCGCCCGGTGCCCAACTTCCTGCCGGGGAAAATCCTGGTGGAGGTCGGAGGTTGAAGGCCAGGGAACCTCTAACCTTGAACTTCAACCTTTAACGTGAAGTAGGAGGCTGCCGTGCCCGGTCGTCATTTCCTGCAGATCCCAGGGCCGACCAACGTGCCCGAGCGCATCTTGCGCGCGATGGATCGGCCGGTCCCCGACCATCGTGGGCCTGAGCTTCCGGGACTGGTCTCGGAAGTCACCTCCGGCCTCACCCAAATCTTCCAGACTGCTTCCGGTGAGATCGTGCTGTTTCCCGGCTCCGGCACCGGCGGATGGGAAGCCTCCATTGTCAATACCTTGAACCCCCACGACCGCGTGCTCGCCTTCAACGTCGGGCAGTTCAGCCACCAGTTTGCAGAGTGTGCGCAACGTCTGGACATGGTCGTGGACGAGATCGACCTGCCGTGGGGGACCGGCGTGCCGGCGGAGCTGGTGCATGAGCGGCTGAGCGCCGACCGGGACCATTCCTACGCGGCGGTCCTGGTGGTGCACAACGAAACGTCCACCGGTGTCACCTCCAACGTCGGCGCCGTGCGCGAGGCGATGGACGCCGCCGGCCATCCGGCCCTGCTGCTGGTCGACGCGGTCAGCTCGCTGGGCAGCATTGATTTCCGCTTTGATGAATGGAAGGTCGACGTCGCCGTCGCCGGTACGCAGAAGGGGTTGATGCTTCCCCCGGGGATGGCGGTCGTGTGCGCGGGAACGAGGGCGGTGGCCCGCAGCGAAGAGGTGCGTTCGCGCCGTTACTTCTTTGACTGGCGGCCCGTGCTGGCGGAGATGCGGCAGGGCTATTTTCCCTACACGCCGGCGACGCTGATGCTGTACGGCCTGCGCGAGGCGATCCGGATGCTCGGGGAGGAGGGGCTGGCCGGCGTATTTGCCCGCCACGCCCGGCTGGCCGACGGCGTGCGGCGCGCGGTACGCGCCTGGGGGCTGCAGATCCTGTGCCGCAGTCCGCAAGAATACTCCAACACCGTGACCGCCGTGGTCGTACCGGATGGGGTCGATGCCGATGCGGTGCGCAGAGCGGCGGAACAACGACTCGACCTCTCGCTGGGAGCGGGGTTGGGCCGGCTCAAGGGCCGCGTCTTCCGGATTGGCCACCTGGGCGCGCTCAACGAGCTCGAGGTGCTGGCGACGCTGGCCGGCACGGAGATGGCGCTGAGCATGGCCGGTGTGCAAGTACCGGTCGGCGCGGGGGTGACTGCCTGCGAACGGTACTTTATCGAAGAGCAGCTGACACCGGCAGGCCAGTCATCAGTCTACAGCCAGCAGTCCGCAGTCAGCAGTCCAAACGAGGTCAGGACAAGACGGAAGTAGACTGCTGACTCGTGCAGGCTGCCGACTGGCGACTGCTGACTGGTAGTTAAGGTGACTGCCGACAGGCACCGGGGGGAGGGGATCTCGTGAGCAGGCCGCAGCGAGCCATGTACTCGAACAGAGTGAGTGGTGCGGGGTGGATCACCCTGTGGGTGAGTGTGCTGGCACTCTCTGCGCTGGCGGGCATCTCCATTCTGCCGCGGGCCGCCGCGCAGCAGAAGATCATCATCCGGTTCGGACACGTGGGCTTCCCCGACTCGTTGTTTGAGTCGACCGCCGAGGAGTTCGCAAAGCGCGTCAACAAAGAACTCGCCGGCCGCGTCGAGGTCCGCGTCTTCAACTCCAGCCAGCTCGGTACCGATGAGGACATGCTCCGGGGCGTGCGCGTCGAGGCGTTGGAGATGTTCCTTCCGTCCACGGTGATGAGTTCGGTGGATGATGGCTTCGGCGTCTTTGAAATGCCGTACATTATTGTCGACCGCGTCCACATGAAGCGGGTCGCCGATAACGCGGCGGTCCGCAAGGCGCTGCTCGATCCCCAGCCGGTGAAGGGGTTGCGCCTGTTGGCGTTCTGGGAGAATGGATTTCGTCACGTCACCAACAACGTGCGGCCGATCACAAAGCCCGATGATCTGCGCGGCATCAAGCTGCGCATCCCCCGCGGCGTCTGGCGGCAGCGCATGTTCCAGGCCTACGGCGCGAACCCCACACCGATGGCGCTGTCCGAGGTGTTCTCCGCGCTCCAGACCGGCGTGATGGATGGGCAGGAGAACCCGCTGGCCCAGATTTGGGGTGCGAAGTTCCACGAGGTGCAGAAGTACCTCTCGTTGACCGGCCATGTCTACACCCCGGCCTATCCGACCGCCGGCGAGCGATGGTGGCAGACCCTGCCGCCGGATGTCCGGATTACCATTCGCCGGATCGCGGAGGAGGTCGCTGACTTCGCGAGGTCAGAAGGGGAGCGGCTGGACAACTCGCTGGCGGCCGAGATGCGGACGGCCAACCCAAACCTAAAGGTGAACGAGGTCGACAAGAAGGCGTTCATCGCCGCGTCGGCGGCGATCTATGACCAGTTCGCAAAGGAAGTGCCCAATGGCGCGGAGTTGATCCGGCTCATCCAGTCCTTGCGGCCGTAGATTCATGCCGGGTGCGCGTCTCCGCCGGCCGGGTCTTAGGGTGTCGGAACGCTCCAGGCTCACTCGGGCCGCGGGATGGTTTGTGACGGCGTTGGAAGCGTATGTCGCGGTCTTGATGGTCGCCCTGGCGATCATCGTGTTGCTGGGCGTGTGGTTTCGTTACATCGTCCAGCGCGCGCTGCCCTGGTACGATGAGTTCGCGGAATTCCTCCTGGTCTGGCTCACCTTCTATGGCTCGGCGCTGGCCGCCCAGCGTGGCGCGCACATCGGGTTTGAGACCCTGACCGACACCCTGCCGCCGGTGCTCCGGCGCGCCGCCGCCATTTTCGCAGAAAGCGTGGTGCTCCTCGTCCTGATCGCACTCTGGATATACGGGTGGACGCTGGCGCAGGCCGCGTCCTTCGATACCGCGGTCAGTATCCGCTCAGTACGGCTCTCCTGGATCTACAGCGCCATTCCCATCAGCGCGGGTCTGATGTTTCTGATCGGGCTCCGGCGCTTGGCGGCGCTGGTGCGGTCGTGACCGGCGTCGTCATTGGGCTGATCCTCGCCCTTTCTGCGCTCCGCGTGCCGATCGGCTTTGCGCTGATCGCCGCCGTGTTAGCCGCCCTCGTCGCCGGCGGTGGCACTACTCCGGCGGTCATTCCGCTGCAGTTGTTCTCGGGCGCGGCCAAATTCCCACTGCTCGCTATCCCATTGTTCATCCTGGCAGGCGGGATCATGAGTTCTGCCGGGATCTCCCTGCGCATCATCAATATGGCCTCGACGCTCGTGGGACACATCCGGGGCGGGCTGGGGATGGTGAACGTCGCCTCGTCGATGTTCTTCGCGGAGATTTCCGGCTCCGCGGTGGCCGATGTCGCTGCGATCGGTAGTATCATCATGCCTGCCATGGTACAGAAGGGCTATCCTCCGGCGTTCACCGCGGGGCTGACCTCGGTGGCGGCGTCGCTGGCCATCATCATCCCTCCGAGCATCCCCATGATTCTCTACGCGGTCATCGCGGGTACATCCGTGACGCGGCTGTTCTTGACGGGGTTCGCCCCGGGGGTGATTGGCGGGCTCCTGATGATGGCGGTCGTGTACTATAAGGCCCGCCGGCTCGGGTTCCCCGTTGAGCGGGCATTCGCGGCCACCAGAGTCGCCACCGGGATCCGGGAGGCAGGGTGGACCCTATTACTGCCGGTGATCATCCTGGGGGGGATGTTCGGTGGGATCGTCACGGCCACGGAGGCCGCCGGGCTGGCGGTGCTGGCCGCGTTCATCATTGGGACTTTCATCTATCGGGAGATGAACTTCCGCCAGTTGCGTTCGTTGACGCTCGACGGCGTCGTGCAAACCGCCACCGTCATGCTGATCGTGGCCGCGTCGGCTGTGCTGGGATGGTATATGACCAACGAACAGGTGCCCCAACAGTTCGCGGCGGCCGTGCTTGGCCTGACATCGGATCGCACAATCGTGCTGCTCCTGCTCAACATCTTTCTACTGATCGCGGGAATGTTTTTGCACAGCGCGGCGGCCATTTTGTTGATCGTCCCCATGGTCATGCCGCTGGTGCGCCAGCTGGGGATCGACCCCACGCATTTTGGGATCATCGTCACGCTGAATCTTGCCATCGGCCAGCAGACGCCGCCGGTGGCCTCGGTGCTCCTAACCGCGTGTGCGATTGCCAAGCAGCCGGTCGGCGCTGTGTTTCGGGAAGCCATCCCATTTATCGTCGTGCTGCTGGTTGTGCTGGCTCTGGTCACGTACGTCCCGGCCGTGGCCCTGTTTCTTCCCGATTTACTGATGGGGCGCTAGGGAGATGCGGTGGCGTCTGCTGACCGCCGCGTGGATGCTGGCGATCCTTGTCGGCTCGTTGCTGCCGCCGGGCCTGGGTGGGAGGGGCGGACCCGGCTGGCACCTGCTCGGCTATGGGGTGCTCGTGGTCCTCATGGCCACCTGGCAGCCTCCGCTCGCCTCCGCGTCGCTGGCCTGGGCGTATGGGGCTTTGATGGAAGGTCTGCAGTGGCTGGTTCGGTACCGCGATGCCCAGGTGGAGGATCTGGTGGCCAATGCCGCCGCGGTAGTTGTCGGGCTCCTGATCTGGGCGGTGGTCATGCGTCGCCGCCGTTGACTGAAACGGTTGGTCCCGCCCCTATCGCGTTTCCGGGCTTCCGCGCTTTCGCGTTTCCCCTATGGAGGCTCTGAACTTTGCCGCGGCGCTGGGCACCACGAGGCCCAGCCGGTAATCCGGGAATTGCGATCGAATGTCTTCGGCGATCGCCGAATCGTCCCGCCCCGCGTCGACCCCTGCGGTAACGATCCGTTCCACTGCGTCGTGGTACGCGGCCTGGCGAGGCAGCACCTCGGGGCCGCCGGCCGGCCCATGCCCCGGGATGAAAACGTCGGCGTCCAACGCCTCCAACGCCTTTAATCCCTGCCGCACACCCGAGACAGACGCATCTTCGTAGTTATAGTGGTAACCCTCGAACACCAGATCTCCGCACACCGCCACCCGCTGTTCAGGCAGAAACAGGAACGTATCGCCGGGGGTGTGCCCCCATCCTGGATGCCACAGTTCCACCTCGAGGTCCTCGAGGTGTATCACCAGCGCCTCGTCATACGTGACCTGCGGTAGCACCAGAACTGTGTCGGCAACGAGATCGGCGAGCTCCGGCTGGCGCCGGCGGGACTCCAGGATCGCCGGGTGCTGTTCGGCCATACGCTCACGGCAGGCCCGATGCGCAACGACGGCGGCGCCCTGGCTCGAGAAGATGCTTGCCCCCCACGTGTGGTCGGTGTGGTGGTGGGTGAGGACCACAAAACGCGCTGGTGCGTTCGTCCGGCGGCGCAGCGCGGCTTCGACCCGGCGTGCCAGCCCGGGCGAAATCAGCGGGTCGATCACCAGGGCCGCCTCTGATCCCAGCACTCCCACACAATTGGTGCCGTAGCTGGACTGGATGGTGTCCCCGCCCGCCGTCCAGACCACGACGCGGTCGGCAACCTGAGTTTCCGTCAGTTCGTTGGCCACGATATCGTACTTCCTCATACAGCGGGCCGGTCCTGGCGACAAATCTGTTGGCAGATCTAGGGGAGGTTTCTCGCCATTTGGTACCCAGCTTGCTTGCTGTTACAGATAGTTCGGGAAAGTCTTCATCCTGGAGGTGCGCAGGGATGGCAGTCGGGGCTGCTGGGCGCAGGTGGCCGTTCGCGCTGGCCATTCTTGCCGCGGTCGTTTTGGCCGCGGCGTTGATGGCCGCGTTGGCGCATGGCCCCGAAGTGTACCCCGGCGTCGACGGTCTCGAGCTCGCCGACACCCTGACGGGCCGGCGGATCGGCGTCGTCACCCATCAGGCCGCCGTCTCCCATGACGGACGATTGACCACGCTGGTGCTGACCTCGCTGCCCGATGTCCAACTCTCTGCCCTGTTCGCACCCGAGCATGGGCTCGGCGACGACGCGCCGGGTTCCCTACCCGCCCGCGCGCCCATCTACAGCCTGTTTGGCAGGGTGACGCAGCCTACGCGGCGGATGCTCTCGGGCGTCGACGTCCTGGTGATCGACCTGCAGGACGTGGGCGTACGGCCCTTCACGTATGGATCTACGATGGCGCTGGCGATGGAAGCGGCGCACCGCGCCGGCAAGCCGGTGATCGTGCTGGATCGGCCCAACCCGATGGGTGGATCGCTGGTGGATGGACCCGTATTAGAGCCTCAGTTCCGGTCATTTATCGGCATGTACCCGATTCCGTACGTGCATGGGATGACGATCGGCGAACTGGCCCAGCTGTACAACCGGGCGTTTGGCATCGGGGCTGATCTCCGCGTGGTACCGATGCGCGGATGGAACCGGCAGATGCTCTGGGCCGACACCGGCCTCCCGTGGGTCAACCCGTCTCCCGGTCTGCTGACCGGGGACAGCCCATTTTATTACGCGACCACGGGTGCGATCGACGGCACGAACCTCTGGAACGGCGTCAGCACCGACTCACGCTTTCAGGTAATCCTTGCGCCGTGGATCGACGGCGCCAGACTGGCGGAGCGACTCAATGGGTACCGGTTGCCCGGCGTCATCTTCTCTGGGTCGTCGGTGCCCCTACCGTTCACCAAGAAGATTTGGTCAGGAGTACGGCTGCAGGTCACCGATCCATCAACGTACCGGCCGTTGACGACGACGGTGTATGTGCTGGCCGAGATCCGCAAGATGTATGGAAACCATCTGGTCTTCCGGCTCCCGCGACACGGGCCGCCTCTGTTCGACCAAGTCTGGGGTACCCGGCAGGTGCGGTTGGGGATCCTGCGAGGTGACGACGCAGCGACGATTGTGGCACGCTGGCAACCTGGATTGCAGAAGTTCCTGGCGCTTCGCCAGCAGTACCTCCTCTATCCGGATGTGCGGCCGCCAGAGACGCGGAACCCCCAGACGATAGTCCCGGGAATTCGAGCCGTGAGCCTACGAAAAT
The DNA here is from genome assembly GCA_005882335.1 of Candidatus Segetimicrobium genomatis. Lineage (GTDB taxonomy): Bacteria > Sysuimicrobiota > Sysuimicrobiia > Sysuimicrobiales > Kaftiobacteriaceae > Telluricultor. Next base: position 11,720 of record VBAP01000031.1, read on the forward strand.
AGACCCAAGACAGCGTGGCGGTCCCGGCGACAAGTCTGTTGGAAGTATGAGGGAAGTTTTCGCCTGCCTACGTTAGGAGCTTGATCTGGAGGTACGGTTGGGATGATTGCCAGGGGTACTAAGCGCAGGTTGCCGTTCGCACTGGCCGTGCTCGCCGCGACCGTTCTCGCCGCGGTGCTGACGGCCTCGCCTGCGTACGCGCAGACGCTGGTCACCACGACCAGCACGTTTACGATGCGGAATGGCGACACCCTCACCCTGGTGCAAGCCTACGTGGATGGCGTGCAGACTACGACCTCCTATACCGAAACCACTCCGGCGGGATTTGCGGTATTGCAGCGGGACACTTCGTATTATCCCAGCGGGTTGGTCAGCTCATCGACAGAAGTCCGCTCGTCTACGAGCGGCTTTCAGACGACGACGGTCAACCAGTATGACGAGAACGGCGTCCTCCGGCAGCAGCACGTGATCCTCGCCCAGGACGGCCAGACTTACGCTGAACAGTTCTCCACCTACGATGCCAGCGGGTATCTGGTGACGCAGGAGACGCGGACCCTGACGACGCTTGCGGATGGGACGCAGGTGTGGGAGGTCACGGACGGGACCTGGTCATCCGGCGCACTGGTCAGCAGCACGACCACAGAGTACCCGTTCGGATACGACTTCAACGCGGCGCCGGTCGTAGATACCGCACCGGTCGTAGATACCGCGCCGGTCGTAGATACCGCACCGGTCGTAGATACCGCACCGGTCGTAGATACCACACCGGTCGTGGATACCGCACCAGTCGTGGACAGCCCGCCTGTGGTGGATACTCCGCCGGTTGTGGACAGCCCGCCGGTCGTGGACACTCCACCAGTGGTGGAACAGCCACCCGTTGTGGAACAGCCGCCTGCGGTGGACAATCCTCCGCCTGTCGTGGAGACTCCGCCCACGCGGCCGGGGGAAGGCAACGGTGACGAAAACCACCAGCACACCGGTGCACCGGGACAGACCGGCAATGACGAGCGGCCCGGCAACGGTAATGGCGACAGCCACCATGATCACTCCGGACATGGGGGCAAGGGCGAATAACCAGAGTTTAGAAGAGGCCTGAACTGCGCGGGTATCGACCCCCGCGCAGTTTTGTTTTGAGGGCGGCCTGAGGCCGGCAACCCCTCAAACCCTGCGGTAGGCGCGTGGATTCTCCAGGACTACCCGACCCCGGCTGCGGGCACAGTATTTTACTGCCACGAAACCGGTATCAAACCGCGCTGTATCTTACAGCACGGAGGGAGGTCCGGATGGAGAATCTACGGCGGCTGGGTGGCGAAGCCGGAGTTCTAGCGGCCATTGCCACGGCCTGGTTGTTCCTGGGATTCGTTGTCCTCTTTCCATCGGCGGGCCTTAATCTGGTCGACCAGGCGAACCCGCACCGCTATCTGCCCTTCATCGCGCGACATTCCGTGATGTTCTGGATGGTCGACATTCTGGGCGCGCTGCTGGCCGGGCTGATGAGCGCCGTGGTGTACATGGCGCTGCACGACCGGTTTAAGGATGACTCTCCGGCGAGCGCGCGCATCGGATCGTTCGCGGGAACGATGGGCGCTGCCGCGTTCGCAGCCGCCGCCCTGGTCCGCCACACGGGTTTTGGTTGGTTGTCGACAATCTACGCGACCAACGGCGTCGGCGCGGCCCATGCATTCTACGCCGTTAGCACCGTGGCCGCGTCGCTGGTGGGTCTGGGCAACGTGATGGCAGGATTGGGAATTCTGCTGTTTGGGCGTGTCATGCGGCGCCATCAGCGGTACAATAGCCTCGGGTACCTCAGCATGGTGGCTGGGACAGCGATGGTCCTGGCCGGCTTCGTTACTCATCCTTTTTCGTTCGCCGTCAGCGCCGTCTCCGCAATGGTCTGGTTGACTCGGACCGCCCTGACTCTGCGGGCGGAGGCAGGTCCGGCGCTCTTCCGGTGGGGCTCTGCGAAGTCTCGGGCTAATGGCCGGGCCCAACGGCGCGTCGCGTAACGAACACCGTCATCATCGAAACCGCATCTCGCAGTCGCACGAGAGTACGCGCACAGAGGAAATAACGAAGGAGGGATCACAGATGGTGGAGGACCTGCGTCGGTTAGGTGGCGAGGCAGGAGTGATCGCTGGGTTGGCACTCGGCTGGCTGCTGCTGGGGGTTTTGGTCGTCTGGCCTTCGGCCGGCCTCAGCTTCGCGGCTGAGTTCAACCCAAACAAGATCCTGCCATTCGTCCACAGGCATGAGGTCATGTTCTGGGCCGTGAACATCCTGGGCGGGCTGCTCGCCGCGGTCATGAGCATCATTCTGTACCTTGCCGTCGGCGATCGGTTCACGAATGACGCCCCGGCCAGCGCGAGAATTGGCGCTCTGTTCGGCGTCTTCGGCTCATTCGGGTTCGGGGCCGCGGCCTTGCTGCGGCAGTTTGGGATGGGACCGCTGAGCATGCTGTACAGCTCAAATTCCGTCGGGGCGGTCCATGCCTTCCGGGGGATGAGCGGTGTGTTGAGCGCCGCCGTGGCCGTTGGCGAGATCTTCACCGGGATCGCTGCGCTGGCGTTTGCCGGCGCGATGATGAGTGAGAAGAACTACCGGAGCCCCGGATTGGTGGGGCTCATCGCAGGCGCCGTCCTCATCCTGGCAACATTCGTCCCTGCCGCCTTCCTGGATGGACTCGGCCTTGCGGGCGCGGCCGTCTGGTTCGCATGGACCGCGTGGGTCATGCGCGTGGAGTCGGGTCCGGCGTTCATCAAGTGGGCAGCCGGCTCGCGAGAAGGCTCTCGTTCGGCGCGCCGCGCCGCCTGAGCATTCTCGAAATTACAACGACCGAGGGACCGAACAGCCCGGGGACCAGACCCCGGGCTGTTTTCATATGTCCCCCAGTTCTTCATCGGGGTCTGACCCCTTTGAAGAGCCCATACCGACTATCTATGAATGACCCGGGTGGGTCAGTCAGTGCAGCACCGCCCGCAGGGTCCACAGCATCGCCATCCCCACGGCGATCGTGAACAGGGCACTCCTCGTCTTCCACGCGACGAGTGCGGCGACCGATCCGGCGATGAGTTGGATGTTTGTGACCGAGAGATTCACCACGCCTTCGGGCCGTATTATCGCGGGGGCGGCAAGCGCCGTCAGCACAGCCGGCGGCACGAACCTGAGCGCGCGCCGCACGGCAGGTGGGACGTCCCCGCGTCCGGAAAAGGCGATGATCGAGAGGCGGACCGCATATGTCACCAGACCCATCCCGAGAATGATCAACCAGTACCGCATCATCGCACCGCCAGCAGCGCCAGTGCGCCAAAGCCCGCGATAATCGCACCCGACACGCGATTATGCCGGATGGACAGTACGGCGATGGGTCTGGCGGGCGCGGCAATCGAAAATCCAAGGATCAGGCCGGGCAGGAAGAAGATCATGGCCGCGGAGCTCGCGGGGGATGACGCTCGGTCAGGATCCCAATACCGATACCCGTCACCGCCGCCATGATGAGCCCAAGCCGCAGCGCAAGACCGTGCGCCAGGACGGCGACCATCCCCGCCGCGATCGCGGCGGCTGCGGTGGCCCGGTCCGTCACCGCGGGGCGGACCAGCGCTACGAACGTCAGCGGCAGCGCGAACTCAAGATTCCATGACTCCGGGATCCTCGCCCCCACATAGATGCCCAACGCCGTGCTGACCTGCCACGTTGTCCACAACGTTACCCCCGCGCCCAGGAAGAACCAGTGCCGCTGGTCTAGCTCGGACTCGTCGTTCCGCGACTGCGGGACCGCTCGACTGCCCGACTGCGTCTCTTTCTCCCGGTAGTGCGTAATCACCATCGCGTAGGCTTCATCCGACAGCAGATACGCCAGCAGCAGCTTCCACCGCAGACGCAGCCGGCTGAGGTACGGCGCCACGGACGCACTGTACAGCATGTGGCGCAGGTTCACGACGAACGTGGTCAAGATGATGAGCGCCCCGGGCGCACCCACGGCGAACAGTTGCGTCCCGACGAACTGCGCCGAGCCGGCCAACACGATGGATGACATCGCCAGCGCCGCCATGGGCGGAATCCCTGCCTGCAGCGCCAGGGCGCCGTAAATAAGTCCGAAAGGCAGCACGCCGAGGAGCATCGGCACCTCCGCCCTGGCTCCCGCAAGGAATTCACGGCGGGCGGTCATCGCCGTCGTCAACAACGGAGGCTCACGGTTCCTGCGGCTGTTTCCGTTCCACTGCGGCGTGTCCTGAACCTGAGCGGAGCCCGGAGGTTCGGGCCTGACGGAGATTGACCACCGCGATTCCCGCGACTACCAGCCCTGAGCCGACCAGCAGCCGCCAGTCGGCGTGCTCGTTCAAGAAGATGATCCCGAGCAGCAGGCCGATCATGGGAAAGACGTATGCGACCAGCGAGGACCGCGTGGGACCCCACGCATTGATGAGGTAGAAGTACAGGAGATACGCGGTGCACGACCCGAGCAGACCCAGCCAGACCAGCGCAAACCAGGTGATCGGCAGGGCCGGCAGCCGCACCGGCCGCTCCCCCGCGAAGGCGGTGAGCCAGGTAAAGAGATCGGCGAAGAGTACGACCATTGTGGCCTGGAGGAGCGGGGGATGACCGCGCAGGTGGCGGCGCGAGAACGTCGCTGCCACCGCGTAACTGACCGAGGCCACCAGGACGGCCACCTGGCCCCAGATGCTGCGCGTGACCACGCTGACGCCCAGGTCACGACTCATCAACACGACCACGCCGGAGAAACCCACCAGCAGTCCGGCCAGGCGTGTCGATGTGATCCGTTCGTCGGAGAGCCAGAAATGCGCGATGACGATGGTGAACAGGGGCACGGTGGCGTTCAGGATGGCCGCCAGGCCGGAGTCGATCCGCGTTTCGCCCCACGAGATGAGGACGAACGGAATCGCCGTGTTGAAGGCACCCATGAACAGGTACGCGGGCAGGTGCTCGGCCGTCCGCGGAAATGCCTGGCGTTGGAGCCGCATCACCAGCAGGAGCCCGAGAAGGCCAAAGAGGAGCCGGAGGGCCGCCAGCGTCGCGGGGCCAATCTCGCTGACGGCGATCTTGATCCACAGAAACGACGATCCCCAAATGGCCCCCAGGAGCCAGAACGCGCCCCACTCCTTCAGCCGCATGCCGTTCCCCTTCTCCAACGCGTGGGAGTATCGCACACAGTATGCCTTAGCAGCGGGCCACAGAGAAGTGCCGGATGTCACACCGGCGGGCGGGACAAAAAAATAGGACCGTCCTTTTCCGGACCACCAGGACAGTCCCAAAACTACCCGGCAAGTTTTACCCACCCTCAGGCTCGTTTTAACCATCCCCACCAAAGACCGAGGTGTCCCAGACCCTGTCCGGCCGCGGGCTGCCCGCGCGGGGTGAGGAATACGGCGGAGGGGTGAGGCGTTTGGGGGGTCAAGACAGCGGAGGTGAGGTTGTGCGACTTCAGCACCTGCTTTCTGAGATCAATACGGATCATCGCCCTGGCCCCGCCGCGGATCGTGCCGCGGCGCATCCGGAGGTGGAGGCCCTGGATGCGTACTCCCAGGCCGTCATCAAGGCGGTGGAGACCGTTGGCGCGGCGGTTGTCAGTGTGGGGATGGCCCGGCGGGCGCCGGAGCCGTGGCGGCGCCGCGGGGTGCCGGAGATGCGTGGCGCGGGCAGCGGGGTCATCATTACTCCCGATGGCTACATCCTGACCAACAGCCACGTCGTGAGCACGGCCGACCGGATCGAGATCCGGCTGCAGGACGGCCGCGAGCTAGTGGCGGCTCCGGTCGGTGAGGATCCGCACAGCGATCTGGGCGTGGTACGTGTGCAGGAGACCGGACTACCCAGCGCAGAGCTCGGAGATTCGTCTGCGCTGCGCGTCGGTCAGCTCGTGATCGCCATCGGCAATCCTCTTGGATTCCAGGCGACCGTGACCACGGGCGTGGTCAGCGCAGTAGGCCGGACGCTGCGTGCGCAGACCGGACGGCTCATCGAGAACATCATCCAGACCGACGCCGCGCTGAATCCGGGGAACTCCGGTGGTCCGCTGGTGGACTTCCGCGGTCAGGTGGTCGGTGTCAACACGGCGGTGATCATGGGATCGCAGGGGATCTGTTTTGCCATCCCCTCCAATACGGCGGAGTGGGTGGCCGGCCAGCTCATCCGCGAAGGGCGCGTACGCCGCGCATATCTCGGCGTCTCGGGCCAGACCATCCGGGCGGAGCGCCGCGAAGTCATCGAGTATGCGCTGCCCGCGCAGACGGCGGTGCGGGTGATGGAAGTCCAGCCGGGCACGGCGGCGGCGCATGTAGGGATCCAGCCTGGAGACCTGATCGTCAAAGTCGGTGACGTGACGGTAGTGTCGGTCGACGACCTGCAGCGAGCGCTGGGACGTCACCCCATCGGCGAGCCGCTGATGCTGGAGCTCGTCCGCGACGGCCGCCGGCTCACGCTGCTCACGCATCCCACAGAACTACCGGACGGCCAGTGACGTAGATGGTGTCACACAGAGGAATGGTGAACTATCGCAGGTACGCGGCCGTCACGCCGCCGTCGACCGTCAGGGCGGCGCCGGTGGTGCGGCTGGCGCGTGGTCCGGCGAGAAAACTGATGGCCTCGGCGACGTGCTCGGGAAGGACGTTTACCTTCAGCACGGTGCGCTGCCGGTAGTACTCATCGAGTTCTTCGGGTCTGATGCCGTACGCCGCTGCGCGGGCCTGCCGCCAGCCCGCATCCCAGATGCCGCTGTCCTGTAACACGGCGTCGGGCAGCACCGAGTTGACGCGCACGCCGATTGCCCCGCCTTCTTCAGCCAGGGACCGCGCCAGGTGCAACTCGGCCGCTTTCGCGGTGTTGTAGGCAGCGGCGTTGCGGCTGGCCACCACGCTGTTCTTGCTGGTGACGAAGATGAGACTGCCGCCCATGCGCTGGTCTTTCCATAGGCGGAACGCCTGGCGGCTGATCAAGAAATACCCCGTGGCCAGCACGTCCATCGTGCGGGTCCAGTCTCGGAGCGTCGTGTCATCGATTGGTGCGCTGAGGGCGATGCCGGCGCTGCTCACCACCGCATCGACACCGCCATAGGCCAGCACGACCGTGCGGAAGGCCTCGGCCACGGCGGCCTCGTCCGTGACGTCGCAATGCACCGCCATGCCGCGGCCGGTCCCATGGCGCTCGGTGAGTTCGCCGGCTACAGTCTGCGCGCCCGTGTCGTTGATGTCGAAAATGGCGACATGTGCGCCGTCGCGGGCCAGCCGCCTGGCCGTCGCGCGGCCGATCCCGCTGGCGCCGCCGGTGACTACCGCCACCCGTCCGGCGAGCTCGCCGGGCGCCGGCCGCAGGGTGAGCTTGTACAGTTCCAGCGGCCAGTACTCGATGTCATAGGCTTCCTGAGGGGTCAGGCTCGTGAACTCCCCGACCCGCTGGCAGCCCTCCATAACCGCGATGGCGCGATGATAGAGCTGGCGGCTCACGTCGGCCCCATGGGCATCGTCACCGGCGGTGATCATGCCAAGACCCGGGATCAGGATGACGCGTGGATACGGATCACGCATCTGATCGCCTGATTTGCGGTGCTCTTCAAAGTACCTGGCGTACGCGGTCGCGTACGCGTCGACGGCGGCCGGAAGGCGTACCAGCAGGGGTTCGATCCCCTCACCGGGTGTCCAGGTGACGAAGAGCGGCACGCGCTTCGTGTGCACCAGGTGATCCGGACACGCGGCGCCGACCTGAGAGAGCGCTGCCGCACCCTCGCTTCCGGCAAACGCCACCGCGGGTCCGCTTTCGTCGACCCCCAGCACAGCAGGCCGCTGCCTGCTGACCGTCCCGCGCAGCACCGGCAGGAGGCGGGCCAGAGTTTCGCGGCGCGTCTGCGGCGGCAGTGCCGGCACCGCGGTCCCACTGAATACCGTCTGCCCACGCCGCTGGCCGGCGATGAACTCCTCGGCATCCGCGATCGCGCGGATCGTGCGCTCGTAACACTCCCGGCTGCTCTGTCCCCACGTGATCAGCCCGTGCTTGCCCATCACCACGAGTTCGGCCTGCGGGGCGGTCCGCACGCCGCGACTGACCCATTGGCTGAGGGAAAACCCCGGCCGCGTGTAGTCGACCCACACCGCGCGGTGGCCCCACAGCCGCCGGCAGAGCGCCTGGCCATCGCTCGCGCAGGCCAGGCTGATCACGGCGTCGGGATGGGTGTGATCGACGTGTCTGGCCGGCAGAAACGCATGCAGGAGAGTTTCGATCGATTGGCGCGGACGGTTGGGGAACGCCGCGCAGCGCGTGAGGTACTCGACCATCTCCTCATCGGTCATCGCGTCGCGGGCAGTCAGCGGCAAGATCTCCGCCAGCCGCAAGGCCGCGAATCCGGTCTCGGGGATCGCAGCCATGTCGGTGCCTGAACCTTTGACCCAGAGCAGTTCGACGGAACGCCCGAGATGATCCGTGTCTATCAACTTGGCGCTGGTGTTGCCGCCAAAGATGTTCACCACGCTGCGGTCTCGGGCCAGGAGGGTGGAGCGGTAGACGAGGCCATCGAGAGCAGGCTGGCGCGCCGCCGCCTCCTCGTTCCACAGGTTACCGGGCATGCCGCACGCTACTCCCTCCGTCTCATCTATGCCGGTGGCGTGGTGCGGACGAGATTTCGCACCGCCGAGGCGGAGTCCAGATCCAGCGCCTTCGCAACGAGGCGCTGCGCGCCCGCCCCTGACCACCGCCGGATGATCGCTTTCACCGCGGGGATTGCCGCCGGAGCCATGCTGAGTTCGTCCAGGTCCAACCCCAGCAGCAGGGGGACCGCGTCGGGGTCACCCGCCAGCTCTCCACAGACTCCGGCCCAGCGCCCCGCCCGGTGCGCGGCCTGGACGACTGATCCGATCTGACGAAGCACCGCCGGGTGGCACGCGTCACCCAGGTGCGCGACGCGCTCGTTGGTACGATCGGCGGCCATGGTGTACTGGGTCAGATCGTTCGTGCCAATGGAAAAGAAATCCGTCTCGCGCGCGAACTGGTCGGCCAGCACCGCCGCCGCCGGCACCTCTACCATCATGCCGACCTGCAGGCGCGGTGCGACTGGATGGCCTGCCGACGTGACCTCGCGCTTGGCTCGCTCCAGCTCAGCTTTGGCCGCGCGCAGCTCGTCGATCGAGGCGATCATAGGAAACATGATCCGCAGATCGTGGCCCGGGCTCGCCCGCAGCAGGGCGCGCAGCTGCACCGCAAAGAGCTCCGGCCGCTGCAGGCTGATCCGGATTGCCCGCCAGCCCAGGAACGGATTTGCCTCTTTGGGCAGGTCGAGATAGGGCACCGGCTTGTCCCCGCCGATGTCCATCGTGCGCGCGATCACCGGCCGGGATGCCATCACCCGCAGGATGGCCTCGTAGACGGCGAGATGATCGCCTTCGGTGGGTGCGGTGCGGCGATTGAGATACAGGAACTCGGTCCGCAGCAGCCCGATACCCTCGGCGCCGTGCTCGAGCGCAACCGCAGCTTCCTCGACCGCCCCGATGTTCGCCACCACTTCCACCCGGCGATGGTCACGCGTGATCGCGGGGTCGCCCGCCGCTCCGCGTTCGGTCGCAGCCTGCCGCTCAGCCGCCGCGCGACGCTGCGAAAACTCACGGGTGGTCTGTTCGTCGGGATCGATGACAATCTCGCCGCGAGTGCCGTCGACCAGCACCGCTGTGCCGTCGCGAAGTTCCAGCACTGCCGTCCCCAGACCCACCACGGCCGGTTTGTCCCACGCTTTCGCCAGGATCGCGGTATGTGACGTCGGACCGCCTTCTGCCGTGCAGAAAGCCAGCACCCGCGCCACCGGGAGGGAAGCGATTTGCGACGGCGCCAGGTCGCGCGAAACGACGATGGACGGCTCATCCAGCCGTGGTCCCGCCGCCCGGCGGCCCAGCAGGTGGTCCAGGACTCTCCCGCCGACGTCGCGCACATCGGCGGCGCGGGCCCGCAGCGTGGGATCGGGAAGCTGTTCCAGTTGCGAGGCGAAGAATTCGATGGCGTCCGCCCATGCGGCTTCAGCATTCACACCGCTATCGATCGCATGCTGAGCTTTCTGTAACAGGGCAGCGTCGTCAATGAACATCTCATGCGCGTCGAAGATCGCCGCTTCAGCCTGTCCGGCGTCGGCGGCAACCTTAGCTCGCAGCGCGCGAATCTCGTTGCGCGCGGCCGCTCGCGCAGTGGTCAAGCGGGCGGCCTCTGTGGCAGGCTGCCGGCCGGTGCTCCGCGGAATGGTCACCGCCTGCTCGCGCCATACCGCGGCCGGGCCCGCGGCCAGTCCGGGCGCAGCGGCGATGCCGGTTAAGGTGCGGGAGCGGATCTCCCGAGACGAAGACATCAGCGACGACCACAGATATAACGGCGCCGGCAGCAGACCGCCACCGGCGCCGCGGGAAACTGCCGTGCGTTCTTACTTCTTGGCCGCCCTGCCCGCAGCCTTTCCCGGCATCCAGCCCTTTTCCACGTAATTCTTTTGGAACCAGCTGGCGAAGACGATGAGGACGATCGCTGCCAGCACCACGCCGATCGCGCCCGCCGCTCCTTTGACCTGAGCAATATTCCCGACCACGATGCCGTACCAGCCGAAGTCGGCATCTCCAAACGTTGTGTTGGCGAAGCCCAACGCTCCCAGCACCTTGAGCAGGAAGGCGGGCAGGAACGTGATCAGGATACCGTTCACGAATCCGCCCCAGGCTGCGCCCCAGCGGCCCCCAGTGGCATTGCCAAAGACGCCGGCTGTGCCGCCGGTAAAGAAGTGGGGTACCATCCCAGGCAGGATCAGCGCCAGCACCCAGGCCTTACCCAGCCCCCAGGCGATGAGCAGGAGGCTGACCAGTCCGCCCAGCACGCTGGTGAGAAAACCGATCAGTACCGCGTTGGGTGCGTAGGGGAACGACACTGGACAGTCCAGCGCCGGCAATGCGCCGGGGACGACGCGCTCAGCGATGCCCGCAAACGCCGGGACGATTTCGCCGATGATGGTGCGCACGCCCAGCAGAATGACCGCCACGCCAACCCCAAAGTTCAGGGCGTTGAGGAGCTGCGTCATCAGGTAGCTCGCCCACGTGGTCCCCGCGCTCAGGCCGAGGGCCCTGACGGCACCGGCGAGCCCTACGTCGCTGCGACCCGCGTACCAGATGGCGAAGATCAGGTAGACGATGAGCATGGCCACCGCGGTCCCCACCATCGGTTCGCGTAGGAAGCGCAGACCCGTCGGAAACTCGATTTCCTCGCTGCTCTTCCCTTTCTTGCCGGCGACACGCGTGACGATCTGCCCCGCGAGGCCACCGGCGATGTAGCCGAGAGACCCGAAGTGGCCCATCGCCACCTTCTCGCCGCCGGTCACGGCTTTCATCCAGGGGTGCGCAAAGGCCGGCATGATGACCATGACCGTGCCCAACAGAAACGCCCCCACGATGACGGCTCCGGCACCGGCCATACCGACCGTGACGAGGATCACCGCCAGCATCGTCGCCATGTAGAAGATGTGGTGGCCGGTGAGGAAGACATAGTGCAGGTTCGTCATCCGTGCGATGGCCAGGCTGGCCAGGAAGCCCACGAACATCAGCCAGGCCGTGAGCGAGCCGTACCTGGATTGTGCGAGGGCAACGATGGCCTCATTCGTCGGCACCACGCCCCGGGCGCCGGTCGCGCCGAGTAGTAACTTCCCCAGCGGTTCGAGCGCGTTGATAACGGTGACGGCGCCGACGACGAGAATCAGGAACCCCATCGTCGCTTTGACGGTCCCGCCGATCACCTGGCTCCAGGGACGCCGCAGCGCGATGAGGCCGACCGCCGTCATGAGACCGACGAGGTAGAAGGGTTTGCTGAAGATCTCGTCGACAAGGAATTTGACGATTGCGAGCAAGACATCCATTCTGCGTTCTCCCTCCCCCCATGGCCCACCCCAGAACTCCGCTCGTGCGACGTCTGGGGATGTCGGGCCTGACTCACTTCATCCCTGTCGGTTTCACCTCCCAGGACGGGTGTGACCGCGGAGGTCTTACGTCTGTACCAGCGCGGCCCGCAGTTTCTCCACCATCTCTTTGAGATCCACGAAGTTCGAGATGGTCACAACCCGCGGCTTCACCTTGCCCAACTGTTCGGCCAGTTCGTTGGAAGTGATGATGAGGTCGGCGGTCTGGGCCATAGCCCGCGCCGATCCGATGTCGGCGACCTCCAGGTCCGCGTCGACGATGCCCAGCTGCCGCAACGCCTTTTCGGCCTGCATGCGCAGCAGCAGCCCGCTGCCTAAGCCCATCCCACACACGGCCAAGATCTTCACCAGTGCGCCTCGGCGACGGTTGTCATTGCGAGGGGCGAAGCCACGAAGCAATCCCCGTCATGGCATCCCCTTCACGGCATCCGCAGCGTATTCTCGCTCATACTCGACGATGGCCGCCAGCACGTCCCGCGGCGTCTTGGCTCGGAGCAGCGTTTCGCGGCGCGGGCGATCTTCGAGCAACCCGGCCAGCGTGGCCAGCGCCTGCACGTGCGAGGAACTGTCCGGCGCCGCGAGACCCACCACGAGCGTCACGGGATCGTTGTCTTTGTGGCCGAACCGGGCCGGCTGCGCGAGCGTGACCCACGACAGACCCGGTCGCAACACCGCGTCTGACGGCCGCGCGTGCGCGAGCGCGATGCCTGGTGCGATGACGATGTAGGGACCCAGCTGCTCGATGATGGCGATCATCTGATCCGTGTACGCCGGTGTCGTGATGCCGCCGGCCACGAGGGCATCGCCGGATGCCCGCACGGCGTCGCGCCAGTCTGTGGCAGGGACATTGAGCCGGATCGCGGCGATGGGCAGAAGTGCCGAGAGGTGAGGCCGGGCTTGTTCAGTGGATGCCGACGTGAGGGTCACCTCGCGGATCCAGGGTGCGTCGTCAGCGCGTGCATCCACGTGCAGGAAACTTTCTACCATGGCCGATTCCGTAACGGCCGCCGATAATCCTTCACATTGTCATTGCGAGGGAGCCCCGAAGCAATTTCCCCTCTGCCAAGGAGATTGCCGCCCCTCCGGGGCGTCGCAATGGCAGGAGAGGGTTACAGTTTTCCCGCGAAATCGGTCGAAATCAGCCGCTGCAGTTCTGCCGCCGCCTGCTCTTCGTCGGGTCCGTCGGTCGTAATCTCGATCTCGTGGTGCTGCTCCACGCCCAGCGTCAACACGCTGAGGATGCTCTTAGCGTCCACCCATGGACTGTTGCGGGTGGCGTTACGCACCCGGATCTGTGACGCGAACCGGCCGGCTTCGCCGGCGAACACCGCCGCCGGCCGGGCGTGCAGTCCGACCGCGTTCATGACTTTCACGCGCAGTTGCCTCATCTTGGCTGCTTGATTCCGCGAACCTCTCCCTGGGCCGAAACGGCTCCCCTCCTGATGGCGCGGCTCAATTCGCCTCAGGGCACACCAATTCCGATGAGCGGATCTCCCTTTTTGACTGCCAGCGCCGCTCCGCCCGAGCGAGCGTGGCGAGCGTGGGGGGTCCCCTTATGGCACTCCAATACCAATCAGGGGATCCCCCTTCTTGACTGCCAGCGCCGTCACCAGGAACAGCACCGGCCCGCCGGCGGGCGCGCGCAGCGCCTGCACAGTTTCGCCGAAGATGTCACGCAGTTCACCAATGGTCTGGCCGTTGGCAATCACGTCGCCGGCGGCCACGACAGGATGATACGTGGCGGTCACGTCCGCATACATCCACTCAAAGCGTGACAGCCGCTTTGACCTGGTCCCCGTCGCCGGCCGTCCTTCGAGCATGCCGAGGTGGATCAACACATTGCGTAGTCCGGTTAGATGCCGCTTCACCGAGTCCTGGTCGTAAATGCCCTGCTGGCCGACCTCGGCGATAATGGCTGGGACGCCGAGCCTCGCGGCGGCGTTGTACGAGGTACCGCGGAGCGCTTCCGCCGGGGCCGCCAGCACGTAATCTAGCCCGTAGGCGTCGGCCAGCGCCTGCGCCCGGCTATCGAGGTCTGCCCGGCCCGTCTGCTGGTAGATGGCAAACGGCACCAGGCCTTCGATGAGGTCCCCGCCGTGCAGGTCGACATACGCGTCGGCCCCGGTGATCAACTCTGTGGTCAGGAAGTGCGTGACCCGTTGCGCGGCCGAGCCGGCGGGATCACCCGGGAAGGTGCGGTTGATGTTCTTCCCGTCTACCGGATTCGTGTACATGCTGCGCTCGTAGAACCCCGGACTATTCACCGGCGACACCACGATGAGCGTTCCGCGCAGCACCGCCGGATCCACCTCGCGCGCCAGGCGCGTCGCGCTGGCGATACCCGGATACTCTGCCGCGTGGATCCCTCCGGTCACTGCCAGTGTTGGTCCCGGCTGCCGGCCGCGGATGACAAAGGCCGGCATCTCCCACGGTGGCTCAACGCCCGGGACGCGCACCCAACCATGCATGCGCTGGCCCGGTTCAGCTGCGAGCGCTCCAAACTGTGTCCGGCTCATGGCAACCCCCTGCGATCAAGAGGAGACTGTTTGGCGCTCTTCAGGATAGACGCGCCGGTTGACGGCATCGAGCTCCTCCAGGTTCTGCCACGACATCGCCCGCCTGCCGTCCTCGAGGTCGTGCACAATCGCGACCAGCCGCGCGTTGAGCGGGGCAGGGAGACCACGGGCCGAGGCGGTCTCGACGACGGCTCCGACCTGCTGATCCACCTCGGTCCTGCGTTTGCGCACGGCCAGGTCCCGCCACACGCCGCTTTTCTGCTTCAGCGACTTCCGGTTGAAGGCGACGAGCTGGTCCAGGCTGCGTACGATGCCCTCCCAGTCTCTTGGCTGCTGGAACGCATACACTGCCGGCTCGTAGCCGTCAAAACCTTCGCAGCGAACGCTTTCCGCCTCAGCGACGCAGATCACCTCGGCGGTCAGGTTGGCCAGCATCGGCCGGCTGGGCGCGTACGCCAGCACGTCGGCGATCGAGGCGTCGACCAGGGCGGTGGCAAAGAGCATCGCCCCGTAGCCGAGTTTCCCCCACAGGAAGCCCCAGATGTTGCCGGTGGCCTGGGTGGCGGGCAGCACGCAGGTGCGGAAGATTTCCTCCAGGCGCCGCACGCGCGCGGAGATCGTCCCATTCAGCTCGCCCAGGTAGAGCGCGCCGGTCCCCCCGTACATCACCCGGCCGGGCTCCAGGTAATCGGCGCCGAAGTTGACAAACGCCCCGACGGTCCGCGCGGCCCCGATGCGCGCGGCGATCACTTTCTCGTTGAGTCCGTTCTGAAGGGAGACGACGAAGTTGTCAGGAGCCAGGAGAGGAGCGAGCGCGTCCACCGCGGCCGCGGTGTGCATCGCCTTGACGCACAGGAGCACAGCGTCCGGGATCCGGCCGCGCACGGACTCGCGCAGCGCATCCGGGGGGACGGCGGTGGCGCGCACCGTGAACGTCTCCCGTCCCTCAATGGTCAGCCCCGCGGTGTTGATCGCGTCGACGTGCGTGCGATCCCGGTCCACGAACAAGACCTCGTGCCCGCCCCGGACGAGATGCGCGCCCACCGTTCCACCGATGGCTCCTGCGCCTACTATTGTGAAGTGCATCCGCTCCTCTTTTCCGCGACCGCCCGACCGCCCGACTGCGCGACCGCCATTATCGCGTTCCCCCGTTCCCGCGTTCCCCCGTTCCCGTCATTTCCAGTAGCCGTCTCGCTTCTCTCAGCGCCTGCATCAGTCGGTTTCGACCCCGAATCGCTGCGACGCGCAGCGTCTTCGCTTCGTCGCTCTCAGGGTCAACCTCAGCCAGCTGTGCCGCCTCCAGGAGTGGCGGAAGCTCGGGAATCGCCATGGCCGGATCGTGATCGAACCGTCCCACCCGCGTATACAGCACCGGAATCAGGATCCGGCCGAGCCGCATGAGCGTGCGGTTTATCGCCGATGCGTTCTTCAGGTCACCGGACTGCGATTTCGCATCCTTCGTGAACTGTCCGGCCGCCGCGAGCAGGCGCTCTGCTTCTGTCAGACAATCGGAGACGTCTAATCGATCGTCCAACCGCCGTTGCAGCGCGCGCAGGGACGTGACGGTCTCCGCGGCAGTCGCGGTATAGTCGAGCGGGAGCACCGGCGACGCACACAGGATATGAACCGCCGCCGCGTAGATCCGCGCGTCGCGCGTCAATGCCGCGGGATCGAGTTTGTCGACGGTGTCCTCGGGCGTGTGCCACCACCAGCCCAGTCCTCCGCCGGCCGCGATGCCGGTAGCGGCGAAGTCGCGGCTGGCCTGCGGTCCGTCGGCCGGATGCTCCGAGAGGCTCATGAACAGCGACGGGATGCCGATCCCAAGAAACGACTGATCGCCGGACCGTCCCACGCGAGTGCCCCGGTACTGCTGGCCGGTCAAAGCGCCGATCACCCGGACGCCGACCTCGCGGGTCTCCGGCATACAGTAGCCCGAATCCAGCTTCGTAGCACCGCGGCCGCCGACGGAGTCGATGTACAGGTGCGCCGCACACCGGGCATCCAGCTCCTCCCAATGCGAGTCCGCGTACCAGGTTGAGCCGGCATACCGGCCGTGGGAGTGCCCCGACCAGAAGGCCAGCCGGAACCCACGGGACAATCGCGTCTGCGCGAGGAGCCGGCCCACTTCCAACATCACGGCGTTCGCGCCCCCGTTGTCCATCGCACCGTAGTGCCAGGAGTCCACGTGGCCGGCCAGCAGCACAAACGTGTCGTCGCTCGTTCTATCGAGATCCGCCGTGAGCAGCGGCAGCCGCCGCCACTCCGTCTGCACCACCGCGGTGATCTGCGCGCGTACCGGCCGTCTTCCGGCCAGTCGCGCCCGCACCCGCGCCGCCGCCTCGCCCGCCGTGGATACGACAGGGACGGACGGCAGTTGAGCCATTTGCGGAGGCGTAGGGCTGCCCCAGATGGTGGAGACGATCATCTCGTGCACGAGAGGATCACGGTTGAGAAAGACGACCCCCACTGCGCCCGCGGATTGCAACTGCGCGACACGCCCAGGCGTAGCCAGACCGTCGGCGATGGCGAGGCGACCCCGGACCATCTCGGCGGGAGGGGCGCTCTCTCCGACCTGGATCGCCTCGGCGGTAATCCCGCCCGGCGGCGTCGAGACCGCAAAGCTGTGCGTGATGCATGGGATCTCATCCGCATCCGGTTCGATCATGCGCAACGCCGCCGACACCGGCAGGCTGATCAGGGCGTCGTGCTCCAGCAGTTGCGTGCGCAGGCCCGCGTCGCGCAGCCGGCGTTCGATGTAGGCAAACGCCCGGCGTTCCTCCGGAGAACCCGACAGCCTGACCCACCGCGCGATCTCTCGCGTATCTTCCATCAGGCGGTCGGTCGAGACAGATTCCGCGACGCGCGCGGTGTCGTGATCGAGAGACAGTGTCATCGTGTGCTCCTCAGCCCAGCATCCACTTTCCGCCATCCACGCTGATGGTCTGGCCGGTGACGTACGACGCGTCCGCAGAGGCGAAGAAGACGACGGCGCGTGCGATCTCCTCGGCTTTGCCCAACCGCCGCAGCGCGATCGATTCGACGAAATGTCGCTGAGCCTCCGCGCCCATCGCTTCCCACTGCTTCTCGGTTGTGGGATTGGAGCGGACGAACCCCGGCGCCACGCAGTTGACCCGGATGCCGAATGGTCCCAGCTCCACCGCCGTCTGCCGCGTGAACCCGATCAGGCCGGCTTTCGCGCTGGCGTAGGCCTGGATGCCGGTAAGGCTGTAGGAGCGTCCTGCGCCTGAGGAAATATTCACGATGGCCCCTGATTGCTTCGCCTTCATGATCGGGGCGACCGCGCGCGTAAAGTGAAACGCGCCGTCCAAGTTGATAGCGAAGATGCGGCGCCAGTCCGCGTCGGGCACTTGCTCCACCGGCCGCATCGTTTGCCCTGCCACACCGCCCGCGGTGTTGACCAGGATGTCGATCCGGTCCTCCGCGTCCGCGATTCGTGCGACGAAGGCGTTCACCTGGGCAGGATCGGTAACGTCGACGACAGCCGTGTGGGCCCGAGCTGCGGTCTGGTCGTCGACGGCGCGCCTGGTTTCCTCCAGGTCGGCGGCGAGGATGTCGCATGCCCACACCCGGGCGCCCTCACGCGCGAGTTCCACGCAGATCGCCCGGCCGATGCCATGCGCCGCGCCGGTCACGACCGCGACTTTCTCTGCGAGACTCGTGCTCATCGCGAACGCATCCCGTCTGTCATCGTGAGGTCCGCATATTTCTGTCATCGCGAGGCCCCGTAGGGGCCGTGGCGATCTCCTTGGCTGGAGATTGCTTCGTCGCTTCGCTCCTCGCAATGGCAGAAGTTGTCATCGAGACCCGCGCAGCCGCGGGTCGAGCAGGTCGCGCAGCCCGTCCCCGATCAAGTTGAACCCCACCACCGTTATGAGGATGGCCAGTCCGGGGAAGGTGGCGATCCATGGCGCCGTGAGCATGAACGACCTCCCTGTCGCCAGCATCGATCCCCACTCGGGTGTCGGCGGGCTGGCGCCCAGTCCGAGGAACGAGAGCCCCGCCGTTTCGACGATCATGAAGCCCACCGTCAGGGTGGCCATGACGATGATCGGGGAGAGGATGTTGGGCAGTACGTGACGGGCTAGCAGGCGCAGCGATCCGGCGCCGACGGCGCGGGCGGCTTCCACAAAATCCTCTTCTTTGACCTGGAGCACGGCGCCGCGCACCACCCGCGCGAACTGCGGCGTGTACACGATCCCGATGGCGATCATGGCGTTGATGAGACTGGGGCCCAGGATGGCCACCACGATCATCGCCAGCAAGAGATACGGGAAGGCCAGCAGTACGTCGACCGTCCGCATGAGAAATGCATCCACCCGGCGGCCGAAGTAGCCGGAGACGACGCCCAGGACCACGCCCAGCAGGGCCGCGATGCCGTCGGCGACGACTCCGACCACCAGCGCAATCCTGGCCCCGTAGATGACCCGCGAGAAGATGTCGCGTCCGAACTCGTCGGTGCCGAATGGGTGCGCGCGCGACGGGGCCAGCAACTGGCTGGTGAACGCCTGCTCGATCGGGTCAAAGGGTGCAAGCGCGGGCGCGAATGCGGCCGCCGCGACGACCCCGGTGACGATGATCGCCCCGGCCACGAAACTGGAATGCGCGAACAGCCGGCGCCACGAGAGGGCGGCGAGGCGGCGGGACGTGCGCAGGGCGACGGTGCCGGCGGTGGCCATCTCACTCGTACCTGATCCGCGGATCCAGATAGACGTAGAGCACGTCGACAAGCAGATTGGCCACCACGAAGACCGCGGCCGCGATGAGTACCACCCCCTGTACCAGGGGGTAGTCCCGCGCCAGTACGCTGGTGATGGCCAGCCGTCCCAGCCCAGGCAGGGCAAAGATTGTTTCTGTCAACACCGCGCCGCTGAGCAGCAGCCCCAGCTGCAGTCCCACCAGCGTCACCACCGGCAGCAGCGCATTGCGCAGCGCGTGCCGGCTGACGACGCGCCGTTCGGCCAGCCCTTTCGCCCGCGCGGTCCGGATGAAGTCGAGTCCGAGCACGTCCAGCATCGTGGACCGCGCCATCCGCGCGACGGCCGCCATCGCCGTCGAGCCCAGCGCCACCGCGGGAAGCACGATATGGCGGAGGCTACTTCCGACCACTGCCCAACTGCCGCTTATCAGGCCGTCGAGCAGCGGCGCTCCCGTCATCCGCCGGTACCCGAGGTTTCCATCGATGATGCCACCGAGGGGCAGCCAGCCGAGGATGCCGCCGAACACCAGCAACAACAGGATTCCTGTCCAGAAGACCGGCATCGAGACCCCGACCAGCACGCCGACCATCGAGCCGGTGTCCAGTGCTGAGCGAGGATAGCGCGCGGCGAGCACGCCGATGAGCAATCCGAACACCACGGCGAACACCAGCGCAGCCAGGCTCAGCTGCACGGTGACCGGCAGCGCCTGGCCAATCTCCCAGATGACCGGCTGGCGGGTGCGGATCGAAACGCCGAAATCCCCGTGCAGGATGCCGCCCAAGAATCGCACGTACTGGATGTAGACCGGACGGTCCAGCCCCAGCTGGTGCCGGATGCGCTGCAGGTCCGCGTCGGTGCCTTTGTCACCCAGCAGCAACTGCGCGACGTCGCCGGGGATGAGGTGCATCCCGAAAAAGACCAGGATGCTCACCCCCAGCAGCACAGGCGCCAGTTGCAGCAGGCGCCGTCTGAGAAATTTCAGCATCTCACCGCGTTCCAGTCCACGGGCCGAAGTCCGAGGCCCTGCCACGCAGACCGGCAGGGCCCCGGGGATCGACGCGACCGATCTTGCGGCCGCGGTTACTCCAGCGAGACGAGTTCCATATGGAAGAACATCTGCAGCGGGTTGAGCAGGAAGCCCTTCACGTTCACCCGGGCCGCCCGCACCTGGTTGGTGTGGTTCATGAAGATCCAGGGCGCGTCGTCATGGAGCAGTTTGTTGGCCTGCTCGTAGAGTTGCTCGCGCTTGGTTTGATCCGTGGTGCGGCGCGCGTCGCGGAGCAGCCGATCGTACGCCGGGTTGTGATGGCGCGAGGTGTTGTTGGTCCGCGCCCGGCCTTTGGCGATGTCCCACTCAAAGAGGTCGCCCAGGAAGTTATCCGGGTCGCCGTTGTCGCCTGACCAGCCGGTGATGGCAAAGCCTTCCCACGGTTGATGGCGGAACCGGTCCAGATACGCGCCCCACTCGTACTGCGTGATCTTCACGTTGATGCCGACCTTGGTGAGATAGCTTTGCACGGCCTCACCGAGTTTCGCGCCGCCGATGGGATTGTAGCCGCGCGGGTTCGCGTACACCATCATCTCGGTGGAGAACCCGTTCGGGAATCCCGCTTCGGCCAGCAGCGCCTTCGCCTTGGCCACGTCGTACGCGTAGGGTGAGACGCCCTTGTTATAGCCCCACAGAACCGGCGGCATGCCCTGGCTGGCCGTGGTGGCGCCGGCGTACAGACCCTGGTTGATGGCGTCCTTGTCCACGGCATAGTTCATCGCCTGGCGGACGCGGCGATCCTTGAACGGACCCAGGTCGTTGGACATCGCCACCCCGAGAATGGTGAGCCCGGGCTGTCTGTAGAGCTGCAGCGCTTTGTTGTTCTGCGCCCGCGCGTAATCGGACGGCGGCACGTCGGCCAGGATCTGGACCTCGTTGCGCTCCAGCATCAGCATGCGCGTGGCGCTCTCCGGCACGATCTTGAAGATGATGCGGTCCACTTTGGGCCGGCCGCCCCAGTAGTCGGGGTTGGCGTCCAGCGTGATGTGGTCGTTGCGCACCGCCTCCACAAACTTGAACGGCCCGGTGCCGACCGGATGCTGGCTGGCGTCGCAGTTGTACTGCTTGGTCGCCGCCGGGCTCATGATACCCTGCCAGGTCATCGCCAGGCTGCTGAGGAACGGCGCGCTGGGATCAGGCAGCGTGAACCGCAGCGTGTATTCGTCCACCACGTCCATCTTGGCCACCGTGTTGTCCGTGACCGAGCCGAACGTGAAATCGTCGTAGGTGTCGACGCCCTTGCGCGCCAGGACATAGCATGGGTTGTTGGGATTGATGGCGCGGTCGAGATCGTCGGCGACGGTACGGGCGTTCATCGGTGTGCCGTCGTGGAACTTCACGCCGCGGCGCAGCTTGAAGGTGAAGACCTTGCCGTCGGGCGACACCGTCCACGACTCCGCCAGCCCCGGACCGACTTCGCTGGATCCCGGCTTGTAGTTGACGACCGAGTCGAAGATGGTGGACATCACGAACCCCGACTCGTTATTCTGGACGGTCTGCGGATCCAGGCCGGTCTGGTCGGCGCCGATTGCGATGACCAGCGTCTTCTGCGGTTGAGCCCCTGCGGGTCCGCCGTAGCCCAGGGCCAGCAGCCCTGCGGCGACGGTGACCAGCACGAGCCAGTGACTGACTCGTTTCATCTCTCACCCTCCCTGTTGGTGGCGGTGCGGGAACGCTATAAGAATTTGTGCAGCCGCGCGCTTTACCTGCCAACACCCTTACCGGCGGCGGCTCTCGGGGCATCCTTCAGCGCAGCATCCGGTACAGTGTGTCCTTCCACTTCACGAAGTCAATTGTCCAACACACCTCGATATTGGGCTCCTTGTTCAGGACGCCGTGCCGGTCGACGACCGTCATCCCCCGGGTAAGGTCGCTACCCGTCTCGACGTCGACGAAGTGTTTCTGGCGATCCATGCACACCGATGGGTCCAGCGCGATGGACATCGTCACCGGATCCGGCAGCGTCAAGCCCGGATCTCCCAACCACTCCGTTGCCGCTTTCAACGCCGCCGTGTTGCAGTCCAGGGCAAAATCGGCGAAAGTTGTCCGCAGGCTCCGCACGAGCTTCATGTCAGCCTCATCCAGCGCCGCCTGCCCCCGGCAGTGCTCCCAGCCGACCATGAGGATCGGCAGGCCCGACTGGAAGACGATGCGAGCGGCTTCGGGATCGACCCAGACGTTATACTCCGCCGCCGGCGTGATATTGCCGACGGTACAGGCGGCGCCGCCCATCACGTAACACTGCTTGACCTTCTGCGCAACGTCGGGGGCTTTGCCCAGCGCTATCGCGATGTTGGTCAACGGCCCCAGCGTGACCAATGTGTACTCACCCGGCCGCGCCCGGGTGAGGCGGATCAGCGCGTCCACGGCGTGCTCCGCTTCAGGCGGCCGCTTCGGCGGCGGATAGTTCATCCCGCCCATGCCATCCGGTCCGTGGAAGAAAAACGCCCAGGACGGCTCCCGCAACAACGGCCGCGGGTTGCCGAGGAAGACGGGTGTGGACTTTCCGCACAACTCGATGGTGTAGCCCGCGTTCTTGGCGCCCATCTCCACCGGGACGTTCCCGGCTACGATGGTTACCGCGTCGACCTGCACGTCGGGCCATCGATGCGCCATCAGAATGGCGACGGCGTCATCGGAGGCTGTGTCGGTATCGATGATGAATCGTCTCATGGGCGCTCCTTCAATCTGTCATCGCGAGGCCCGAGCCAATCAGTCATTGCGAGGGGGCACAGCCCCCGAAGCAATCTCCTCCTCCGAGGAGATCGCTTCGCTCCGCTCGCGATGACGGAATAGACATGAGATTGCTTCGTCGCTCCGCTCCTCGCAATGACAGAAGTGTTACGTCTTATACAACGGCAGATCCCCAACTCCAACCCTCGGCCGCAAACCCGTGCGGCTGACCCACCCGCCGGCGCCGTGCGCGCTGCGGATGCAGCGCCCTTCGAAGGCGGCGATCCGGCCCTCGACCAGCGTCATCACCGCCCGCTGGGCATGCGGCTCGACGAGCACGGCGCTGGCGCGCGCGCCTGCGCCGAGATGACCCAACTCCTGGGTCCACCATCTCTGCCCGGTGGCCTCGGCTGCGAAGCGCACAGGGTTGATGGTCATCATCGCCACGGCATCGGGGAGGGGGACCACGCCCTCTTCGGCGAGCTCGAGTAGACACGGAATGTTCTCCCGCGCGTCCCCGAAGCCTTTCATCGTCGCGTTGCACGGTCCGTCGGAGGTCAGCAGGCGGCACCTGCCGCCGGCGATCGCGTCACGGGCAGTGACTTGAGCGCGGGGGTCGATCAAGATGCCGTCGCGCAGCCCCCGCGATCTCCGCAGGTGGGCGGTGGTGAAATCCACCGTGACGCCCTGGTGGTCTCTCGCCAGCCCGGCGGCGGTGGCATGTGTCAGCAGCACGCGCCGTCCGCGGCTCGCTTCCGCCAGACGCTCCGCATGCTCGGGATCTTGGCAATGCGACATAAACAGCATGCCGGTCTGCTGGGTGATCGCAAAGCATGTCTCCAGATCCTCGTCGGAGAGAATCCAGTGTCCCATGTGGTCCTTCAATCCTACGGCCAGCGAGCCCGTCGCATTGGTGATCGGGTTGCGGCTGATCACCTGCAGGCGAGTGCTGTCAGGCAGCTCGCCGCGGAAGTAGGCGATGAGCTGTTCGGGAGACGCGCGCGTCGACAACACGGCCGCCGCGCCGATGTAGCATCCCACGTGCAGCGGCAGCCCGCGGTCCACTTCAGCTCCCAGCAGGGCCGGCGCCATCAAGGTGTTGCCGGCGCCCGGCGTCAGCGCGACGGTCGTCCCGTGGGCCACCACTTCCGTGGCAGGCATTGTGGAGACATCGAACAGATCGTGGAAGTGGCAGTGCAGGTCGATGAGCCCGGGGATGACAAGCAATCCCGCGGCATCGATGATGCGATCGCCCCGCTCCGGAAGGATCGCATCGGCGACTTCTTGGACGCGACCATCCGCGATGGCGAGATCTTTGACCGCGTCGACCCCGTGCGCCGGATCGACGACTCGTCCGCCGCGGATGAGTAGTCGTGCATCCGGCCGCAGCGTTTCCGGAAATGTGATGGGCTGCGGTGCGCGCGTGTACATCATCCCCGTCTCCTGGCGCCGGACCGCACCAGGCGCCGCACATCTCGATCCGACGGCAGGAAACCGCGGGGCCCCACCCCTGTCGTCGAGAGCGCCGCCGCCGCATTGGCATACGATGCGATCGCCGGTAGCGGCCATCCCCGGCAGAGGCCGAGGATCAAGGCCGCGGTGAAGCAGTCTCCTGCGCCCGTCGTGTCTACGGCGTTCACTCGAAACCCGGGATGGACCACGACCTCATCAGGTCCGGCCAGGATCGCCCCATGGCGGCCCAACGTCACCGTCACATAGCGCGGTCCATAGGAGAGCAACCGGCGCGCGTGGCGCTCGGCCTGCTCGGGCGAGATCGCTGTGCGGATGCCAAGGAACATCGCCAGACCATCGCGGTTGAACGCCAGGACATCGGTATGACGCAGCAGCGATCGGGCCTGCGCAAACGCGAGATCTGCCGTCGGCTCCACTTCCACCGCCACCCGGCAGCCAGCTCTCCGCGCAATTCTTGAAAGCCGTTCCGCGAACCCAAGATCGTGAGGCGACAGATAGAGAAACCTGGCCCGGGTCAAACTCCTCCGGAGCCGCGCGGGCGCGGGCAGGCGCTCCCGGATGGACGGGACCACGACGATCGCCCGCTCGGCCGACGGCCCGAGGAAAATCACGGTGAAGTTGGAGTGACGCCGGCGGTCGACTCTCGCCAGTTGGGTATCAACGCGAAAGCGCCGGAAATCCCGGAGGAGCATCGCGCCCTCAGGATCGCCGCCGACCGTCCCCATCCATGCCGCGCGGCCGCCGAGCCGGCTCAACGCGCAGGCGAAATTCGCCATCGTGCCGCCGGGCAGCCGCCCCACCAATGCGCCGATGACCTTCTCATCAAACGCGGGCAGTTGCCGCACCCGGATCACATGGTCGATCGACGCCGCTGATACGGCAATCGCATCGATGGGACGTTTCTCAGTCGCGGCCACGAAGGGCGCTCCAGGAGTGGACCTGCGCGGTCAAGAACACCGGAACGATGCCTGCCGGCTCAGCAGCATTCTTAGCCTTTTTCGCAATCATCTACATGAACATCGCCGCGATCACCTTCATGGCGCTGGCGCTGCTCGCCCGCGGCTTGTCCCCGGCGCAGACCGGTCTCGTGCTCGGCGTGCTTCCGGTGGTCCAGGTCATTACGCAACCGGTGTGGGGTGTGCTGGCGGACAAAACGGGACAGACGAAGCGCCTGCTCACCCTGGCCTGCGCCGGGCTGGTCGCCGCTTCGGCGGGCTTGTGGGCCGCGCAGGAATTCGTGCCGCTCCTGCTCGCGATGTTCGGCGTGGCGGTGATGCGGGCGGGAATTCTTCCGCTGGTGACGGCGCTGGCGCTGACGCACCTCGGCGCAGAAGATCGCGGCTTCGGGCGCATCCGGTTGTGGGGCTCGGTCGGATTCTCCGTGGCGGTGTTCGTGATCGGGTGGAAGGTGGCGCAGCCGAATCCCGAACTGATCCTGCCGCTTCACGCCGTCTTCGCGCTTGCGGCGACCGCCGTTGCCACGTTGCTTCCACAGAGCGCCAGACCGGTCGCGCCGCCGGGATTGCGGTTGCGCCTCCTCGCGGCTGCGCCGGGACTGGGACCGCTGGTGGCGGCTGCCGCGCTCACCGGCATGGGCATGGGGGTGAATAATACCTTTCTCGCTGTATTTATGCGCGATCTCGGTGGCCCGGGGTGGACGCTGGGCGCCGCGTTTGCCATCGCCGCCATGGGTGAAGTTCCGCTGATGGCGAAGATGCAGCATCTCATCCATCGCTTCGGCGTGTCGCGTCTGGTCGGCGTGGGTCTGCTGGTGCTCCCGATCCGGTGGGGGCTCTACGCGCTCCTGCATTCACCCTGGCCGATCCTCCCGCTGCAGTTGCTGCACAGCGTCGCCATTGCCTGTCTCGAGGTCGCAGGAGTCCTGCTGGTCCGGGACCTCACCCGGCCTGAGTGGAGCGCTACCGCCCAGGCTTTCTATGGTGCGGCCCTCATGGGCCTGGGACCGAGCGCCGGTACGGTCTTGGCAGGCGCGATCTACGAGTGGCGCGGCCTGCACACGGTGTTCGGCGTGAGCGTGATCCCCGCGCTGGCCGCGTGGCTGCTGTTTGCCACACTGCATCCCCGGCGCGGAAAACGCTGACGGTCGATGTTTGTCGCGGTCGGCACCATCATTATCGACGACATCGTCACCGGCGACGGGCGGGCGCTGCCCGGCATCCTGGGCGGCGCGGCCACGCATGCTGCCGCCGGGATGCGGGTGTGGACAAAAGATGTGGGTTTGATCGGAAGCGTTGGCGATAACTTCCCGAATGAGCTGTGGACGGCGCTGCAGCAGATGGGCTTTGACCTGCGCAGCGTGCGCCGGTTTCCGCACGCGACGCCGCGCGCCTGGCAAATCTACGACGCGCGTGAGCATCGGACCGAAATCTTCCAGTCTCCACGGAGTGAGTTCCCGACATTCGCGCCAACCCCGGATCAGGTGATAGCCTATCCGGACGCGCAGGGATTCCATTTAATGACCGCCGAGCTCGACGGTGTGGCCCCGGTGTTCGCGGCGATGCGGACCGTGCCGGGCGCGTTGATTCTCTGGGAGCCTGCGCCGTGGCACCTGGTGGCCGACCAGCGCACCCGCGTGCTGGACCTGATCGGATCCGTCGATATCGTCTCCCCCAACGCAGAGGAGTGTACGGCGATGTTGGGATCGCAGCCGCCGGACCGCTGGATCGCCACCTTTCTGGAAGCCGGTGCGAAGCTGGTTAGCATCCGCATGGGTCGCGAGGGCTCGCTCGTCCGCTCGCGCGAGGATCCGGCGCCGCGGCACGTGGCCGCCATCTGGCTGGGACCACCCGCGGACGTCACGGGCGCCGGCAACGCCTACTGCGGGGGGTTGCTCGTCGGCTACCATCGCACGCACAGCTCGGTTGCGGCCGGTGTGCACGGCGCAATCTCCGCGGCCATCACCCTCCAGCATCTGGGGGTCCCCACCATTTCTGGCCAGATTGAAGCCGAAGCTCGCCGGCTCCTCGAATCGTATCGTCCTTGATGTGGCGCCCAGCGTAAACCCCAGCGCAAACCAGCAAACACTCGTACGGTCTTCAAAAGGGTCAGACCCCAATGAACACGGTCTTCAAAGGGGTCAGACCCCAATGAAGACGGAGGCCTCGGGTCATGGCGGTCATGCGTATTGGCGGAGCACATCAAAGAAGAGCCTAAAGAACCGCTCGGCGTCCACGGCGACTGCGACCTCGGCGTTAGGTGACGCTCCCGGCCGGACCGCAGCATCCCGTTTCGCTCCGGCGCGTAGGAATCGATCATCACACAGAGTTTGGCCCAACGTGTACTGCCCCGCCAGTTCCACCGCGACATGCATCCGTTCGAACTCCAGGACCCCGGGATCGATCAGGGCGGACACCGCCAGCGGGTCGTGCATCGCGCCGCCTGCGAACCCATATGCGCGTTCCACCGCCCCGGCGTAGAAATCCAGCATCTCAGCCGCGGCACGCGCGACCCGGGTACCCAGCGCCCGCAGCTGCTGGCGGCGTTGCGGGGTGGCGATGACCTGCTCAGTCACATTCAGCCCGACCATCTTGATCGGAATGCCGCTGGTGAAGACCGCGTGCGCGGCCTCCGGATCGAAGTAGATGTTGAACTCCGCCGCCGCGGTGACGTTGCCGTGCGTGCGCGAGCCTCCCCTCAAGCAGATCTCCGGGACGCGACCCGCAATGCGCGGTTCTTTGCGCAGCGCCAGCGCGATGTTGGTCAGGGGTCCGGTGGGGACCAGCGTGACGCCGTCTGTGCGCATGACCGTATCGACGATGAAGTCGACGGCGTGGGTCTTCACGGTCTTTGTGGTGGGCACCGGCAGCTCCGGTCCGTCCAACCCCGTCTGGCCGTGGATCTCCGGGGCGTGGCGCGGTGCGCGGACGAGCGGATACGTCGCCCCCTGTGCGACTGGAATCGACGTGAGCCCGGCGAGTTCGACGACCTTCAGCGCGTTCGTCGTGACTTTGTCGATGCTCTGATTGCCGGCGACGGTGGTGATCCCCAGGACCTCGAGCCTCTTCGCTGCCAGCAAAATCGCCATGGCGTCGTCGTGGCCGGGATCGCAATCGAGTATCACCTTGCGCGTCACATTACACCTCCAGATCGATACCGAGCTGGTGCGCTGCGATGAACGCCGAAATCTCCCCGCGGGTCGGCATGGCCGTGCCGGTCCCCAGCTTGGACACCGCCACCGCACCGGCGACGGCAGCGAGCGTCGCCGCCGATGACGCGGACATCCCGAATGCCAGGCCTGCGATAAAAGCTGCGTCGAACGCGTCACCGGCCCCCGTCGTGTCTCGCACCGTCACGGGGAACGCCGGCTGCACGAACGATTCAGATCGCGTCACAATCAGGGCGCCCTCCACACCGCGCTTGAGCGCGACGAGCGAAGGCCCCCGGGCGAGCAGGGCCTTCGTGAGTTGGCCCGGAGAGCCGGATCCTACAAGCCGAACCGCTTCCTCCTCGGTCAGCAGCAGCACCGTCGTCGCGGCCAGCACCCGCGCGATGCGCTCGTCAGGGACGCGATGGAGCAGGGGACCGGGATCAAAGACCGTCGTCCGCCCATTGGCGTGCGCTTGCACGACAGCTTCCTCGATGGGATCAGGGTTCTGCACCAGCACCCATCCGTCGCTCATCACCCACGTCGCGTTTTCTACGATCGGACGCCACTCGGCGGGGAGGTGGTCCGGGCCCCGGACCCCCATGCTGCCCACAAAGACATGCTGGCCCTCGCGATCCACGAGCACGGTGGAGACCGTCGAGCGCCCCGGCAACCGCAGGACGTGCTCTACGTCCACCGCTTCCTGACGAAGCGACGAGACGATCTGATCGCCAAAGATGTCTTGGCCCACCCATCCCAGCGCCGTGGCGTGCAGACCCAGCCGCGCCGCGACGACCAGACAGTTCCCCAGCCCGCCCGGCTCGACGAAGAGCCGTTCCACCACCTGGTGCACTTGAGGTGTGATCGGAAACGACTGAATAGGCACGACGAGATCGGCGACGATCCCGCCCACCGTAACAAATGCTGGACGCGGCACCTAGGCCTCGCGAGTGCGCTGAGTCCGACCCAACTGTTCCCGCCGCCAGGCCACCACGGCCGCGCCGAGCGTGAGTGGAAGCAGGGGAATGACGCCCAGCGGCCAGGCGGTTCCCAGGCGAGGCACTCTCACGATTCGCTCGCTGCCGGGCACGGGGCGGCCGGCAGCATCCAGCAATGCGAGATTGAGCGTCCCTTGGACCTGAACTTTGAAGCCCGAAAAATCACTTGTCTGCCCGGCCGGCGGCTCGATCACCTCATACCCCAAGGCTTCGCCGGTCTTTTGCTCGACGCGGTACGGCCGGCCGGTAACAGTCTGGACTCCCGACGCTCCGGCCAGCTGCAGCCGGTCTTCAACAAGCGACTGGGAGTACTCCCACCGCCAGCCGTCGGACCGGCCCTCCGCGCTCTGAGGGTTCACCAGGCGCGCATAGGCCAGGTCGTTATATTCGCGCGCCGCGTACGGCTGGAAATACAGCACCTGATCCCGCCGCGCGTAGATCGTGGACCCAGGCTCGTCGGCGCGTTCGGGAACCGTCCAGCGGGTCTGCGGGACGATCGTAAATCCCACAGCCTCGCGGCGATGGGTGAAGGCCACCAGCGTCCGCTGGCTGCCCGCAACGACCCGGCCGTCCGGGCCGCGCACCCGAATCGCGTAGTGTCCCTGCGGCAGGTTGATCAAAAAGCCATCATGCACGTCGCTGCTGAAAAGCCTGAACTGCCCGGGTTCTTCCGGCGCCGGAGGAAGCGTCACCGTGACACCGCGCTGGCGCGCCGCCGCCGCTCTGTCCAGCGCCTCCAGGTACCGGCGGCGGGCTTCAAGGTATCGCGCCAGGGCGTCGCGGTACTGGTCACGCGCCTCGACGAACGCGCGATAGCGGCGCGCGGCTTCCTCCCCGACGTAGAGCACCGCGAGCCCGCTGTCCGGACCGTTGGGGTACTGGATGACGTACGGCTGCCGCAGGAGCACGGTCACCGCGCGTCCGGCCTGCAACACCTCCAGAGTCCCATCCACACTGGCATTGAGACCGGACCAGTCGGCGCGATATTCTCCGGTGATGGGCCAGAAGTAGACCAGCGTTTCGCGCGCGGACACGATGCTGCGGTGACCGGCCAGCACATAGATCGTGTGCGGCGGCCTCGCCGAGAGCGATCCCACATACCCCTCCCAGGCGAACGCGTTGATTCCGTAGACGAACTGCCGTTCTTTGACTGGGACTTGAGCCCGGGCGGTCCCGGCGCTGAGGAGCAGAAATAACGTGGCGATGACGGCGCGGTTCATCGCCGGATCCCCGTGCGGTCCAGTCCCGCGGCGGCGAGGGCGAGCACCACCGCTGCGTACACGCAGGCCGCTACCGTCACACTGAGCGCTCCGGCCAGATCCCCGCGAAGCATCACGGACAGTTCGCGATCCACGTAGCCGAACGGCAGGAGCCACTGCGTGATCGATGAGACTGCGACCGCCGCCCACCGCAGCACCTGCACCGGGTTCACGTGGAACTCTGGCGCCGGGAGGCGTACCAGGACCTCCCGGGCGACCTGCAGCCCCACCGTCCCGAGTGCCAGCCCCAGTACCGCAAGAATCGTCGGCCGCACCCGCCGCATCAAGGCCGCCACGAGCAGCCCGAGCGCTGCCGCCGCCGCGGCCGGACCGATGGACAGCGCCATCGCCAGCAGCGTGGTGCCGCGCAGGTGTAAGCCTGTCGCCACCGCTAGGAGCAGATAGGAACCGAGGAGCAGCACCACAAGGAACATGTACTGCAGCACGTGGCTGGTGAACTTGGCCAGCAGATATGAGAATGCGCTGACCGGACCGTAGGACAGCAACTCGACCGTACCCTGTTCCCGTTCCCGCGCGACCGCCATCGCCGCCGAGGCGGCCAGATACACCGACAGCAGCAAGACGCCGCCATAGAGGGAGACGGCGAACGGATCGCCGATCACCAGCAACCCATCCTCCTGGACGCGGTGCAGGTCGTTTTGCAAGACGAAACCGGCCAGCGCAGCCGCGACCGCCACGACCGCGTATGGCGCCAGGGCCGTAAAGGTGGAGAAGAGATCCAGCCGGATCATGGCGGCTGTCGGCCGGCCGGAGAGGATCCAGGCTGAGCGAATCCGCGTCGCGTCGCGCACGCCGGCTACGACACCCATCGCTCCACCGCCGCGTCCGTCAGAGTGAGAAACGCTTCTTCCAGGGTGGGTTCGTGTGCGTGCATACCCACAATGACGCCGCCCGCGGCAGCGACGGCCTGGGAAATCATCCCACGGTGATCTGCGCCCGGGGCCACGGTCACGACCAGCCGCCGGCCGTTGGTCTGCGCCTGCCGCACCACCGGCAATGCCAGCAACTGCGCATCCAGGTGCGGCACCGGCGCCTGCAGCTCCACCTCGAGGGTCGGATCCCGCCGCAGCATGCCGCGCAGGGCCGGAATCGTGTCCTGCCGGACGAGGCGGCCGCGGTGCATGATGCCAACCCGGTGCGCTGTTTGTTCCACCTCGGAGAGCAGATGCGAGGAGATGAAGATCGTGACCCCGCTGCGATTGAGCTCCAGCAAAAGATGACGCACATCCACGATGCCGTGCGGATCGAGCCCCGAGACCGGCTCGTCCAGCAGCAGTAATTCGGGTTCATGCAAGAGGCTTCTGGCCAGCGATAACTTCTGCTTCATGCCGCGGGAGAAATCGCGAGCCCGGAGCGTTCGAAACTCCAGCAGCCCCAGCCGGTCGAGCAGCGCTTCGATGCGCGCGGCCGGATTCGCGACACCGTACAGATCTGCGAAGAACCGGAGATACTCGTCCGCCGTGACGTGGTCGAAGATGTAATCGTGCTCCCCGACCACGCCGATGCGCCGCTTCACCGCCAGGGGATCGTCCTCCAACGGCCGCCCCCAGAGGTAGATCCGCCCGGCCGTTGGTTTGAGGATGCCGAGCACCATCAACAGCGTCGTGGTTTTGCCGGCGCCGTTTGGACCGAGGAACCCGTAGATCTCCCCAGGTTCCACCCGCATCTCC
The DNA here is from genome assembly GCA_005882335.1 of Candidatus Segetimicrobium genomatis. Taxonomy (GTDB): domain Bacteria; phylum Sysuimicrobiota; class Sysuimicrobiia; order Sysuimicrobiales; family Kaftiobacteriaceae; genus Telluricultor. The sequence goes on from VBAP01000031.1 coordinate 44,130, forward strand.
AGGTCGCGGACCGCCACAAGGCCGTCGTAGCGTTTGGTCAGCTGCTCTCAGGCGGGCACGCGGTATCCGGCGACGCGCTCGAGGTAGAGATCCAGAATCCCCTGCGCATCCACGTTCAGGCACACACGCAGATTTGGCGCCATCTTCCACTGATTGCGGAAATCGGCGATGGTCTGTCCCAGCGCCCGCTCGCTGTCGGTGACGACGTCCACATAGAGCTCGCGGATTTCAAACAGGGCGGGACGGATGGCGGCCGCGACGGCGGTCGGGTCGTGCACGTAGAAGCCATCGATCCCGACCATGCGCTTATAGGCGCCTAGGTAGAATGGCGTGATCTTTGTGATGAGGTCCGTGACCGGGGTGTGCGCCGCGGCCAGCCGCTGGAGGTAGGCCGGCGTCATTGTGACCTTGTGTGTTACATCGAGGCCGACGAGTGTGACCGGCCATCCGGCATGGAAGACGATGCGCGCCGCTTCGGGGTCGTTGTTGATGTTGGCTTCCGCCACCGGCGTCGCGTTCCCTCGGGTGGCCACGGCTCCGCCCATGACGATGACCTCGCGCACCCGGCGCGGCAGGCGCGGGTCGACGCTCACCGCCAGCGCGAGGTTGGTGAGGGGGCCGAGCGCGATGAGAGTGAGTTCTCCCGGCGATGCGGTGATACGCGAGATGAGAAAGTCGACCGCGCGCCGGTCGGGGACCGGGCGGACTCCCGACAGCCCGGTTTCGCCCAGGCCGTCCTGGCCGTGCACGGTGGAACCGTGACCGTGGTAGGACCGCACCAGCGGTGTGTCGGCGCCGACGGCCACCGGGATGTCTGCATGGCCCGCGATTTCCAGAATTGTCACCGCGTTGCGGGCGCATTGCTCGACGCCCACGTTGCCGCGCACGGTGGTGAGCCCCTCCACCCGCAGCTCCGGGGAGGCCAGCGCCAGCATGATGGCCATCGTGTCATCGATACCCGGGTCGGTATCGATAATTACCCGGCGGACTTCACCCACAACGGGTACCCCTTCCTAGTCTGTCATTGCGAGGGGGCGTAGCCCCCGAAGCAATCTCCTCCTCCGAGGAGATCGCTTCGCTCCTTGCAATGACGGCCCGCTACCCCTTCAAACCCGACATCACCACGCCCTTGACGTAGTACCGCTGCATCAACAGAAAGAGCACGATGACAGGAACGCTGGCCAAGACCGAACCGGCGAAGATGCGGCCCCAGTAGACCTGCGTCTGCGTAGTCTGCTGCGCGATCGCCACCTGGATCGTCTGCAGATCTTTGCTCCCCACCGCGATGAGCGGCCAGTAGAACAGGTTCCAGATGAACTGGAACTCCAGCAGCGCGGTGGTGACCAGCCCCGGGACGGCGTTGGGGACGATGACGTGGCGGAGCACGCCGAAGTGCGATGCGCCGTCGATGATCGCCGCCTCGTCCAGTTCCTTGGGGATCTCCCCGAAGAACTGCACGAGGGCGAAGATGACGAACGGGCTCGCGTACCAGGGCAGGATGAGGGCCCAGTAGCTGTCCTGCAGGTGCAGGGAGCGGACCACGATGTACAGCGGCACCATCACGGCCTCGAATGGGATCAGCATCGTTGCTATGACAAACAAGAAGAGGAACCCTTTACGCGGGAAGTCCAACCGGGCGAAGAAGTACGCACCCATCGTGTTGAAGACCAGCGAACTGGCGACCACGCCCGCCGAGACCAGGGTTGTGTTGAGCAGCGCCCGCCCGAAGTTCAGGCCGAAGGACTTGCCCTCCGGAGAAATGCCGAGGACGTCCAAGAAATTCTTCAGCGACCACTCTACCGGCACAAACGTCCGCACCGTCAGCGGATAGGTGTACTGGAAGATCTCCACCTCGCGGCGCAGGCTGCCCAGGATCATCCACAGAAACGGCGTGACGTAGATGACCAGCACCACCGCGCCCAGCGCGTAGAACCAGGTCTGCTGCATGGCGGACTGCAGCCAGCGCGTGAAGCTCGTCGCGCCGGGGACGGGAACGCGTTCGACCAGAACCGCCCGCTTCAGCATGGGATCCTCGCTGTCATCGCGAGGCCCCGTCCTTTTCTGTCATTGCGAGGGGGCGTAGCCCCCGAAGCAATCTCCTCCTCCGAGGAGATCGCTTCGCTCCGCTCGCGATGACGGAATAGAGATGAGACTGCTCCGTCGCGCAGCCTGCCCTGAGCGCAGCGACAGGGCTCCTCGCAATGACAACTAAGTCTGTCACCGCGAGGCCCGAAGGGCCGTGGCGGTCCCAGTTCAGGAGATCGCCACGCGCCTTTGGCGCTCGCAATGACGGACACATCTAGTACTCCACTTCCGATCGCAGCAGCCGCATCTGCACGGCGCTCACTACGAGAAGAATGGCCAGCGTCAGGGTGGACATCGCCGCGGCGTAGCCCATGTCCTGGAACAGGAACCCGTTCTGGTAAATGTAATAGACGATGACCTTGGTCGCGTCCAGCGGCCCGCCATGGGTCATCGTGTATACCGGCACAAACACCTGGAACGAGAAGATCGTCTGCGTGACGACGACAAACATCAGGACCCGGCGGAGCAGCGGCAGGGTGATGCCCAAAAACTGCTGCCACCCGCTGGCTCCGTCGATCCGCGCGGCCTCGTAGAACATGTCCGGAATGCCCTTCAGGCCGGCCATGAGGATGATCATGCTGAAACCGATCTCCTTCCAGACCATCATGATGACAATGGCTGCGAGCGCGAGATCGGGGTTGGAGATGAACGCGATGCGCGGCAATCCGACGCTGGTAATGATGCTGTTGATGAGGCCCAGCTGCACGTGATACATCAGCCCCCAGATGACAGAGACAACAACGATCGAGGACACGACGGGCGCAAAAATTGCGGAGCGGACGACCGCGGCAAACCGGTTCTCCCGCGCCAGGAACAGGGCCAGCCCCATGCTGAGAGCGATCTGTGCAGGGACTTTCGTGACGACGTACGCTACCGTCACCTGCAGTGATTTCCAGAAGATGGGATCCTGCAGCATCCGGATGTAGGCCTGCAGCCCAATGAATTGCCCGTAACCGCCGAGCAGGCTGTACTGCCACAGGCTGCTGCGTATGGCCGCCAGGATCGGTAGGTAGCGGAAGACCGCGAAGTTGACCAGCGCCGGGATCACAAACAAGAGGGCAATAGCGTGGCCGCGCCGGCGGGTTGTCCACCAGCGCCGTGTCTGGGGAATGGCTTGAGCCGCGACCGCGCTCACGTCAGTTCGCTGTGAGAGTGTGGACCGGGGCCGCCGCAGCGGCAGCCCCGGTCCGTACCTGCTACTGCCATCCCTTATATTTGGCGACCAGCTGCTGCGCGCGCGCAGCGCCCGCCTTCATCTGCTCGGCCACGTTCGCGCCGGCGATGATGTTGAGGCTGACTTCTGCGAACACCTGCTGGTACTCGGTGTAGCCCGGAGTCTGGATTCGCGGGACACCGATCTTGTTCATCGCCTCGACCCAGATGGCCTGCGATGCCCCGGGCTTGTACTCTGGGAGCGTGTTCAGCAGGGCGACGTTGGCGGGCAGCTGGCGGAGGTGCTTGTACCAGATGCGCGCGCCTGCGTCGCTGCTGGCGAACTTCACATACGCTATCGCCTCGTCGAAGTGCTTGGTGTTGGGCGAGATCCCGTAGTGCCAGCTCCCGGTGTGGCAGAGCTGGGTCTTGAAGTACGGGATGCCGGTCACGCCCCAGGGGAACTTCCCCTCGCCGTACAGCCGGTTCAGCTCGCCGATGCGGTTGTCCGGCGTAACCATGAACGCGGACTTCTTCGTCTCGAAGATCTGCGGGATGGCCTCGATGGGGGTCACCTTGTACTTCCGGTGGAGGTCCTGGTAGAACTGCATCGCCTCGATGGATTCCGGCGTATCCATGTAGCCGACAAAGGTGATGCCGTCAGGCCCCACGCCGTTGTACGTCGGGCTGCCCTTCGCGCCGTTGGACCGGCGGAAGATGCCGTGCTCGTAGTCACCGACCCACGTGCCCTGACCCCAGCGCAGACCCCACACCGACGGCACGCTCGATCCGGACGGCCGCGTGGTGGTCTTCTGCCAGGCCTTCAGGGCTTCGGCCATCGTCCAGCTCTTCCCCAGGGTCTGGGGCGGCTTGATCCCCGCGGCGTCGGTCATCTGCTTGTTGTACATCAACAGCGAGCAGGACTGCATCATCGGCGGGCCATACAACACGCCGCGGTAGCTGCCCTCCTCAAGGGACTGGGGGAGCCACTGCTTCTTCTCCGCGTCGGTGAAGAACTTGTCGAGTGGAATGAGGCTGCGGTAGAACGCATAGTGCTTCATATCCGGGCCGTCGGACTGCACCATGTCCATATCTGACCCGGCCGCTACCGCGCTCTCAATCTTCGGGAACAGATCCTGGAAGGGGACGGTCTCAAATGCAATGTCGACGTACGACCACTTGCCGCCGTCGATCTTGTGGAACTCGTCCAGGATTTCCTTCCAGGCGTTGATCTGCGCGTCGTCCGTAATCGCGAGCAGCTTCAGGACGACCTTCGGCTTCTGCGCCACCCGCAACAGCGGCGAGGCTGCTGAGAGTTGCGATGGCGATGCCTGCGCTGGCGTCAGCACTCCAGCAAACAGGGACGCCACCACGACGACTACCAGCAGGACGGTAAGCCCTGCCCACATCCGAGCCCACATCGCGTCTATCAGCCTCCTTCTCTGGCTGAGTGTGAAGCCAGCCCTGTCCGGCTCACCTCCTTTCTTCTGTTCCAACCCGGGCGGTCTGCCCGCGCTGCGCCACGGCGGTCAGCCCCCGCGCCACGTCGGCCAAACGAAGGGTGTTGGCGTGCTCTAGGGACTCGTACAGATCTTTCGGCACCGCCCGGAATCCCCGCAGCGCGCCGGCCATGCTTCCCGCGATGATCGCTACGGTATCGGTGTCATCGCCGATGTTCACGCCGCCGACGATCGCCTGCATTGGATCGCCTCCCGCGGCGACGAAGATGCCGACCGCTGCGGGAACGGCTTCGGCGATGTGCAGGCCGCTGCCGACGTAGGCGTGGATCTCCTGGATCGTCTCGATCAGGTCGCGTCCGCGTGCCGCGAGCGCGACTGCGGTCTCCATACGCCGGACGACCGAGGGCCCGGCCACGACACGGCCTTCCCGGCGCCCGATCTCCTCGCCCCGCCGCGCGCCCCAAAATGCAGATTGCACGACGGTGTAGACGTCGGCGTCGGCCGTGAGCGCGCGGGCGATGCCCGCTGCGACCGCGGATGCGCCGGAGATGGCCAGCTGGGTGGCGTGCGTGGGCAGACACATCGTGACCGCGTCGCGGACCGCGCCCTCGAGATCGCCGGGGTGCGCGAGGCCGGCGGGCGCGATACGCATCGCGGCGCCGTTGGAGGTACCCAGGCTGGTCAGCCGCCCCTGACGTCCCACCACGCGTGGATCGGTTCCCT
>VBAP01000173.1:0-1896 GCA_005882335.1 Candidatus Segetimicrobium genomatis
AATATTGCCGATGCTGCCGATGGCGTCGGCAGCGCTGGTGGAGAGTCTGATATGGCCGTCGCCGTCGTAATCCAGCGCGAAGCGCCGGTACGAGCCCGGCATGAACTGCGGGATGCCGATCGCCCCGGCGTAGGAGCCCTTGACGCGCAGCGCGTCGATGCGCATTTCGCGCGTGAAGACCAGGTAGTTTTCGAGCTCGGTCCGGAAGAAGTCGGCGCGCTTCGGGTAGTCGAACGCGAGCGTGGACAGCGCGTCGATCACCCTGTAGGTCCCGACGTTGCGGCCGTAGGTGGTCTCGACGCCGATGATGCCGACGATGATCTCCGCGGGGACGCCGAACTCCGTGGCGGCGCGCCCGAGGGGCTCGGCGTGGTGATTCCAGAATTGCACGCCCGCGTCGATGCGCTCTCGATTGATGAACAGGGCGCGGTAAGCCTGCCAGGAGGCGAGCGCCGTTTCGGCGGGCTGCTCCATCGCCTTGATGATGGCCGGCTGAAACTGCGCCCGGCCGAAGACGCGGTTGAGCTCGCTGCGGGTGAAGCGGTGCTTGTGCACCATCTCGGCGATGAACTGCTTCACTTCCTTGCGCTGCGGATAACCGGGCGCCGCCAGCGAGGCTGCCGGCAGCGCGAGCGCCGCGGCGAGGAGAAAGTGTTTCAGACGCTGTTTCAGATCGATGTGAAACAGCCCTGATATAGTGGAGCATGAGGGGATGTGTCCCCTCATCTCGTGTATTGGATCGGCCCTCAAGGCCTGAATTCCCGAACCAGTTGTTTCATGCGGGCAACCGAATGGGTATCGGCGCGCGGGCCGTAGCGCAGATCGACGTAAAGCGCCGCGATGGCGCGCACCGCCGCCTCGCGCGCCGGGAGCCGCCCGGCGACGCGGTCGCAATAATCGAGCGGGCCCTCGGGGAGCGCGCGCGCGAGGCCCGCGCTGGCGAGCTTGTCGCAAAAGCGCAGCCACGCGCTCTGCACCGCGTCCTCGCGCCGGATTCCGCGAAGCAGCGCGAGCGCGACGAGCAGCAGCACCCCGGCCACGCTCCAGAACAGCATCACCGTCATGGTCTGCCAGCTCGGCTGCTGCACCCCGAGCCAGGTGAGCATCTCGCGCTGCCGATCCGGGTTGTAGCCGAGCACCCATTGGTTCCACTGGTTTGTGACCGCCTCCCAGTTGTTGCGCAGGGCCTTGAGCCAGTCGCTGCCGGTGCGCATGAGCAGCGGCAGCGCCGCTCCCCTTGGCCGGGCCGCCGTGATGCCGAGCTCGATGCGCACGGGGACTGCGGCCGCGGTGGGGTCGACGCGCGTCCAGCCGTTTTCGGCGAGCCATACCTCAGCCCAGGCGTGCGCGTCGGCCTGGCGCACCACCATGTAGCCGTCCACCGGGTTGGTGTCCCCGCCCTGGTAGCCGGTCACGACGCGGGCGGGCACGCCGGCGGCGCGCATCAGGAAAACGAAGCTCGAGGCGAAATGCTCGCAGAATCCCTGCCGGGTGTTGAACAGGAACTCGTCCACCGAATTGGAGCCGAGGATCGGCGGCGAGAGCGTGTATTCGAAGCGGCTGCTGCGGAAGAATTCGACGGCCCGGCGCACGATCGCGGCGTTGTCGCCGGAGGAGTCGCGCCACTCGCGCGCGAGCCCCTGCGCCCGGGGGTTGAAGACGCGCGGAAACCTGAGCGCGAGCGCGAGGTCCGCGGGATCGGCTCCGCTGGTCGCCGCGAAATTCGGATAGGAGCGCATCTCGTAGCGCATGCGGCTGCGGACCGGCGTCAGGGAGATGACCTGGTAGTCGCTCGTCACGCGGGCGCCTGGCGGGAGGACCGTCGGCATTTCGAGCGCAAACATCCAGTTGCGGTTGTGCGGCTCGAGGGTCACCTCGTAGTCGACCGGCGCGCCG
>VBAP01000173.1:1989-5150 GCA_005882335.1 Candidatus Segetimicrobium genomatis
GGAATCGGAGAGCGACAAGCCGCTGATCGAGCCGGGCGACATCGTCTCGGACAGGCCGGTCATGCCGGTGTAGGCGTCCTGCGGCATCCCCCACAGGGGACCCTGTACCCGGGGAAAGAGAAAAAAAAGCAGCAGCATCACCGGGCCTGCCTGGAGGAGCATTCGGCCGGCGGTCTTTGCGTCGTCCATGACCGGGCGCTGCGGCGCGCTGAACCCGACCAGCGTCGCGGTGGTGATAAAGACCGTGAGCAGCATCAGCGCTGCGGTCGGAATGGACTGGGAATAGAAAAAGTTGGACAGGGCGACGAAGTAGACCAGGAAGGCCACGACGAAAACGTCGCGCCGTTCGCGCGTCTCCATCAGCTTCAGGAAAAGCAGCAGCACGAGCAGGGTCACCCCGGGGTCGCGCCCCATGATCGTGCGGTAGGAAAAAAAGACTCCGGTTGCGCTGGCGAGGGTGAGCAGAAGCAGCAGCCAGCGCGCGGGCAGCGCGCGCGAGCGCAGCGCAAGCGCGGCGCGCCAGACGAGCAGGACCGCCGCGGTCGCGTCGACCCACCAGGGCAGCCACAAGGCGTGAGGAGCCACGGTGAGCGTGGCGGCGGCGACGAGCGCCACCAGCGGCGCGAGCGGCAGCGCGTCGGCGGATCTCGGCTCAGCCATGGAAAAGCGCGAGCTCCTTCAGGCAGCGCTCCCTGTGGGCGAATCCTTCGCCGAGCGGCACCTCCGCGTCCGGAAGCTTCAGGCCGTAACGCAGCCCGCGCTCCTCGGCAAGCAGCACCCAGCGCGCGAGGCGCGACAGGCGCGCCTCGGTGTGCATGTCGGCAGGCAGCAGTGTCCAGTCGAACCACAGCTCGGAGGCGGCGCGGCCCTCGAAGAGCTTGGTGAGCAGCAGCTCGCTCCGCGCCGAGGCTTTCCAGGCGATATGGCGCGGGGAATCGCTCGCCTGGTAGGGCCGGAGGCCCGAGAAATCGTCGGTCCCCGCGCCCGAGGAGATCGCGTCGCCGGTGTGAGCGTCCGAATACGGCAGGGGCAGGGGAGCGGAATCGGGCCGCGGATAGACCAGCGCGCGCATGTCCGGCTGCACGTAGCTCCAGGCGCGCATCAGTCCGAGGGGAAACCGCGTCTCCACGGTGACGCGCTCGAGCTGCAGCCAGCCGCGCTTTTCGGCTTTCAGCGGCAGCACGACGGAGCAGTGCTGGCGAGCCGGCGCGTCGCAGCTCGCCGCGGCTCCGCGGCAGGCGAGGTCGAGCGAGTGACGATCGAAGCCGCTCCTGTTCTCGAAGACGAGCTGAAACCGTGCGCTGTCCCCCGCGAACACGGACGGCACGCGTCCGGCGCTCACGTAGAGGTGCGCAAGATTGCGGAACGTGTGCAGGATCGAGACGACGCCCAGGCCCGCGAGCAGGAACGTGAGGACGTAGCCCAGGCTCAAGCTGTAGTTGATCGAGCCGAGCAGCATGAGGACGAGGGATCCCCCGAAGGAGAGGCCGTGGCGCGTGGGCAGGATGAAGACGCGGCGCTGGCTCAGGAACACCACGCCCGGCTCGGGCGCGTGCCGCCCGAACACCCACTGATAGAAATTGTAGGCCTGCGAATATTGCAGTATGCGGTCGAGCTTCACGGGATCGGCACGGCCGAGATCAGGCCGTTCGCCTTGTCGATGCTCGAGGTGCGTACCCCGTCGTGCACCGGCCGCAGCCGGTGGCCCGCCACGCCGGGAAGCACGGCCTGAACGTCCTCGGGAACGGCCTTGTCTCGGCCCTCGAGCAGCGCCCAGGCGCGCGAGGCGTGCAAGAGCGCGAGCGCCGCGCGGGGCGAGAGGCCCCTGGATGTAATCGAGAAGCGGCGGCGCGGCGTGCACGGTTTTCACCATCGACTGCAGATCCATCAGATCGCCGGGCGCGAGGCACGCGTCCAGGCCGGCGATCATGTCGCGGCGGTCGGCGCCCTGCAGGAGCGTGCGCTCCGCGTCGCGGTCCGGATAGCCCAATTCGATCCTCATCAGAAACCGGTCGAGCTGCGATTCGGGCAGCGGAAAAGTGCCCACGAGATGCGAGGGGTTCTGCGTCGCGACGACGAAGAAGGGCTCGGGGAGCCTGCGCGTCTCGCCTTCGGCCGTGACCTGATGCTCCTCCATCGCCTCGAGGAGCGCCGACTGGGTCTTCGGCGTGGCGCGGTTCACCTCGTCGGCGAGGATCAGCTGCGCGAAAATCGGTCCGGCGTGGAACTTGAAGCTCGCGCTCTCGCGCTCGTATACCGAGACGCCGATGATGTCCGCGGGCAGTATGTCGCTCGTGAACTGGATGCGGTGGAAATTCAGGCCGAGCAGCTTCGCGAGCACGTGCGCGAGGGTCGTTTTGCCCACGCCCGGAAGATCCTCGATCAGGAGGTGCCCGCGCGCGAGCAGGCACGCGAGCGCGAGGCGGATCTGGCGCTCCTTGCCGAGGATGATCTTTCCCGCCTGCTGGATGACGCCTTGAATCAGCGCAGAGGACATTCTTGACGCGGCCGTGCCGGCAAAATCGTCGATGAAAGTCGTAAGTTTACTGGAAAGCCGCTATGATGGGATGCGGAAACGGGCAGGCTCATGGCGACGGCCTTCATCACTCACGCCGACTGCGCGAGGCACGACATGGGCCGAGCCCATCCGGAAAGCCCCGCGCGGCTCGCCGCGATCGAAGACCGTCTCATCTCCTCGGGTCTCGCCGGGCTGGTCGAGCGTCACGACGCGCCCGCGGCCAAGGTGAGCGAGCTTGCCCGCGTGCATCCGCTCCAGTACATCGAGGCGATCCGCCAGGCTTCGCCCCGCTCCGGAATCGTGCACCTGGATCCCGACACCGCGATGTGCCCGCACACCTGGGATGCAGCGCTGCACGCAGCGGGCGCCGCCGTTCTCGCCACCGACCTCGTGATCGGCGCCCGCGCCGAGAGCGCCTTTTGCGCGGTGCGCCCGCCCGGCCATCATGCGACGCGCACGCGCGCCATGGGCTTCTGCCTCTTCAACAACGTCGCGATCGGGGCGAAACACGCGCTCGAGCAGCACGGCGTCGAGCGCGTGGCGATCATCGACTTCGACGTGCACCACGGCAACGGCACCGAGGACATCTTCAGCGACGACGAGCGCGTGGTGATGGCGAGCATCTTCCAGCATCCTTTCTATC
>VBAP01000032.1:0-3464 GCA_005882335.1 Candidatus Segetimicrobium genomatis
TTTTCCACAAAGATCAGGCCGGCGACGCTCTCTACATCGTCGAGTCCGGCCGGATCCGTATCTTTCTGCCGACCCAGGGAGGAGAAGAGCTCACCGTGGAAGTCGCGGGCCCTGGGGACGTATTTGGGGAACTGGCGCTGCTCGACGGACGGCCTCGCTCGGCGAGCGCAGACACGCTGGAGGATACCGTTACCTTCACGATCAGCCGGGACGAGTTCCAGAAGTACCTGAGCAAGGCTCCACAGCTGGCGGCTGCGTTGGTGGAGCTGCTCAGCAGCCGGCTGCGCCACGTCACCGAATACGCCGAGAGTCTCGCATTCCTCGATGTGCACGCGCGGTTAGCGCGGACATTGCTGGAGATGTCAGACCGCTACGGCATCCGTAAGGATGGTATCGAGATCGATTTCGATCTAACCCAGACCGATCTCGCTACGATGGTGGGGGCCACACGTGAGCGGGTCAACCGCGCGCTGGCCGTATTCCGTACACAAGGCTTGTTAGAATTACGGGGCAAAAAGATCGTACTTCTGGATACCGAACGTCTCCGTCAGCGCGTTTACTAACAGCAGGAACCAAGGGACCACGGGACCAGGGGACCAGCAGACCAGTAATGACGCCCAGACGTTTGCCTGGTTCCCTGGTTCCTTGGTCCCTTGGTCCCTTACCGGACCGACGTGCGGATCTCCTGGTGGAGGCGTTCGGCTTCGGCGGCGTATTCAGGCAGCCGCCTCAGGTCTTTGATTGCCACGCCCATCATCTGCCCAATCCGGCGGACCACCCTGGCCGCGAGAGAGAGGCGTCCAGCCTTGTCCAGCGCGGCTTTCGTTCCCAGTTGGGCCAGCACCACGAGCCGATGGGCGGCGGCCGCGCGTTCTGCCTCCCGCTGCCGTTGCCAGGCGATATTCGCCAACCCGTAGTCGTTGAACATCGTAGCCTCCTCACCCGAGGTGCAATCACTGTACCTCACGCGCCGTACGGGGGCGATCACGGCCGTCACAGCGGGAGTGTGACCTACACCACAGCGCGGGAACCATCCATCGTGACCGCCGGCGAGGGGAGACTGGACAAAGGGGACCAGTAACTGAGTCACTCCTTAGCCGCCCTTCTGGTCCCCGGTCCAAAGTCCTCGTCCCGCCGAATTGACTGACATCGGCGGGGCCACTATCATAGGCAGGCGTGGAGACTTTTCTGAAACCAAACTGGCGAAAGATCGGCCGCAGCGTCTGGGAGTTCTTCAAGACCCTGATCATTGCGTTCGTGCTGGCGCAACTGATCATGGTCTCGGTGGCCCAGGCGTTCCAGGTAGAGCAATACTCGATGGAACCCACCCTGCTGCCGCGGGATCGGGTGCTGGTCGATAAGTTCTTCTACCGGCTGCGGCAACCGCGACATGGCGACGTGATCGTCCTCCGCTACCCGCTCAACACGCAGCGGAATTACATCAAGCGTATTATTGGCCTGCCTGGAGACGTCCTACTGATCCGGGATGGGAAGCTCTACGTCAACGAGCGGCAGATGAGCGAGCCCTATATCAATGGAACACCACAGGGCAATTACGGTCCGTTCACGGTCCCGGAAGACTCAGTTTTCGTGATGGGAGATAACCGCAACAATAGCGAGGACAGCCGCGCGTTTGGACCGCTGAAGAAGGAATTCATCGTCGGGCAGGCGTTGTTGATCTACTGGCCAATACCACACGCCCGGATTCTTATGCCCTCGCAGTAGGAACGTACGCCAAGACCCCAGGATCGGGCACCCGCTGTTCCGTGTCCCACGCTGGATTTTTGGCTACTTGGTGCCCAGACACGTCTTCTGATACCACTCCTGTGCAAACTTGCGGTCGAAGTACTTGGCCTTCTGGGAGGCAACTGCACCCGACCCGCCAATACGTCCCCCACGAACTTGCACATGAGGCGAGAAGGGGTCAAATCTTGACATAGCACAGGTCAAGAAAACGAACTCCTTCGACCTTCGGGGCAACGCATAGACTCGCCACCTGGTGCAATGCTGACGTTGCGGAACGCCAAATGAGGTTGTGCTAAGTCAAGACTTGACCCCTTTCTCAGACACGTATCCACTTTCCTGATGATCTCGGCGGCTAGACTCGGTCAATCATAGACCCAAAAACTCTAACCACTTCGGGGTCAAACTGGCTGCCTGCATGTTCCTTCAATTCGTGAAGCGCCTCACTCTTCGATCGGGCTCGTCGATACGGCGTATCCAATGTGATGTTCTTGAAAGCGTTGGCCACCAGGACGATCCTTGAACCCAGAGGGATATCCTCGCCCTTGAGCCCGTCTGGGTATCCGCTCCCGTCATAGTGCTCGTGATGATGCCGAACGATCTTCGCTGCCTCGGACAGAAGCCCCACAGGCTTCATGATTTCTTCACCGATGATTGGATGTCGCTGCATCTCCGACCACTCCGTCGGATCTAACGGACCAGGCTTGCGAAGGATCTTCCCGCTGACACCCACCTTCCCGATGTCCCCCAACTTTGCGGCGATCTCTATCCTTTTGACCTCTTGCTTTGGTAGATGCATCGCCCGAGCAATTCTGACGGCAATTGCCGCAACTGTACCACTACCGCGTGTTTCCGTGTAAGCGTCTTTGAGGCCAAGCGCCGTGGCGAGATTAGACAATGCTTCATTGAGCAACTTCCTCTGCTTCCTCAGCTTTATGGCACTCTTCACCAATGGAAACATAGCCTCTGCCGCGCCCATCACCAGAACAATTGCCAGCACTATCAGGATCTCTTTCATGTGCATTCCTTCCCCACACCCTATAGGCCGTGCACCCCTCGTCGTCACCCTTCGCCCAGGCGAATCCGATGCCGCCGGCTCCGGCCAGGTGTCCCTGCGGCACACGAAACGGCTGACGTACCGTTGCTTCCTTCCGGACCTGGCGGGGTTGGTCAGATCTCGTTGCGCAGGACCCGGCCCTCGTTGCTGCGCGCACCGGCCAGACCCTGTTCGACGGCGCCTCGGAGGGGGATTCAGCCCCGCTGGAGCGGATTGCGGGTACAGGGAACCGCTAGCTCCCCACCTAGCACGGCCACCTTGAATTCTACTACGGGATTGGGGAGTCGGGATTAGGGATTAGCAGTTTCGTTTAGATGTTCCAGCCGTACATTATCGACAGGATGGCGACCACGTTGTTGATCCCGTGCACGGTTATGGACGGGACGAGCGAACCCGTGCGTTCGTACAGCAGGGCGAGCACAATCCCCAGCACGGTGATCGGGAGGAAGTGCACGATCTGCTGGTGCACCGCCCCGAAGTAAATGGCAGAGACGACGACGCCCGGCAGCACCCCCCAGCGGCGAAGCGTGCCGTAGACGAAGCCGCGAAAAAACACCTCCTCGCCAAGCGGCACAATCACGCCGACCAGAATCACGATCCAGGCCAACTCCAGCGTGCTGAGCTGGGTTTGGAGCAAGCGCACCAGCACATCGTTCGCGTGTTC
>VBAP01000032.1:3560-36410 GCA_005882335.1 Candidatus Segetimicrobium genomatis
GATCCCCCCGGAGCCCGAGCTCTGTCAACGGCCGGCGGTAGCGGACTCGGGCCACATATGCGGCCAGGGCCAGGAAGAGCATGTTCTGCGCAACCGCAAACGTGGAGAGTTCGGCAAGCGTCGGCATCTCCTCGACGCCGACGGCCTGGGCGATCACCGGCAGAGAAACCATGAAGACGATCGCGACGCCAACGACTTCCCCAAATCCCCAGGTGTCTGGAAACGCCTCGAAGGTGATGGGATGCCCGCAGTGCAGGCATGCGGCACGATGCCCGAGTGTCCCGCGTCCGCATGAGGGACAGACCGTGACAGGTCCGACGGGCCGGGCCGCGATGAGGTAGAGCGGTAAGAAAATCGGCAGCGCCACCAGCGTGCCGACCGCCCACACCCAACCTTCCCCGGGACCGCCGGCAAACCGCGCCCGGGCATCCTGCGCTACCCAGGCCGCGGCCGCAGCGGACAGGGCGATGAAGATGACCAGGCCCAGCGGGAATGCCTGCAGCAGCGGGATAGCCAACGACATGGCGCCATGGAGTTCGTCGTGATGCACATGGTGTCCTAGGGCCGTACCAACTTGACTGTTGAGTTGCCGCGACACGATTGACCGGCTTGTCAAGTTGGTCCGGCCTAGGTCGGAATACGCAAGGAGATGCGAAGGGCCCGGCGAATTGGAGCCTGGAACCCTCTATCGAGGCCTGTGATGTCCCACGTCTCCTTCTACCGCAAGTGGCGCCCCAAGACATTTGAAGAGATCATCGGCCAGGAGCGGGTCACGCGCACGCTGCAGAACGCGATCCGCACCAACCGGGTGGTCCATGCCTACTTGTTTGCCGGCCATCGTGGCACGGGCAAGACGACGACGGCGCGCATCCTGGCGAAGGCACTAAACTGTGTGCAGGGTCCGACGCCGACCCCGGACAACGTCTGCCCGAACTGCGAGGCGATCAGCGGCGGGTATTCGATGGATGTCATCGAGATCGATGCCGCCAGCAACCGTGGCATTGAGGAGATCCGGGAACTGCGAGATCGCATCCGCCTGGCGCCGACAGAGGGCCGGTACAAGGTCTACATCATCGACGAGGCGCATATGTTGACGACGGAGGCGGCCAACGCCCTCCTGAAGACACTGGAAGAACCGCCGGCCCATGCCATCCTCGTCCTGGTGACCACGGAACCGCACCGTCTGCCGGCCACGATCCTATCCCGCTGCCAGCGGTTCGACTTCCGGCGGGTGTCACAGAAGGAGATCGTCGCCCGGCTCAAACACATCGCAGCCGGAGAGGGATTTGCGATCGACGACAGGGCGCTGGCGCTGATCGCCGGCAACGCCGACGGATCGGTGCGCGACGCGGAGTCGATCTTGGATCAGCTGACAGCGTTCGCCGCCGGTCCGATCACGGCCCGCGACGTCGTTACGGTCCTCGGCGTCGTGGAAGAACAGACCGCCCTGGGATTTGCCGACGCCGTCATCACTCGCGACGTGGCCGGGTGCCTGGCTCTGGTCAGCCGCGTCGTGGATGAGGGGAAGGATCTCCGCCAGGTGATGCGGACACTGATCGACCACTTCCGCGATCTCCTGGTCGTGAAGACCGGCTCGCGTGACGCCGACCTCATCGACACCACAGAAGCACGCCTGGCGGCACTGGCGACGCAGGCCGAGCACACTACGATCGAGGATGTCCTCCGCGTGCTGAACATCCTCTCGGGGACGGAAGGCGAGTCGCGGTGGAGCCCGCAGCCCAGGCTGCTGCTGGAAATTGCACTGATCCGGCTGTGCCGGCCGGAGATGGACCCGACGGTGGAAGGCCTGCGGGCCCGCGTACAAGCCATTGAACACCGTCTGGGAGGCGCGCCGGACCCGGCGCCGCCCGCATCAGCACCCCCGACCCCAGCGAAGCCCCCGGAGGTCCCGCGCCGCAGGCCAACACAGTCGCGACCAGCGGGTCAGGAGGATGTCAAAGCCGAAGTGACGGTCGCGTCAGGGGCTGCCGTCGCCACCGCCGACGCCGAGCCGGCGGGGGTCCCGGTGATGGTGATCGAGGACGTGCGGCGCCAGTGGGGCCGGGTGCTGGAGGAAGTCAAGCGGACGAAGATGTTCTGCCACGCCTTGCTCATCGAAGGGATGCCGCTGCGGCTGGAAGGCTCAGTGCTGGTCATCGGCCTGCGCAGCGGCTACAACTTCCACGCGGAGAATCTGCACCGGCCCGAGAACCGCAGCGTGGTGGAGGGCGCCGTCGAACGGATCTTCCAGCGGCGCCTACGGCTGCAGTGCACCATCTACGATGGCCCTTCGCCGGCCGTTGAACCCGCAGTTACCGCAGATGGCGATCCACTGGTCACAAAGGCCGCCGAACTCTTCGGAGCTCAGATCCTGGAAGTCAAACCGCTTGAATAACGGGACCCGGGGACCAGGAGACCAGGGGACCATGCCTGCAACACGCGTCAGCCTGGTCCCTTGGTTCCCTGGTCCCTTGGTCCCGTAGTTGGAGTTCCGGTATGCGTGACCTTGGCAAGATGATGAAACAAGTCCAGAAGCTGCAGCAGGACGTGACCAGGCTGCAGGAGGAGCTGAAGGCGGAACGCGTGGAGGCCACTGCGGGAGGTGGGGTGGTACGCGCGATCGCCAACGGCCACGGCGAACTCCAGGAGATCACGATCGACCCGTCGGTCGTGAATCCTTCCGACGTCGGTCTGCTCCAGGACCTCGTCGTGGCTGCCGTCGGCGAGGCGCAGCGCCTGGCCAAGCAAAAAGCTGAAGAGCGGATGCGAGGGCTCACCGGAGGCCTCCCGCTGCCGCCCGGCCTGATTTGAACGAAACTACGGGATCCGGGAGCAGGGATCAGGGATCCGAAACTGCAAGAAGCACCCGGAGACGTTGTGTCGGATCCCTAATCCCGGCTCCCTGATCCCGCAGTCGTCTTTAACCATGTACGCTGAGCCTCTCGCCCGATTGATCGAAGAGCTCTCCAAGATGCCGACGGTAGGGCCAAAGACCGCCCAGCGGCTGGCCTTCTACATCCTGCGCATGCCGAAGGAGGATGCCGCGCAGCTCAGCCAGGCGATCCTGGATGCCAAGGCCAAGATTCACTACTGCAGCAACTGTTTCCACATTACCGATGTCGACCCGTGCGCGATCTGCACCAACGCGTCACGGACGCACGACGTCATCTGCGTGGTGGAAGATCCTCGGGATGTCCTGGCTATGGAGCGCACTCGAGAGTATCGTGGACTGTACCACGTGCTGCACGGTGCGATCTCGCCGTTGGACGGCATCGGCCCCGACGACCTGAAAATCGCCGAGCTCCTGACTCGCTTGAAGGACGGGGACGTCGCCGAAGTCATCGTGGCCACCAACCCTCGGGTAGAGGGGGAAGCGACCGCGATATACCTCGCCAAGATCATCAAGCCTCTGGGGATCAAAGTCACCCGCATCGCCCACGGCCTGCCGGTCGGCGGGGACCTGGAGTACGCCGACGAGGTCACCCTGGCCAAGGCGCTCGAGGGCCGGAGGGAGATGTGACCAGCGACTGTCTCGCTGCAGCGCCGGGAAACCTACTGGTAGGAAGCTTACATTTGTCATCGCGAGCCCCGAAGGGGCGTGGCGATCTCCTGCTTACGAGGAGATTGCTTCGGCCCTACGGGCCTCGCAATGACTGATCATAAGCCGATTGCGAGCGCAGCGAAGCAATCTCGTTCTGCTTGGAGATTGCTTCGTCGCTTCGCTCCTCGCAATGACAGGCAGGGTTGCGAGTCAACAAAATCATAGCGTATACTGGCGTTTGAGGCGTCCGGGAATGGATTTCCATAGTCCGACGTACGGCAAACTCAGCTTCCGCCAGATGTTTGGCAGTCTGGTTGGCTACATGAGCGAGGAGCCCGACCAGCAATACCACCTGATCATCGGGACCGACTCTCTGCTCAGCGACCGGACCTGTTTCGTGACCGCCGTGATCGTCCACCGCGTTGGTCACGGCGGCCGGTATTTCTACCGGAAGATGTTCAACCGCAAAATGGAAAGCCTGCGGCAGCGGATCCTTTTCGAAACGTCCCTCAGCCTGGAAACCGCCGGGCTTCTCAGCGCGGAGCTCTCCCGGAACGGTCACTCCGAACTTCCGGTGGAGATCCACCTCGACGTCGGGCCCAACGGGGACACCAAGCGGATCATCCGCGAGGTCGTGGGCATGGTAACCGGATCAGGCTATCTCGCGGTCACCAAGCCCGATGCGTACGGGGCGAGCAAGGTAGCAGATAAGCACTCGAAGTAGAGACTGCGCGTACATAGCGAACGAGGCGAACATAGCGAACATAGAAGAGTCCTTGTTCGCCGTGTTCGCTTTGTTCGCTGTGTTAGCTCTGCTCCTTCAGCGTCGTTCGGGTTCCCACCCGTACACCGGCAGGATATCCACCGGGGCGTAGTCGTCGGTGAGAAGCGGCACATCTCCGGATGCGATCGATTGCTCGTAGTAATCGCGCATGAACGATCTTGTCACTAGTTCGGGGAGGCTCTTCCCCCGCAGCAGGACCTCCAGCCTAGCCCCCAGCGTCTGGCGCCTGATGCCAGGCGTCTGGGTGGCGAACAGGAGAATCGTGCGCGTGGTCTCCTCTTCCTTACCCAGGGAGAAACCCACGGGGAAGAGGTACAGGCCGGTAAACTCCGCGGCGTACGTCTTGTAGATAGCCCGGAACAGCTTGCTGTTCGGGCCGCCGAGGGCGCCGACAATGTTCGCCACGACCACTCCGCCGGGGGTCAGCTTGGCCTTCACCTGCTGGAAGAACTCTCGCGTGACGAGATGGAACGGGATCCCTTCGGCAAAGTAGGCATCCATAAGAATGACATCGTAGAGACCTTCGGTGCGGCGCACATACTGGCGGCCATCCTGGACGATGATGCGGTGGCGGGGACCCTCGGGGACGGCAAAATACTGCCTGGCCACGTCGACCACCACGGGATCGAGTTCCACCGAGTCCACCAGCACCTGCGGGTAGCTCCGCAGGAAGCTCTTGGGGATCGAACCGGCTCCCAACCCCACTACCAGCATGCGCTGGATGCTCGGGGTAAACAACCACGCCAGGTGCACATAGTCCGTGTACCGCAGCGGACTGATCGTCGGATCCTTCAACAACATCCCGCCCTGTAGCGAGCGGTCAAACCGCAAGTACCGCCACGACGCATCCTCGTGCACCCGGATGCGATGATACACGGAGTCCTTCTCGAGCAGGATGCGGGAGATGCCGACAGTCTGTGCCGCGGCGCCGACCGCCAGCAATACGACAAGCGTGACGGCCACCGCCGCCCTGGCTACCCGGATCGCATGGCGACCCAGCCCCGTACCAACTTGATGCGCCGTACGCAGCATCACGTCTCAGCCCCTAGCTGACCAAGTTTGGTACGGGGCCAGCAACCAGGAGAACACCAGGAGCGCGCCTCCCAGCGAGTAAAGGATCGCGCGTACCCCCATCGTGGGGATCAACACGAAGGCGGTTAGCAACGTACCGGCGATGCTCCCGGCGGTGGAGATCGCATACAGGACGCCGGCGGTATTGCCAACGGTGGCAAGATTAGTGGCGGCCAGCTTGATCGCAAACGGCGACGTCATACCCAGGAGCAGACTTGGCAGCACGAATAGTACGACCGACGCGAGCAGGGGACTGGCGCGCGGCCCAAGGTCCCAGGCCGAGAACGTTTCCAGGATGGAGCGGGACACCAGCGGCAGGACAAGGATCAGCACACCGGCCGCCGCGAGGGCGAGGGCCAGCGCACCGGCCCGGGGCCACCGGTCTGCAGCAACCCCGCCGAAGTAGTACCCCGCGCTGAGCGCGGCCAGAAAGATGCTGATCAGGCTGCCCCAGACGTAGACGGAACTCCCGAAATAGGGGGCCAGGATCCGGCTGCCAACAATCTCGAGCGCCATGAGGACGGCGCCGGCGCCGAAGACGACGATGCGGAGTGTCACGATTTCCTCCTGAGTGTCATCGCGAGCGCAGCGAAGCGATCTCCTTTCAGACGGAGATTGCCACGGGGCTTCGCCCCTCGCAACGGGGGATTGCCACGGCGCTGCGCGCCTCGCAATGACTGACGGTGGAAACTACCGGGCCGTGGTAATGACCTTCATCCCGTTCATATAGGGGACGAGTGCGTCCGGCACCCGGATGGTTCCATCCTTCTGCTGACAATTTTCCAAGATGGCGACCAGGGCGCGGCTGGTGGCCACCGCAGTTCCGTTAAGGGTATGCGCATACGCCGTGCCTTTCGCGCGCCGCACGCGAATCCCCAGCCGCCGGGCCTGAAAGTCGGTGCAGTTGCTGATCGACGACGTTTCTCCATACTCTCCTCTGGCCGGCATCCAGGTCTCCACGTCATACGTCTTGGCAGAGGGAGCGCTGGTGTCGCCGCCGCAGACCGCCACGACCCGGTGGTGCAGCCCGAGCTGCTGCAGCAGTCGTTCGTGCAGGGACACCAGGTACTCGTGCTCTTTCCAGGACGCGTCGGGGACCGTGAATGAGAACATCTCCAACTTGTCAAACTGGTGCACGCGGTAGATGCCTCTGACGTCCTTCCCATAGCTCCCCGCTTCTCGGCGGAAGCACCACGAGATGCCGGCCAGGCGCAGTGGAAGCTGCGCCTCGTCGAGCGTTTCCTCCTTGTGCATCCCGGCCAGCGCCTGCTCAGAGGTTCCAATAAGCGCCAAATCTTCACCGACGATCCGGTACACCTGGTGCTCGTCCAGTTCCGCCCCTCCCCAAGCCCCAGTGATAATCTCTGGGCGTACCAGCACGGGGGTAATCACCGGCGTAAATCCCTGCGCCAGCAGCAGGTCCATCCCCAACCGTATCAGGGCCTGCTCCAGCAGCACGCCGGCGCCGCGCAGATAGTAGAAGCGCGAACCGCTCACCTTGGCCCCACGTTCCATGTCCAGGATGCCCAGCCGCGTTCCTATGTCCACATGATCGAGTGGTTTGAAATCCAGCCGCGGCTTCTCACCCCAATGCCGCAGGGGCACGTTCTCGGATGCATCCTCCCCCGGTGGCACGCTCTCGTGCGGGAGGTTAGGCAGTTCCAGGAGCGCGCGTTGCAAGGCCGCCTCAACTTCCCGCAGCTGCGGCTCCAAGGATTTCAAGCTGGTCGAGATCTCACGCATCGCCGCGATGCGCTGCTCGCGCCCTTCACCTTTCAACTTCGGGATCTCCCCCGAGGCGCGATTCTGCTCGGCCCGCAGGCGCTCGACCTCCTGCACCACCTCGCGCCGCCGGCGGTCAATCTCCAGCACACGGTCGACCATCCCTGGGTCGCGGTGCTTCTTGAGGATGCCGGCCTTAACGACCTCCGGGTTGTCGCGGATCAGTTTGAGATCAAGCATGCCACCGTGAGACTACCCCGTGATTCGTGATTCGTGCTTCGTGCTTCGCCAGTTACGAGATGTTTTGCCGCGTTCCCGCGTTCCCCTGTTCCCGCGCACCGCCCCGAGCCGGCGACGCCGGCGTGGGGGTTCCCGCACCCTTTCAGATGTCGAAGATAACCCTCGCTTCCCACATCTCGTTCTTTCGGACATAGAGTTGATGATAGGTGGCCGCCTTTACGTCCAAGTGGAATCGATGGCGCTGAGGATCGACCGGCTCTCCCGCAACGTCCGCCCGCATCCTCGTGTCGGTGAGTTCCCTGACCTCGAAACGGACAGGGACGAATCCCTCGGCATTCAGCAGCAGGAGGAGATCGTTGAGCCAGTCGATCAGCAAACCCTCGCGGTCTTCGGCCTCCACCGTTCTCGTCCGCTGCTCTATCGGGCGGACCGAGGCGGCGTCGATCAGAAAATGCATCATCCCCATGGCTGCGTGGCTGAACAGTTCCTCCAACGACCGGCCGTACGCGATGATCCCGACGTCGGCGGTGTGCTCGATGACCTCAAACGGGGGCACGGCGTCGGCGCCGCGATGATGCGGTGCCGCTTCGGCGTCCACCGCGGCATCCGCCGCGGGCCTGGGGCGGCGCAGATGTTTCGCCTCTTTGACGGCTGCTTCAGCCTCATCGACAAGCGCCAGGATGCGGCGCGCGTAGCCTTCCAGGACGTTTCCGGCATCGGTTAAGCGGATGGGCCGTTCCCGTTGTTTGAAGAGATCCACACCTAAGGCCCGTTCCAGATCGGCCACCTGGATGCTGACGGATGGCTGACTGATGTGCAACTCCTCCGCTGCGCGGGAGAAACTGCCCAACCGCGCGACCGTCGCGAAAATACGCAACTGATGCAGATTCACACTGGACTCTCAGTGATTCGTGATTCGTGATTAGTGATTCGTCACCACCAACCAGAAGGGGGGTTCCTGCGCTCCATGTTACAATAGACGCCGACATGGTGGTCGCGTTTTGCGAATCATGAATCACGACTCACGAATCACGCATTACGTGGAAGGAGGTGAGTTCCGTGACCGAGCGGGAGCGCATCCGGCTTACGACGATGGTCGCCTGCGCCGGGTGAGCATCGAAACTGAGTCCTGAGGACCTGGCGCAGGTCCTGCGCCAGCTACCCAAGGTTACGGATCCGAACCTCCTCGTCGGCACCAGCACCGTGGACGACGCGGCCGTGTATCGCCTCGCCGACGATCTGGCCCTGGTGCACACCGTGGACGTGTTCACGCCGGTTGTTGACGATCCGTACCACTACGGCGCCATCTCCGCGGCGAACGCGCTATCAGACGTGTACGCGATGGGCGGGCGGCCGATCCTGGCGCTGAACATCGTCGGATTCCCGCGCAACAAGCTGCCGATGTCGGTGCTGGAGGAAATACTTCGCGGTGGGGCAGACAAGGCGACGGAAGCCGGGGTCATCATCGCCGGTGGACACTCCATCGACGACCCGGAGCCGAAGTACGGACTGGCCGTCACGGGAATCGTGCATCCCGACGGCGTGGTCCGCAACGTCGGCGCGCGGCCCGGCGATCAGCTGGTGCTGACGAAACCTCTCGGCATCGGCGTCATTACGACCGGCATCAAGCAAGGTAAGACCTCGGCCGCGGCCGCTGAGGAAGCGATCAAAGTGATGGAAACCCTCAACCGCGCCGGAGCGGAGGCGATGATTGAGGTCGGCGTGCACGCCGCCACCGACGTGACGGGATTCGGCCTGCTGGGCCACCTCCATGAGATGACCTCGGGGAGCCGGGTCCGCGCTCGCCTCCGGTATGCGAGCGTGCCGGTGCTGGAGGAGGCCACACCGCTCGTCCACCAGGGGGCAATTGCCGGTGGAACGGCGCGGAACTACGAGTATCTGCAGCCGAGAGTCGACTTCAATGGCCTCGATGAAGAACAACGCCTGTTACTCTGCGACGCACAGACCTCGGGGGGATTGCTGATGGCGGTTCCCGCAGACCGCCTGGAGTCTCTCACCGCCGCCCTCCACCGCCGCGGGGTGGCCACCGCCGCCCATATCGGCGAGATCACCGGGGGAGCCGACGGCCGGATTGAGGTCGTGCCCTAGTTCTCGCGGGCGCGCGTTCCCGCGTTCCCCCGTTCCCGCGTTCCCGTATGTAGTAGAACAAATGCTGCTGTGCATACCCGGCGAGCGGACCAAATTGGCTGCGGGCGAACTCCTGAATCTGCCGCGCCGTCACACGCCGGCCGTGGAAGTACCACCGCTCAACGGCGCGCTTCACCCACACGTCCACGGGGAACGCCTCGCCCCTTCGATAGGCGAACAGCAACACGCAGTCGGCGACTTTTTCACCCACCCCGGGCAATGCCTGCAGGGCGTGACGGGCCTCATGGAACGGCATCTGACCGATGGCGGACAGGTCGACCCGGCCGGATGCCATCAGCCTCGCCACCTGCCTCACATACGGGGCCCGATAGCCAAGGGCGCAACGGTGCAATTCCTTCAATCTCGCGCCAGCCAGCCGCGCCGGTTCCGGAAATGACCAGACACCTTCGGCCACCCCGTCGCCGAACTGCCGCGTCAGGCGGTCCAGCGACAGTTCAATCTTAGGGATATTGTTGAACGCGGAGATAATAAAACTGACAAGACACTCCCACGGATTCTGGCGGAGCAGCGCGATGCCGCTGGTATGCGGCAGGATTCTGCGCAGCACGCGGTCGCGCATCAGTTCGGATTCCACCGCCTCCAGGGGCTCATCCAGACCCAGGTAGTGCCTCAGGCGGACCAGATCGCGTTCATCACTCAGGCCTTCCACCAGGATCCCGCCGGCCGTCTGCGCCAGCCGGACTCGCCTGGCCGCGAAGACTCCGGTTACACCGGTATTGTCTGTCCGCCAGCCGAATGCCTGTCCGCACTGGACTGTGCGGCACAGATCATACGGAGGACGAACGGGAAGGACCACGCGGCCGTCCGGCCGACTTCTTCGCCTACCTGCAATGGGTGCCGCCATGTCTAGAGGGTGGTTGGATCCACAGCATCCAGAATCAGCCGCGACCACGTTTCCATGTGCCCGCGGACGGCCCGGACGTCCTGCAGCGAGGCCAGCCGGCCGGCGAGCGTGTCAGATTCCCTCACTGAGATCTCAGGCGAATCTACCTCAACAACATGCACCAGCCCGAAGTGCACCTGTCCCACAGGGTTGCTGTCGTCATTGAGCGCCCCCACCGGCCGCGCCTGCCATGTGCCGCGAATCAGCAACTCTTCCTCCAGCTCCCGCTTCAACCCGGCAGCAATCACATCTAGTGCGCCTTCCACGTCGCCACGGTTGATGTGCCCGCCGACGCCGATACTGTATTTGCCGTGGAGACGGGTCTCGCCGCCTTCCGTGCTGCGCTGGACAAGAAACAGACGGCCCCGATGCCGTACGATAAGGTACGGAATGATTTGCTTGAATGACGGATCTTCCTCCATGCTGGCGCGCGGTCTGAAGACGCCGTACTCCCGTACTCGCAGCAGGTAATCTTCGACCCCCGCGCGTGTGAATCCACGGAACGGTTTGTGTATCAGCATCCGGCGAGGCACAACGAGGATTTCCTCATCGCTGCCCATCGACGCCACCCGACCTTATCCGGGAAAATAGGGTTCTACGTCTTCCCTGCAGATGTGACGCAGTGAATCGAGCTGTTCCCGGGTCCCGATCACCAGCAATCGGTCTCCGGCCCGCAGCCTTTCATCGGACCGTGGATTCACGATCTCGCGCCCGTCGGTGCGGGTGATGCTGACGATGGCAGCGCCGCTGCGTTCCCGGATGTGTGCTTGCTCTATCGATTGTCCTTCGAGGGCCGGGTCTCGAACGGCGATCTCCATCGCCTGCAGAGGTTCCCCGGACGCGCCTTCGGATCGCATTGCCTCCGGCCAGTGGGCACGAGCCCCCTCCATGTATCGCCGCGCCAGGCGGTGATCTACGCCGAGCAGATCCAGGCTGTGCCGGACAATGGTCAGGGCGGCCTCTATCTCAGGCTGGACAACCTCGGTCGCGCCGATCTCACTCAATTCCGCGTGGTGGCGATGCTGGTGCACCCGCACCAGAATCGGCAGGTCCGGCCTGATTGCCCGCAGGGCCGTGACACACCGGCGGGCGGCATCGAACTCGGGGATCGCCACCACCGCCAGGCGGGCACGGTCCGCTCCAGCGTGGCGCAGGATGGTTTCCTTACCGGCGTCGCCAAAGACCGCATCCGCGCCCCTGGCGCGTGCCAGGCGCGTCGCCTCCGGATCCAGGTCGACGACCGCGTAAGGAATGTGAAATGCGTCGAGCGCGTCAGCCACCTCCCTTCCCACACGGCCGAATCCGCAGATGGTCACCTGCACTTCCGGCGCGGCCGCAGCAGCCGCGGGAGGTGACACAGTCTCTTTCCCTCTCACCAGCCGCTGTACCCAGCGTGGAGTGCGGCGGAAGATCAGCGCATTGATGAGGATTGTGACCAGCGACGTCGCCAGTACGGCGTCATAGATCGTGGAGGTGAGGAGACCATGGTCCCGTGCCACTCCCGCCAGGATGTAGGAGAACTCCCCAATCTGCGTCAACCCCAGTGCCGCGTTCCTGGCGGTGGCCCCTGGATAGCCGGCGCCGCGGATAACCAGCGCCCACACCGCAAACTTGCCGCCCATCACCAGAAGCACCAACGCCACCACCGCGGGCAGTTCCGCCACCAGCGACGCAGGCCGGATCAGCGTACCGATCGACACAAAGAAAATCGCAACGAAGATATCCCTCACCGGGAGCACGCGGGCCAATGCCTCGTGCGCAAACTCAGATTCACTGATCACCAGCCCAGCAAGGAACGCCCCCAACGCGATCGACAGGCCCAGCCCCGCCGTCAGCGCCGCCGTGCCGATCGCGATCGACAGCGCCACCAGCAGAAACAGCTCCATGTTGCGGGAGCGGGCCACTTTCGCCAGGAATCGCGGCACCGCGCGGCGGGCCAGCCACAGGAGCGGGCCCAACAGCACCACGGCCTGCAGAAGCGCTCGCCCAAACGCAGCCACACGGCCCTCCCCCGGCGAGGCCAGGGCGGGAATGAGCACGGTCATCGCCACAACGGCGAGGTCTTCGGCCAGCGTGATGCCCACCACCACGCGGCCGTACAGCGTCGCCAGTTCGCCTCGTTCCAGGAGGAACTTCAACAGCACCATCGTGCTGGCCACGCTAATCGCGGCACCAGCAAGCAAACTCTGGACAAGCGTCCAGCCCAGGAACTTTCCCACGGGAATGGTCAACAGGACGATCAGCGCGATCCCGACCGGCGCTCCTGCCAGTGCCACCTTGCGCACCCGCAACAGCTCATCCACCGAAAACTCGATGCCGATGGAGAACATGAGCAAAACGACGCCGACATCTGCGAACAACTGGAACGTGTGGGGATCAGAGAGCGTGGGACCCGGCGTGAATGGGCCGATCAGCACTCCCGCCAGGATGTAGCCGACGATCAGCGGTTGGTGCACCGCCTGGGCGAGCAACCCACCGCCCAGCGCAGCCAGGAAAAGGAGTCCCAAGTCGGTAATGAACCGCGTCTCGGTCGCCATGCTCCGGGGTGGAGTCGATGGGTGTCCTCAGCCCATCTCGGCGCGTTGCTTGATCGCCCGCAGCCACATCCGTCGAATCAGCGCGCTGCCCGCATGGATCACCATCCAGTAACGCGCGAACCGCCGCCGGGAGACCGGATCCGTTGCGAGGACGCGGGTCTCGGTGCGGAGGCGAATGTCGCCATCCAGCGGCTCCATCGAGAAGTTCATCGCCGCCTTGGCATAGCCAGGCCTGGCGAAGGTAATGAACTCTTCGGCCGACGCGAGCGTGACCGATGGCCCGCCGCGAAGTGACCAGAAGGCACCGACCGTCCCGACCACGATTTCCTGTTGGGGCGTCTCGGCCAGCAGCACAAAGCCGCCCTGCAGTGCTTGGTCCAGCAACGACCGTTGAACCTCAGGTCTGATCCCCGGCCCGCGACCGAGCAGCCGGTTCGGCAGGGCCCTGAGGGCATAGAGCGTCCCCACCAGCGGCATCTCTGCCGGTGTGACCGACCTGATCGCCTTGAACACGGAGGCCGCAGCGGAGCGGATCACGACCGAGTGCACCTCGCGGAAATCGTAGCGCGGCATAAAGGCGTCAATCAGCATGGTACCGACACGCAGTTCGGTCGGGTCCGAGGATACCCTGCCTGGTCAGATCATGAAGAGGATGACGAAATAGAGTACGAGGAGCGCCAACCCCAATGGCACCCCCAACCGGGCCCAGGTGCGGCTGCGGATCCCCAGTTTGTTGGCCGCGATGATGTTGGGAATGTTGCCGGGGATGAGCATGCCACCGCTGATCAACAGTCCCATCAAGACCGCCCGCACCTGAAGCAGAGTCATCTCCGGGCTGATCTCCGCGGCGGTCAAGGTGGCGTTGTCGAGGATCGCCGAGACCATGTTGATCCAGTAGAGAATGCGTGCGTCGAGCTGGATCACGAATCGGTCGATGACCGGCTTGAACCCTTCGCCGAGAAGCGTTAAGGCCATCACGAACAGGTAAACACGGACGGCCCGGGCGACCACTCCGCCAAACGTCTCCCGTTCTTCGGCTTCGGTCAAGCCCTCGCCCGCGTACCGCAAGGGTTGGAAGGCTGTCCACACGCCCAGCAACACGATCCCAGGGATGACCCATGGTCCCAGGAGGCGCATCAGAAACCAGAAGTCTTCGTGGAGTTTCGCGGTGGCGATCGTGGAGAGCGGTTCACCGATCGGCGTTAGCGCCGCTCCCAGACCGATCGCCATGCAGGCAATGACCACCAGGCGAGACTCGTCCTCTTGCTTAAACCGCAGCGCGCTGATCAACTCCACCAAAATGAGAGACGCGATAATGACGGTGATGACGCTGCTCAGCAGCGCGAGTGCGGTAAAAACCACAGCGAGGAGCACCCGCATGGGGATGATCAGTCGCAGTCTCACCAGGGCATCGCCGATATAGCGGCGGGTCCATTTGAACACGAGGCCGGAGGCGAAGACGGCCAGGGTAATCGGGATCGGGTGCGTCAGCGCATCCCGGATAAGGGGCCAGGAGAGCACGCTCGCGGCAAGAGCCGACAGCACTCCCATGATGAACAGGAAGGCCTCCAGATTCTGTTCAACCCGATGGGAAACCAGCGGCAGCGTGAGTACCAGCAGCAGGATGACCAGGTTAGCGACGATGACAAAGTCCACGGATCAGGTAGGACCGAGGATTTCCGCGCGTGGAACGGACGCTGCGTCCTCCGTCTCATATTCGAGCCGGGCTACGATAACTCCGCCGTCCTCAAAGACGCGGGGCAGAATCACAGGGAGATCGGCCGGAACGGGCAGGGAATTCAGCTGGCCGATCTCCACCCATGCCAGTTCTCCCTCGTCAGACGCAACCGGCTCCCCCGCCGGCGCGGCGGCCGTAAAGACAAAAATCGTCCACAGATCGCCCGTCGACCTCACAGAGATCACCAGCAGCGCCCGCAGGGCGGGCTGGTCGATGTTTAGACCGGTCTCCTCGCGGACTTCTCGGATACAGGCAGTGAACGGATCTTCGCCGGGCTCCAGCTTGCCGCCGATGCCGTTCCACGTCCCGGCGTTCGGAGGGTTGCGGCGGTGGATGAGCAGGACGCGGTTATCTCGTCGCAGGAAGCACAGCGTGCGCAGCGAGATCAGGACGGTCCAGCTCCCCGCGCGCCGACCGCGTCCATCGCCTCCCGGAGTTCGCGCACAAACTGCTCCAGGCGGGCGACCTTGTCACCAGGCTGCTCCAGCAATGCCACCAGCGCGCTGCCGACGATGACGCCATCGGCAATCTCCGCTACCCGCCGGGCCTGAACCGGAGTGGAGACTCCGAATCCCACGCACACAGGCACCCGGGTCACCTTTCTGATTCTCTCGACCAGCTCTTGAATCTCCTCGGGCAGCCGGTCTCGCACGCCGGTCACCCCAGTGACTGAGACTCCGTAGATAAACCCGCTCGACCGGCCGGCTACCACCCTGATCCGCGCGTCGGTGCTGGTGGGGGCGAGAAGAAAAATCGTATCGAGGCCTACCGGACGCGCCGCGGTGACCAGTTCGTCGGCTTCATCGGCGGGAAGATCGGGGATGACAACTCCATCCACGCCGTGCCGCGCCGCGTCTGCGCAGAAGCGACCCACGCCGTACTGCACGATGGGATTGTAATAGGACAGCAACACGACGGGGACGGCGGATCGCGCCTGGCCGACCAGCTCAATCACGTCCCGCACGGTAACCCCACCGGCCAGCGCACGCTGGTACGCCCGCTGATTGATCGGACCGTCGGCGACGGGATCAGAGAAGGGCACGCCCAGCTCGATCATATCCGCCCCGGCCCGGGCGAGGGCCCGTACGGCCTGCCCGGTTGTCGCCAGGTCGGGATCTCCTGCGACCACAAAAGGCACCAGGGCCTGCCTGTGCTCGCCGTGCAGCCGGTCGAACGTCGCCCCGATTCGACTCACGGCGGCCCGCCCTGAGCCTTGTCCGCCGGGGTCCCCGCGAATTTACTCTGCCGAATTCGCGGGGTGGCGTCGGCGGGTCTGCTCGAGGCATCAATCGAGGATTGTACGATGCGAGATACGTGCTGCACATCCTTGTCGCCGCGACCGGACAGTCCCACGACGACGACATGGTCACGGCTGAGGGTGGGGACCAGTGTCCGCAGATACGCGATGGCGTGCGCCGGTTCCAGCGCAGGAATAATGCCCTCGGTCTGCGACAACAACCGGAAACCCTCCAGCGCATCCTGGTCGGATACTGCCACATATTGCGCGCGGCCGGTTTCCTTGAAGTAGCTATGCTCCGGCCCCACGCCTGGGTAGTCGAGCCCTGCGGAAACTGAGTGCGTCGAGCTGATCTGCCCCGCGCCATCCTGCAGCAGATATGAAAATGCGCCGTGGAGCACGCCGGGCGTCCCAGCGACGAGCGTGGCGGCATGATGCCCCGTGGCGACCCCCAGCCCGCCGGCCTCCACCCCGACCATCTTCACCTCCGGGTCATCTATGAATGGATAGAAGAGGCCCATCGCGTTGCTGCCGCCACCGACACAGGCGACCAGGTAGTCGGGCAACCGCTCGATCTCGGCGGTAATCTGCGCGCGGACCTCCCGGCCGATGACGGATTGGAAGTCACGCACCATCGAAGGATAGGGGTGGGGTCCCACGACCGAGCCGATCACGTAGAAGGTCGTGCGCACGTTGGTGACCCAATCCCGCAGCGCCTCGTTGATGGCATCCTTGAGGGTGCGGCTGCCGCTCTCCACCGGGATGACCCGTGCGCCGAGCAGCCGCATCCGGAACACGTTGAGCTCCTGGCGAACCATGTCCTCGGCGCCCATATAGACATCGCACGCCAGCCCAAACATGGCCGCCGCCGTCGCCGTGGCCACGCCGTGCTGTCCGGCGCCGGTCTCCGCAATCACGCGGCCCTTGCCCATCCGATGGGCCAGCAGGACCTGGCCCATCGTGTTGTTGATCTTGTGCGCGCCGGTGTGCAGGAGGTCTTCCCGTTTGAGATAGATGCGCGCGCCGCCCAGCGTGTCCGTCAGACGCTCCGCCAAGTAGAGCGGGGTGGGCCGGCCGCAGTAGCGCTGCAGGTAGTAGGCCAGCTCTTCCTGGAACAGGCGATCCTGCCGGTAGCGCTCGTATTCCTGCTCGAGCTCATCCAGTGCCGGGATGAGCGTCTCCGGGACATAGCGGCCGCCGTACTTACCGAATCGGCCTTTCTGGGTGACACTAGCCACAGTGCACCTCCGCTACTCAAACACCAACGCAGCACCGAGAACGCGGATTGCAGATGGCAGAACGCAGACTGCTAGAACGGCCTGGTCTTCGAGATTTCTGCGTTCTGCGTTCTGCGTTCCGCGTTCTGATCCGCGAAGTCCCACTCTCGCACCCGCCTGATGAAATCCTTGATCTTCATATGGTCCTTGCGGCCGTCGGTCTCCACACCGCTGCTCACGTCGACGCCGTGCGGGGCGACGCGGGTCAGCGCATCCACGACGTTCACGGGAGTCAGGCCTCCGGAGAGGATGGTCCGGTGCGTCCGCGCAGCCTGGACGGCCAGAGACCAGTCGAACGTCTGGCCGGTTCCTCCAAGCGCCGAGGCGTCGAAGGTGTCCAGCAGGAACGCGTCGACCTGGTAGACGCCCATGCGCGCCAGCGACGACGCGTCTTTCACCCTGATCGCCTTGATGACGGGGACGCGAAAGCCGGCACAAAACTCAGGCGGTTCAGCGCCGTGGAGTTGCACGGCCCCCAGGCCACACGCGGCGATGAGCTCTTCGATCCGGCTGCGCTCCTCGTCGACAAAGACCCCCACCCTCGTCACGAACGGGGGCAGCGCCGCCGCAATCTCACCGGCCTGCGAAGGGGTGACCCGCCGCCGGCTTGGGGCGAAGACCAAACCGATGGCATCGGCGCCGGCCTCCGCCGCGACCAGAGCACTGGCAACATCTGAAATCCCACAGATCTTGACGCGCGTCAAGGGATACCCCTCACTATCGTCATCGCGAGCGCAGCATTGCCAGGGTCCCCGCAAATTCGCCGTCAAAATTTGCGGGGTGGCAAGCGATCTCCTCACACGCGGAGATTGCTTCGGCGCTTCGCGCCTCGCAATGACATCGTGCGGCTCTCATCGAAGCCCCATCTCCTTTCGAACCTCTTCCATGGTCGTCTGCGCGACCGGACGGGCCCGCCGGGCCCCGCCGGCCAGGATGTCGCGGATCTCGTCCGGTCTCTGCACCAGCTGCGCGTAGCGATCGCGGACCGGCGCAAAGGTCTCCACGATGGCATCGGCGAGCGCCTGCTTCATCTCGCTGTACCGGATCGCGCCGTTGTGATAGGCTTCGGCAAATTCCGCATACCCTTGGGGGGCAAAGACTTCCAGCAGCGTAAATAAGTTGGCTACGCCCGGACTGGCGTCGTCCAACTTCGACCCCTTCTTGGGCGGCCCGGGGTCGGTCACGGCGGCGCGCACCTTCTTGCGAATCGATTCGGGATCTTCCACCAGCGCGATGTAACTGCCGGGGACGCTCTTACTCATCTTCGCGGCCGGGTCATTGAGCGCCATAATCCGCGCACCCTTGGTCAACCGTGCCTCGGGAAGTGGGAACGTTTCGCCAAATTGCTTGTTGAACCGCTCGGCGATGTCGCGCATCAGCTCGACGTGCTGCACCTGGTCCTCGCCCACCGGTACGAGCTTCGCCTTATAGAGCAGCACGTCGGCGGCCTGCAGGACGGGATAGTTGAGCAGCCCGGCCATGACGCCGGTCTTGGCGCGCCGGCTCCGTTCTTTATATTGTGTCATGCGCTCCAACTGGCCCACGGGGGTCAGCACGTTCAGGAGCCACATCAGTTCGCAATGCTCGGGCACATGTGACTGCACAAAGAGCACCGACTGGTTGGGGTCGATGCCGGCGGCGACGTTGGCGGCAGCCGCGTCCAGAACTCGCTGAGGGAATTCGGCAACGTCATACGGACCCGTGATCGCATGTAGATCCACGATACAGAAGTACGACTCGAATTCCCGCTGCAGCTGGGCCCACTGCCGGATCGCCCCGACGTAGTTGCCAATGTGCACCACGCCGGTCGGCTGGATGCCGGAGAAGACCCGTACCGGAATCCTCGGACCTCCGGCCGGCGCCGGCCGTGCCTGCTCCTGAACTCTCATCAGATACCCCTCACCCTTGCCCTCTCCCTGAGGGAGAGGGGGAAGTGGTAAACCTGCCCCTCACCCCAGTGGAGTTACCGACACCCCTCAACTCGCGCAATTTGGCCGCAGGGTCAGCGCTGGCCATCAGACTGGTCCCAACCAGCACCGCATCCACGCCGGCCCGCTCGACTTTCTCCACCTGCGCCCGCGTCGCAAACCCACTCTCGCTGACAACCACAATCCCCGGCGGGATCAACGGCCGCAGCCGGACCGTGGTCTCCAGATCGACGCGCAGTGTCTGCAAGTCTCGGTTATTGATCCCAATGAGATCCGCGCCCGCATCGACCGCCACAGCCACCTCATCCGGGGTGTGCACCTCTACCAGGGCGTCCATCCCGCGCCTCCGCACGTCGCCGAGAAAGCGGCGCAGCTGCGCCCCGTCGAGAATCGCGGCGATCAGCAGTACCGCCGCCGAGCCGGCCGCCAGCGCCTCGTCAACCTGATATGGGTCGATGATGAACTCCTTGCACAGCGCCGGCAGCCGGCAGGCACGGCACACTGCGGCCAGCGCCTCCCAGGATCCGCCGAAGTACTTCGCATCAGTCAAGACGGAGAGCGCGGCCGCGCCGCCGGCCTCGTACGTCCCGGCCATGGCCACCGGGTCGACGCTGGTACGGATGGTGCCGGTCGACGGCGAAGCGCCTTTGATCTCCGCGATCACGGCCAACCCCGGGGATGACAGCGCCTGGCGAAATCCTGTCGCCGGCCGGGGCCATTCCGCGGCAGCCGCCACAGCGGCGGACGGCCGCATGGCCTTTCTCGCGGCCACTTCGGCTCGCTTGTGCGCTACGATCTCGTCAAGAATCACCTGAATGTCTCCCCAGTCTTCCCAGTCTACCCGGTCTTCCCGGTCTCAACTGCGGGGTCTGTAGACCAGGGAGACAGGGAAGACAGGGAAGACTTGTTTTCACGATACGGCGGCACGAGTGTGCGCCCGAAGAGCTTCGAGTTTCTCGTAGGCGGCGCCGGAGTCGATGGCCCGTCGGGCCAGCTCGATCCCATCCTTCCAGCCGCCGGCCAGTTCGGCCGCGCACAGCGCCGCGCCGGCATTGGCCAGCACAATATCGCGGCGCGGGCTGCGTTCGCCCTGCAGGACGGCGGTGGTGATCGCGGCGTTCTCATCCGGACGGCCGCCGGCGATCGCCTCGGGCGAGGTCTTGGGAAGTCCAAGGTCGTCGGGTGCGATCGCGTACGTTCGCACACTGCCGTTCCGCAACTCGGAGACGCGCGTCGACCCCACCGTCGAGACCTCATCCACGCCATCCAGCCCATGGACCACCAGAGCGCGGCGGGCCCCCATCTCGCCGAGCACATGGGCCATGATCTCGGTCAGCGCGGGATCATAGGTCCCCACGACCAGGTAGTTCGCGTTGGCGGGGTTGGTCAGCGGACCCAGGATGTTGAACACAGTGCGGATCCCGATCTCCTTGCGCGGGCCGACGGCGTGCTTCATCGCCGTGTGATAAATCGGCGCAAACATGAAGCCGATGCCGATGTCCTCAATGGCGCGTCGCACCACCTCGGGGGGCACCTGGATCTGCACGCCCAGCGCCTCCAAGACATCGGCCGCGCCGGACAAACGCGACACCGCCCGGTTGCCGTGCTTGGCCACGTATCCGCCGGCGGCGGCGACCACGAACGCGCTGGTCGTACTGATGTTGAAGGTGCTCAGCCGATCGCCGCCGGTCCCCACGATGTCAATCAGCGCCTCAGCCTTGGGCGTGATGCGTTGCGCCCGCTCCCGCATCGCCCGGGCGAATCCGGCGATCTCCTGCACCGTCTCGCCTTTCATCCGCATCGCGGTGATCAGCGCCGCAATCTGCGCCGGGGTGGCCTGCCCGT
Organism: Candidatus Segetimicrobium genomatis; assembly: GCA_005882335.1. GTDB lineage: Bacteria > Sysuimicrobiota > Sysuimicrobiia > Sysuimicrobiales > Kaftiobacteriaceae > Telluricultor. Next base: position 24,533 of record VBAP01000032.1, read on the forward strand.
CCATCACCTCGCCCATGGCGCTCCAGGCCTCGCCCTCTGAGAGGTCCTCTCTATCGACCGCTTTCTTTAGCGTCTCTTTTATCGCCACACTGGCCTCCTGCTCACTAGTAACCAGTAGCCAGTAACCAGTAGCCACTGACCGGAAGGCAGTTACTGCTTACTGGCGACTGGATACTGGCTACTATTGTTCACTCTCGCCAGCCGGAGAAAATTGCGGAGGAGATCTTTCCCCGCCGCCGTCAGCACCGACTCGGGGTGAAACTGGACACCCTCCACCAGCGCGTGCTTGTGCCGCACACCCATGATGGTCCCGTCGGCCAGTTGGGCCGAGACCTCGAGCACCCCCGGCAATGTATCGCGATCGATAATCAACGAGTGGTACCGCGTCCCCACGAGAGGGTTGGGCAATCCGTCGTAGATAGTACGTCCATCGTGACGGACCTCCGACACCTTTCCATGCACGGGTGCTGGGGCGCGGACGATCTTGCCCCCGAAGGCTGCGCCGATGCACTGGTGACCGAGGCACACACCCAGGACCGGCGTATGGCCTGCCAGCTCCGCCACCAACGGCGCCGAGATGCCGGCCTCGTGAGGGGTGCATGGGCCCGGGGAAATCACTACCGCGTCGGGCTGCATCGCTCGAATCTCGCCCGGTGTGGTCTGATCGTTCCGGAATACGCGGACGTCGCCCGTCAACTCGCCCAAGTACTGCACGAGGTTGTAGGTGAACGAATCGTAATTGTCGATAACAACGATCATGATGTCCGCGTTCCCTCGTTCCCCCGTTCCCGCGTTCCCTGGTTCGAGCGATTGACGCGCTCCAATGCGCGAACCAAAGCCTTCGCCTTGTTCACCGTTTCCACATACTCGCGTTCCGGGACGGAGTCGGCCACGATCCCGGCGCCAGCCTGCACGTAGGCACGATTCCCGGCCATGACGATGGTACGAATGGTGATGGCCGTATCCATATTGCCTGAGAAGCCGAGGTAGCCGACCGCACCGGCATACGGTCCGCGTGAAACCGGTTCCAGCTCGTCGATAATCTCCATGGCGCGCACTTTCGGGGCGCCGGTCACGGTGCCGGCAGGGAAGCACGCCCGCAACACGTCAATCGCGTCCAGGTCCCCCCTGAGGCGGCCCTGCACATCCGAGACGATATGCATGACGTGCGAGAATCGTTCCACGCTCATCAGATCCGTCACACGCACGGTCCCGTAGTCACAGACCCGGCCCAAGTCATTCCGCCCCAGGTCCACCAGCATCACGTGCTCCGCGCGCTCCTTCTCGTCGGCCAGCAACTGCGCTTCCAGCCCGCGATCATCCTCGTCCGTATCCCCGCGCGGCCGCGTGCCGGCGAGCGGCCGGGTTTCCACGACACCGCCTTCCAGGCGCACCAGCAGCTCCGGCGAGGATCCGATGATTTTCGCGTCTTCGAAGTCCAGGAAGAACATGTACGGCGAGGGGTTTATCGTGCGCAGCGCACGGTAAATGTCCAGCGCGTCCACATCCTCGACCACGGCTGAGAACCGGCGTGACAGCACGACCTGGAAGACGTCACCGGCGCGGATGTACTCCTTGGCACGCTCGACGGCCCCGAGGAACGTGGACACCGGCATGTCGGTGTCCATCGCGGGGTGGATCCTGCCGCCGCCCTGGACCGCCACGATCGGCGTTCGCAGCCGCTCATAGAGTTGCTCGACTTTCTCCACGGCACGCCGGTAGGCGGCACCTCCGTCGCCGTCCACGGCCGCGTTCGCCACGATCTTCATCGTGTGCCGCACGTGATCAAAGATGACGACGGTATCGGCCACGGCCAGATAGCATGTCGGCAGGCTCAGGTCGTCCACCGGCCGGTTGGGCAACCGCTCCCATGAGCGCACCAGGTCGTACCCGAAGTAGCCGACGGCGCCGCCGGCGAACCGGGGCAGCGAAGGATCCGGCACGGGCCGGTGGCGGCGGAGAAGGCTGCGGGTCACGTCCAGCACATCGGCCGTCTGGCGTTCCACCCGTCTGGCGCGTGCGCCATCGCCCGACGGTCCCTCGCGGATCTCCACCTGATCGCCTCGCGAGACGATGGTCATCATCGGGCCGCTGCCTATGAACGAATAGCGGCCGATGCGCTCGCCGCCTTCCACGCTCTCCAGCAAGAAGGCGTCGCCGTCCCCGCGGACCTTCATGAATGTGGAGATGGGTGTTTCCAGATCGGCCGGCAACTCGCATGACACCGGGATGAGGTTGCCGCCGCGGGTCCGGCTGAGAAACTCAGTTTTGGTCGGTTCGATATCCAGTACCGTCGCCATCACATCACCGACTAGTGCGGAGGCTTATCGAGCGGAACGCCGTCCACGGGGGCTCGACGCCGGCTCCGCTGCAACAGGATCTCCAACGGCTCTTCGCCTTCCAACGCGCGTTCCAACCGGTCCAGCTCCCGCCGGAACTGTCCCAGCGCCCGCCTGATGGCGGCGCGATTACTCCGGCAGATCTGGAGCCACAACTCGACCGGGCCGCGGGCGATGCGGCCCAGCCCACCGAACGCCGGACCGCCGATGCCGATCGCCCGGTCCGTGGCCGCCCCCACCGCTGCCACTGCCATCAGGTACGGAAGGTGGCTGACCTGCGCCACCAGATCATCGTGATCATCCGGCGACAGCAGCACCGGCAGCATCCCCAGCTGCTCCGCAACTTCTGTCATCATCGACACCGCGGCAGGATCCGTGCGGTCGGTCGGCGTCAACAGAAACGGCCGGCCCGACAGCAATGCGGGATCGGCCATGCGCGCGCCCCGGCCTTCGGAGCCGGCCATCGGATGCCCGCCGATATAGCGAACGCGCGCGGCCAGCCGCTCATCCAGCGCGCGCACGATCTGAGCCTTCGTGCTGGCTACATCGGTCAAAATGCTCCCTCGCTTCATCACCGCGGCCGCCTGCACCGCCGTGCTGACCACATCGTCCGGCGGCACGGCCACGACGACCAAGTCGGCGGGGCGCAGCGCGCCCAGATCCGAGCCCCCGGCGTCCAGTGCGCCGATCTCGCGCGCCGCCGCAATCGCCTGCGCGTCGATGTCGACGCCCACGACCTGCCCGGCCACCGCCCGCTGCCGGAGGGCCATACCGATCGTGGCGCCGATCAGCCCCACGCCGACGATCCCCACAGTGCCCAAACGGTCCACCGCTAAGCACCCATTGACATCATCGTGATAGCACCGGGGCCTGCACCCTTCGTCCGAGTGCTTTCGCCAGCGGGTCCAGCTCCGACATCAAGGTCCGAAAATGTTCCGGGGTTAACTGCTGTGGGCCATCGCTGCGCGCCTTTTCGGGGTCGGGATGAACCTCGATGATCAACCCGTCGGCGCCGGCGGCCACTGCCGCCCGCGACATGGGCGACACGTATTTGCGCTTCCCCGTCCCCTGACTGGGATCGATGATCACGGGCAGGTGCGAGAGTTCCTTGAGTACGGGGACAGCGCTGAGATCGAGCAGGTAGCGCGTGTAGTTGTCAAACCCGCGGATGCCGCGCTCGCACAACACCACCTGGTAGTTGCCCTCGTTCATGATGTATTCGGTCGCCAGCAGCAACTCTTGGATGGTGGCGCTGGGGCCGCGTTTGATCAGTACCGGGTACTTCGCGCGACCGGCCTCGCGCAGCAGCGTGTAGTTCTGCATGTTCCGGGCGCCGATCTGTATCATATCGGCGTATTTCGTGACCAGCTGCAACTGGTACGCATCCATGGCTTCGGTGACCACCGGCAGGCCCGTCTCTTTGCGCGCCTCCGCCAGATAGCGCAGGCCCTCCTCCTCCAGACCCTGAAACGAGTAGGGCGACGTACGCGGCTTGAACGCTCCGCCGCGCAGCATCACTGCGCCCGCTGCCTTCACCGCCTTCGCCGTGGCAATAATCTGTTCGAGACCCTCCACCGAACAAGGGCCGGCGATGACGGCGAGCGACCCGTCGCCGAAGTGGACGCCTTTGACGTCGACCACCGTGTTATCGGATTTGAACTCGCGGCTGACGAGTTTGAACGGCTGCAGGATGGGGACGACTCTCTCCACACCGGACGTCGCCTCCAGCGACTGGCGCAGGAGCTCCTTGGTGTGGCTGTCACCCACCACGCCGATGACGGTACGCTCCACGCCGACCGACAGATGCGTACCCAGGCTGGCGTCCTGAATCTTCTTGACGACGGCATCGATCTGCTCGCGCGTCGCGCGAGGTTCCATGACGACAATCATGCTCTCGCCCCCGACGAAAACGCCCATTCGGATTTCTCGCTTTCAGCAGCCACGTCGACCACCCCTGATAGAACGCAGAGCGCAGAATGCAGAACGCAGACTACTCTTGGGATGATGCTTTCTGCCTGCTGCGTTCTGCCATCTGCGTTCTTCCAAGTCTCGCACGAAAGACAGCTCACAAAAAAACACCTCTCACCCCATCAAGGGGGCGAGAGGTACTAGGAACTCCCGCGGTGCCACCCGGCTTCCGGCCCTCAACTGCAGAGTTGAAGAGTTGGAAAGTTGGAGGGTTGGATTCAACTCTTCAACTTTCAACTTTCCAACTTCAGTGTGGGCCGGCGCTCGTTACTCCGAAGTTACGGTGGAGGACCGGCGCAACCTACTACAGTGAATAGTGAACGGTGAATAGTGACTGCTGACTGCCAGCGAGTACTCACTATTCACTAATCACTATTCACTTGTTCGGTGCGCGCCTCACGAGCCCATTCCCTCGCCGTCTGGCCGCCGCGTTCTCACCGATCCGCGGCTCTCTTCGAAACACGACGGCGGGTACTCTTCTCGATCATTGGCCAGTATGGAATTGGTAACCGGAATTATAACACAACTGTCAAGGGCTAGCTGACGTTTTGATGCGTTCGAGTGCTTCCCGCGCGCCGGCAATCTCGGACAGTTCCGGCAGATGCGGCGAATACCGTGCCCGCACGTAGGCCTCGGTCACGGTCTCGATGTCCACTCCACGCGCCGGCAGCCGGCCGGCCAGCACCGGGCGGTACTCATGAGGGGTCTGATGCCGCGCGCGGGGGGAGTTCGCCGCCGCACCAATGCGCAGCATCTCCCGGTAGATGGCCCGGATGGCGCCCACTGCGGCGAACTCGTGATCGCGCCCTGCGGGGCGCAGGCGGCCCCATAGCCTCCGCCAGGCCTCGCCCAACCCGCTGAGCGCGATCTGGCTCGACCATACCGATTCGCGCTCATCTTCATCGTTTCTGCGCATCCTGCGGCGGGCCCGCACCACCGAGACGGCGACGAGAATTACCAAAACGGCGATGGCCAGGGCCACCATGCCCCACCGCGCCCCGCTCACCAGTTGTGGCGGTAAATCCTTCAACATGTCGCGAAAGGACGGAGGCGTCGCCGACGGCACGGGGGAGATCATCCGGCGGAACGGCAGCCGCGCGAACACGAAGACGAGCGCGCGCGCGACCACCATCGCCACAGCGAAGAGCACGTAAAAGAGTGCCTCCGCCAGGGGGGCCAGCGGGCGCAGCAGCCGGGCCAGCGCCGGTCGAAACTCTACATGCACGGCCGTGGCCAGCACGGCGGCCGAGACGAAGATGACGCCGACGACTCCGAGGAGCAACAGCAACCAGTGCCGGTTGGCGGCCAGCGCCTGCGCCGGATCGGCGTGTGTCTCTTCCCACAACATCAGCAGCCGGGTGATGGACAGCGTCATGAGGCTGAGAGAGAAGAACGCGAGCAGGTAGCCTGGAGCCGCAGCCATCAGCGTAAAGCCTCGAGTATCTCCATAGGCGGCCAGCAGAATCACAAACAGCACGCTCCAGCCGATGCCCCGGCGGAAAGCCCGGTCAACTTCGAAGTAGCCGAACTCCCGCTCACTCAAGGCCACGCCGCGCCACCACAGCACCGTCGCCAGGAGCGCGGCCATGACCGCGGGCGTGATCGCCGGCAGCGCGTCGTGCGCGGCCAGCAGGAGCGTCCCGATCCAGCGGAAATCCAGTGGCCCGCGCCCCGGATAATACGCAAGCCTCACCGCGGTCATCCCGCTGAGGAATCCGGCCGCCACGACCATCACCCGCGTGTCGCGCAGCGACCACGGCCGCGTCACAGCCGCGCGGACAGCAAGATACGCCAGCGTCAGCAGTGCGAACGCCGAGGCCGGAGGAAGCAACGGCGCCGCCGACGGCCCGTAGAAGGTGCCGCTCACCAGCAGCACCCACGGGTAGGCCCATGTGAACTCTATGGCCACGATGGTCAGCGCGAGCAGTTGCCGCACCCCGACCTTCATCGCACCATCTCCGGCACACCCCGGACGATTCGCGCGGGCCGACGCATGCTCAGCGCTCACCCTCAGCTGCGCGAATCGTCTGGGGCACAATGCCATCGAGCGCCTGCCAGCCGCGCGCCTCAGGCACGCGATACGTTGTCACCGCCACGTCCGGCGGGGCCACCTCGTCGCCGATGAGAATCACCACGGTGGCGTGTCCGGCGTCCGCCAGCCGCGCCAGTCCGACCCGAAGCGGATCATCCGTCACAGCGGTCACCACAACCGCGGTGGTGCCCCACGGCAGGGCGGAGGCCTCCAGCTGCATCAGGTCTCCAATCGGCATAACGGGGGTGGGAAAGATCTTGGCCAGTGCTTCGAGCACCGATGCCAGCTGGCTGGTCCCGGCAGCCGGCAGAATGCGCACCCATCGCAGCCCCTGCGGGAGGTAGCCGTTGGCGAAGAGCCCGAGGTGATGCCCCGACTCCACAGCCCAGTTCGCGATCGAGGCCGTGGTCATGATGTTCAACTCCAACAGCGGCCGCACAAAGCCTCGGTACTCCGCATACCTGCCCAGCGTGTCGAGGTTGACGAAGATCACGAGGCGATGGCTGGCCGATGCCTCGTACTGCTTAGACCGCAGTGCCTGCGCCCGCGCGGTTGCCTTCCAATGAATCGTGCGCAGGGGATCGCCCGGAGAATACTCGCGGGTGCCGGCAATCCGCGTGGGATCCTCGAGCAGATGCCGGCGCCGGACATCGCCCAGCGGGTGGAGGGCGGGGAGGCCCAGCGCGGCCAGGGGAACGACCCTGGGATAGACGAGCAGGTGATCCACGTGCTCGCTGTCGATGCCGCGCACGGTGAAGCCGAAGATATCGCCCGATCGCAGCCTCGCCGGGCCGAGTGGAAAATAGCCACGAGCGTCACAGCGCAGCGTCGTGTGCCGGCGCACCCGCTCGTACCAGCGCACGCTAAAGAGATTCACCAGATGATGGCGGCGCTGGCGCACGCTGGGAATCACACGGCCGTACAGCGGCACCAGCTGCTGCGGAAGTTCATCGACGACCTCCAGCCAAGCCAACGGCAGTGGCTTTCGGTTCGTGACCTCCATGGTGAAGGTCACCGTTTCGCCGTAGAACGCGCGCCGAGGCGTAAATGCGCGGCGGTATTCCACGCGTGCCAGGCAATACCGGTCCCACAAGTATGATGCCGCCGCGCTGCCCAGAACCACCAGCCCCAGCAGAAATGCAAACGCATGCCGGGTGGCCACGCCGACGGCGATCAGGAACCAGGCCAGCAACAGCCAGCCCTGCGTGAACATGCGAACTACTGCGGTCGCGCGGTCATGCGGTCGCGGGCCGTATCTCGACAAAATTCGTGCTTACCGCGACTGCACGACTGCCCGACAGCGCGACAGCGCAACCGTGTCATTCCGCTTCCACCGGCGCCGGCACGCTCTTTAAGATCTCGCGCGCAATCTCGCGCGCGCCGCGCTCTCGCAGCCGGGCCTGCGATGTGGTGATCAGCCGGTGTGGTAAGACATACGGAACAAGCGTTTTGATGTCATCGGGAAGGACAAACGACCGGGCATGGATGGCGGCCAGAGCCTGAGCGGTCCGGTGCAGTCCCAGACTGCCGCGAGGGCTGGCCCCGAGCTCGATCTCAGGATGGGACCGGGTGGCCCGCACAATGGCGACGATGTACTCTTCCACGGCCGGACTAATGTGCACGTCCCGCACCATTCGCTCCATGGCCACCAGCTCATCGGCCGACGTCACCGGCTGCAGATCCTCCAGAGGATTGGACGCCCGGAAACGGCGCAGAATCTCCGCCTCTTCCTCCGCGGACGGATACCCCACCGGGAGCTGCATCAAGAACCGGTCCAGTTGCGCTTCGGGCAGCGGGAAGGTGCCCTGCAGCTCAATCGGGTTCTGCGTCGCGATCACCATGAACGGCCGCCCCAGCGGCACCGTCCCGATCTCCAGTGTGACCTGACGTTCTTCCATGCACTCCAGCAGTGCGGCCTGAGTGCGGGGGGTGGCGCGGTTGATTTCATCGGCCAGCAACACGCTGGTGAAGACCGGACCCGGCCGGAACTCGAATTCCTGAGTTTTCTGATTGAAGTAATGTAGACCGGTAATGTCGGTCGGCAGCAGATCTGGGGTGCACTGCAGCCGGCGAAACGTACACCCCAGCGATCTGGCCAGGGCTTTCGCCAGCATCGTCTTCCCGATGCCCGGCACGTCTTCGATGAGCAGGTGTCCTTCGCAGAGCAGCGTCACCAGGGCCAGCTCGATCACCTGGCTCTTGCCGACGATCACCTGCTCGATGCTGGCGCGGATGCGACCGGCAACCTCCGCGACCGCCGGCTGCGTGCTCATGCGACCGTCACCGACCGCAATACATCAACGAACTCGGGGAAGGACACCGCGATGCATTCCGCCTCCCCCACCGTCACCGGCCCCTGAGCCAGCAGGCCCGCGACCGCAAACGCCATTGCGATCCGATGGTCTCCGGTACTGGCCACGCGGCCGCCATGAAGAGGGCTTCCGTACACCGTCAGCCCGTCCGCATGTTCTTTCACTTCCCCGCGCAGCGCACGCAGACCGCGGGCAATAACCGCAATTCGGTCCGACTCCTTCACCCGCAGCTCTGCCGCATCGCTGATCACCGTCTCACCTTCCGCTATTGTGGCAAGGACGCACAGCACAGGCAACTCATCGATGACGCGAGGGATCAGGCGTCCACCAATCCTGACGCCTCGGAGCGGGTGGCCGCGGATGGTCACGGCCCCAACCGGTTCCCCATTGTGTTCGCCGGACAGGCGGACGTCCACCACCGCGCCAAATGCACGCAACACATCGAGCACTCCAGTCCGTGTTGGATTTAGCCCGACATCCTCCACCGTGAGCTCGGACCCCGGCCGGGCGGCTGCCGCTGCCAGCAGAAATGCCGCCGATGACATGTCACCTGGGACGCGAATCTCACGACCCCGCAGAGCCGCCGCCCCGATGCTCACACGGCCATCGTCGCGTCGCACGGGAGCTCCCAACGCCGCCAGCATGCGTTCCGTGTGATCCCGCGTGGGGTTGGGCTCGACCACGGTCGTCTCCCCACGGGCAAACAGCCCGGCCAGCAGCACGGCGGATTTCACCTGCGCGCTGGCCACCGGCAACGTATACGAAATCCCGCGCAGCGGCCCGCCCGTAATCCGCAGCGGCGGGAAGCGCCCGTCGCCCAAGGCGGCAATCCGCGCGCCCATCTGCGACAGTGGCTCCACGATGCGATCCATCGGCCGGCTCCGCAGCGACGCGTCGCCGGTCAGTTCGGCCTCAAAGGACTGCCCGGCCAGGATCCCCGCCAGCAGCCGCATCGTGGTCCCCGAGTTCCCCGCGTCCAGCGGGGAGGCCGGCGCGCGCCAATGCGGTCCCGTCCCGTGGACGATGACGCGGCTGCCGTCGTCCTCAATCGCCACCCCCAGCGCCCGCAGGCAGCTCAGCGTGTGCAGGCAGTCTTCGGCGCGCAAGAAGTTATCGATGAGAGTATCGCCGCGGGCGAGCGCGCCGATCAGCGCCGCACGGTGCGAGATCGACTTGTCACCCGGGACTTGGAGGCGGCCCTGAATGTTGCGGACGGGCGAGACCGTGATATCCACCGAATCGCTTAGCGGCGCGCGCGGAGATCCGGCCGCAACGCAGTGGCACGCCGCAGGTACACGTGGACGATCTCCTCCTGTGCCCGCGCCGTGTTCCACAGGATCAGCACGCGGATGCACATCGGCACGCTGTCGGGCACACCGATCTCCGTGGCGGACATCAGCGGGACGTGTGTCCACTGCAGCTGGCGCGCCGCCTCAGCGGGAAACGCGGCGGTGAGGTCGGGGGTGCAGGTGAACATGATCGCGGCAATCTCGTCGGGCTCGACGTTGTTGTCCTGCGCCAGTCGCCCGAGGAGTTCACGCGTGGCATCCAGTACAGCGGGCTCGGAGTTCTCCTCGACCGTCGTCGCCCCGCGGATCCCTCGGATATGCATGACTATCGGGCCTCGGGCCTCGGGTTTCGGGCCCCGTCACTCACCAGGTCGATCGCGGCGCGAAGGCCGAGCAGGAAGCTGTTCGCCCCAAAGCCATAGATCAGGCCCCGGCACGCCGGCGCGAGGACCAGCGACGTCCGGAACTCACCCCGGGCCACGACATTCGTCATGTGCACTTCGATCACAGGAATCTGAATCGCCGCGATGGCATCGCGCAGCGCATAACTGTAATGGGATAAGGCGCCCGCGTTGATCACCACTGCGTCACTGGTCTGGCGCGCCGCGTGCAGGCGGTCAATGATGGCGCCCTCGCTGTTGGACTGGAAAAACTCCACGTCGGCGTCCTCGCGCCGGGCGAACTCGGCCAGTCTCGCGTTGATCTGCTGCATCGACTCGCGGCCGTAGATGTGGGGTTCGCGCTCCCCCAGCAGGTTGAGGTTAGGCCCGTAGACGACGAGAATTCTGGCCACCGGCCAGCACCTCCCGCAGCAGCGTATCCGGCACTTCCTGTTCGCGCACAACTTCACCGATGCCTACCGGCAGCGGGCAGCGCAGCACCCCGTCGCGGATCTTTTTGTCCAGGGCCATCGCCCGCCACACCGCCCGGCGGTTCACGGCGCCCAGTTTTGTCGGCAGTCCTGCTCGAGCCAGGAGCGTGTTCTGACGGTCTACCACCTCAGCACCGGCGACCCCCAGGCGCTGCGCCACGCGGGCTTCTAGTGCCATACCGATGGCGATGGCCTCTCCATGGGTCAGGCGCCGGAATCCCGCGGCGGCCTCCACGGCGTGGCCGATGGTGTGGCCATAATTGAGGATGCGCCGCTCCGATCGCTCGCGCTCGTCGACCTCCACCACCCGGGCCTTGAACGCGGCGCAGCGCGAGATGACTTCGACCAGTGCCGTAGTCTCGCGCCGGAGTACGGCCGGCAGGTGCTGTTCCAGGAACTCGAACAACACCGCGTCCCCAATCACTGCGGTCTTGATCACCTCCGCCAGACCGCTGCGCAGTTCGCGCTCGGGTAGCGTGGCGAGCATGCGCACGTCCGCCACGGTGAGCGCGGGTTGGTAAAACGCGCCGACCAGGTTCTTCACCCGCGCGTGGTTCACACCGGTCTTGCCGCCAATGCTACTGTCCACCATCGCCAACAGCGTCGTGGGCACATGGATCAACTGAATCCCGCGCATGTATGTGGCCGCGACAAACCCGGCAAGGTCGCCGATGACCCCACCCCCCAGGGCGATCAGCGGGCTATAGCGGTCGAGGCGGAACCGCGCCAGCCGCGTATAGAGGTGCGCGGCGGCGGTCAGACTCTTGCTGGCCTCGCCGGCCGGCACTACGATCGGGAACCCCTCGTACCCCCCGGCCCGGAGCGCGCCCAGCAGCTTTGCCCCGGGGCCCTGCATCAGGGCGCGGTGCGAAACCACCGCGACCTTCGTGCCCGCCTCTATCTCACGGAGATCGGCAGGCAGCAGCGGCAAGATCCCTTCGCCGACGTGAATCGGGTACGTCCGGTCAGCGAGTCGCACGGAGATTGTGGTCCGCTCACGCGTACGCAGAAGGGCCATGATCGCCTCGACGACACGCTCCGGCGTCGCGTCGGACACATCCACAAGC
>VBAP01000100.1 GCA_005882335.1 Candidatus Segetimicrobium genomatis
GTTTCACGCTCGATGGGGCGCTGAGATGGGAACCTTGGACCGGGGACCAGGAAATCGGCTAAGGAGTGACTCAGTTACTGGTCCCCTTATCCAAGGTTCCCATCCCGCCGCCGTTCAGTCAGGCGACCACATTCGATCTGTGGCGAGACCGGGAGGCCTCGAACACGGGACCCGTAATAAATCACACCTTAGCCGATCTTCGGGTCACGGTTTCGAGGCCTCCCGGTCTCGCGCGCCGGTGCAGGCAGGTGCGGCCATTCAGAACAGAGCAGGCTAACAGGGGCGTGATGAGAATCCCTGAGGCCGCATGATCGAGGTCCCAACGCTTGCGCAGGCGGAGACGCTCCTGCTCACGCTGCGCCACGGGGTAACCGAGCTCAACCGGGACAAACGCGTGAGCGGGCAGGCGCTGGACGTCCCCCTGCTCCCGGAGGGAATCCGCCAGGCGGAAGAGGCGCGCGACCGGTTCGCCGGCACGCCGCTTGATGTCGTGATCTCCTCGCCGCTGGCGCGGGCGATTCAGACCGCCGAGATTGTGACCGGATTCCCCCCCAACGCGATGGAGATCGACCCGCTGGCCACGGAGCGCTCATTCGGACGGATGGAGGGATTGACGCGCGCGGAGGTCGAGTCGCGCTTCCCGGAGGTTCGGTACCTCCAGATCGGGCATGTCGGCTACTCACTGAACCCCCCGGACGGCGAGCCATTCCCCGCCCTGCACGACCGCACGCGACGGTTCCTGCAGCGGCTCCTGGAGCGTCATCGCGGGCGGCGAATCCTCCTGTCATCCCACCAGACCTTCCTCCAGCAACTCCATGGGGTGCTGCGAGGCCTTGATCCATTCGAGGCCCTGCACGATGACATCCTCAACCTCGAGCTCAACGTGTTCCATCTCAACCCGCAGGGACAGCCGGTGAGTCACCGCCGCGAGCAGCTCGCGCTGGGAGCTGTGCGGTACCCATCGTTCTGATGGGAGTCGCCCAGCGCGCCATCACCGCCCTGGCCGAACAATACGCCGCCCGCTTCCGCGAAACACTCCGCCCAACGCGAATGATCGGACGGGAGGCGGAGTTCCCCATCGTGTATCCGGACGGGCGGGCCGGAGACGTCTTGCAGCTGTGGAAGCCGCTGCTCGCCGGGGGTGGGTTTGCGCCCCGGTACGATGATCCGGATGCGCGTACGTTGATCGTAGCGCTCACCGGTCCGGACGGGACGGTCGAAGTGGAAGTGGGTCGCGCAACCGTGGAGCTTGTGCTGGGGCCGTACGAAGACCTGTGGCAACTCGCTGAGGGCTCCAGCCGTCTGCTCCTGCACGTGATCGAGGCCGTGCACCAAGTGGGGATGCGCGCGCTGGGATTTGGGATCCAACCGCGCAGCCGGGCTTCCCGGGCGTTGATGACGCCAAAGCGGCGCTACGGCTATTTCGCGCAGGCCGTCGGTCGGGCCTGGTGGCACTTCACGGCGACTGCGGCGGACCAGGTTCATGTGGACATTTCACGGGCAGAGCTTGTCGACGCCGTCAACACCCTCAATCTGCTGTCTGCGCCATTGATCGCGTTGACCGCCAACTCTTCCGTCTATGCAGGACGGCCCGGCCGTTACCTCTCTGGCCGCGAAGGGCTGTTGGGCGCGCTCGGAGAGGGCCGCGCGGGCATGACGCCCGGTCCGTTCCTCTCTGTGGAGGAGTTCGTCAGGCATATCTGCCGCTATCCCTGCTACGTCCTGCGTCGCGATGGCGGCTTCCGTCGCTATAACCGCCCCTTCGAAGAATATCTACAGGCTCACGGTCCCGACATCAACGCGTATCTGTGGCACGAGCACTACACGTGGAACTCGGCCCGCCCTCGAGCTCACAATTCAACCCTTGAAATCCGCCCCGCCTGCCAGCAACCGCACAGAGAGCCGCTCGTCGTGGCTGCGCTGGCCCTGGGGTGGGTGGAGGCCCGGGCAGAGGTCCAGGCCTTCCTGCAGGACGCGCTTCCTGATCCCTGGACCACGATGCGCCGTTACCGGCGCGCAGCGATTCTCCACGGACTACGGGCCGAGGAGCCGGTCAAACACTTCGTGGAAGGGGTCCTGCACATCGCGGAGGGTGGACTTCGAAGGCGGGGGCGCGGTGAGGAGAGTTTTCTTGGACCGCTGTGGGAGCGCCTGGAGCAGCGCACGACTCCGGGGGACCGGGCCCGCGAGGTGATGCGGTCGCAGGGAGTGGCAGCTTTGGTCGACCACGCGTCCTACCAGTTCTAGGGCGCCTCCCCTCCACTCCCTGCCGCGAGGAAGGATGCATCTCAAGGTGGGGGGGCGAGACCGGAGGCCCCTTGGGCCGGGACCCGAAGGGCGGCTATGGAGTGATTGAGTTACGGGTCCCGGCCCAAGGGGCCTCCGGTCTCGCCCTGGATGGAACCAGAAGATCGAACCAGGCGGCGGGATGAGGACGTTGGACTAAGGGGATCAGTAACTGAGTCACTCCTTAGCCGCTCTTCTGGTCCCCGGTCCAAGGTCCTCATCCCGCCGCCTCGACGATGCGGTCCTTCCGGGAACATTGATCACAAACTTTGTGATGCATCCTACAAGGAATTACCGGCCCCCATACGGTACTCTTTGAACATCCCGGACCGTTGGGAATTATTCCTATTCTAGAGGGGGGATCGTATGGCGCAGAAGCGCATGTGGACGCGCATCTTCTCGCTCGCCGCGCTGGTCGTCCTGGCGTTCGTCTCGGTCGCGACCGGACAAACAGGCATGAACCAGCTTGTGGCTGCCGCCAAGCAGGAAGGCCAGCTCACCGTAATCGCGCTGCCGCATGACTGGTGCGGCTACGGCGAGGTCATCAATGGATTCAAACAGAAGTACGGCCTGAAAGTGAACGAGCTCAATCCGGACGCCGGCTCGGGGGATGAAGTCGAAGCGATCAAAGCGAACAAGGGCAACATGGGGCCCCAGGCCCCGGACGTCATCGACGTCGGTTTGTCGTTCGGCCCCTCAGCGAAGACAGACGGGTTGCTCCAGCCGTACAAGGTCTCCACGTGGAGTACCATCCCGAACGACGCGAAGGACGCGGAGGGGTATTGGTACGGCGATTACTACGGCGTCCTGGCGTTCCAGATCAATGCCGATATGGTCACGATCTTCCCGCGCGACTGGCCAGACTTGCTGAAGCCGGAGTACAAGAATGCGGTCGCCCTTGCCGGCGATCCGCGCGCGTCGAACCAGGCGATTCAGGGCGTGTTTGCGGCGGGCCTGTCGGCCACGAGAGGGAACGTGGATGGGGCCGCGGATGCGGGCTTGAAGTTCTTTGCTGAGCTGAACAAGCGCGGGAACTTCGTGCCGGTCATCGGCAAGGCCGCGTCGCTCGCGCAGGGCGCCACGCCGATCGTCATCCGCTGGGACTACAACGCCCTCGCCGATCGCGACACGCTGAAGGGCAACCCCAGGGTCGAAGTCGTCGTGCCGGAGACCGGTGTCGTGGCCGGTGTGTACGTCCAGGCCATCAGCGCGTACGCGCCACACCCGAACGCGGCGAAGTTGTGGATGGAGTACCTGTATTCGGACGAAGGGCAACTAGGCTGGCTCAAGGGGTACTGCCACCCGATTCGCTTCCAGAACCTGGCGAACAGCCGCAAGGTGCCGGCCGACCTGCTGGCTAAGCTCCCGCGGGCGGACGCCTACGCGAAGGCGATCTTCCCGACGCTCGAGCAGCAGGCCCAAGCGAAGCAAGTCATCACGAAGCAGTGGGACACCGTCGTTGGGGCGAACGTGAAGTAACCCTCAGCGGTACCGCCAGTGCGTCCGGATCCAAACGTGCTCGGATTCCAATGCAACATCCTGCCGCCCACCCCTCCCCCGGTGATCCGGGGGAGGGGCTAGGGCGCGGAGGATTTTCGTGGCAGAGGTCGCACGCCCGGCAACCGGCCCTTCTCCCGCTGCGCCGCCGTGGGTCAGCGAGTTGTCATGGGCATGGGTGGGCCTGGTCCCCTTCTTCATCTTTGCGCTCATGTTCTTGATCTTGCCCACGGGCCTCCTGGTGGTTGGCGGCTTTCAGGACAGCCAAGGCCATTTCACCCTGCGCAACCTTCTGGATCTGTTTCAACCCACCATTCTCAGCTCGTATCTGATCAGCATCAAGGTCAGCGCGGCGTCGGCGATCGGCGGCGCAGTCGTCGGTTTCGCCCTCGCCTACGCGGCGATTACGGGCGGCCTGCCACGCTGGGTGCGGCCGACGCTGATGACGTTCTCGGGCGTGGCCTCGAACTTCGCAGGGGTGCCGCTCGCCTTCGCCTTCCTCGCCACGCTGGGACGCACTGGCCTCGTCACGGCGCTGCTCGTGCATGTCTTCGGATTCAACATCTACAGTATCGGGTTCAATCTCTTGAGTTTTGCGGGCTTGACCCTGACGTACATGTATTTTCAGATTCCGCTCATGGTGCTGATTATGGCGCCGGCGATCGACGGGCTCAGGCGGGAATGGCGCGAAGCATCGGCGAGTCTCGGCGCGAGCACGTGGGAGTATTGGCGCTACATCGCGCTGCCCGTCTTGTGGCCGCCGCTGCTCGGAGCGACGTTGCTCCTCTTCGCCAATGCCTTTGGCGCCGTCGCCACGGCCTACGCGCTGACCGGGAGCTCGCTGAACATCGTTACGATTGTCCTGTATGCGCAGATTCGCGGAGATGTGCTGCATAATCAGAACCTCGGCTACGCGCTGGCATTGGGGATGATTCTGATCACGGGCCTGTCGAACGCGGCGTACATCTGGCTGCGCGGACGCGGCGAGCGATGGCTGCGATGAAACCACGCCGCCTGGGAGCCTGGCTCCTCATCGTATTCGGCGTGCTGTACTTCTTTGTCCCTCTGCTGGGGACGTTCGAGTTTTCGCTCCGGCTGCTCCGCGGAGTGTACAGTGTGGCCGCGTACCGGATCGTCCTCGCGGATCCGCGGTTTGCCGCGACCGTGACCTATTCGACCGTGCTGGCGCTGGCCACTATCGTGGTGGGCGTCGCCCTCGTGGTGCCGACCGCCTACTGGATCCAGCTGCGCTTGCCCAGAATGCGGCCGGTCGTGGAATTCATCACGCTGCTGCCGCTGGTGATTCCCGCCATCGTGCTCGTGTTCGGATACCTGCGGATCTATAACAGCTCCTCGGCGTTGCCGTTGACGGGGTCCGCCCGCACGACGGACCTGCTGCTGATGTTCAGCTACGTGACGCTGGCCCTGCCGTACATGTACCGCGCGGTCGACAACGGGTTGCGCGCCATCGACGTCCGTACGCTCACGGAGGCCGCGCAGAGCCTGGGCGCCGGGTGGTCGACGATCCTGCTCAGGGTGATTCTCCCCAACGTACGGGTCGCGGTGCTGAGCGGGGCGTTTCTGACCTTCGCCATCGTCATCGGCGAGTTTACGATGGCGAGCCTGTTGGACCGGCCGGCGTTCGGCCCCTATCTGCAGCTCATCGGCGCCAATCGCGCCTATGAGCCCGCGGCGCTGTCGATCATCAGCTTTGCGATCACGTGGGCGTGCATGGGGTTCATTCAGGTCTTTGGGCGGGGCGCGCCTGGGCAGGTGGCCGGTGCGCATTAACGAAGAACCGCGCGAGACGGCGAGGGCGGCATGAGCTTTCTCGAGATCGAAAATCTCCAGAAGCGATTCGCGCGAACCACGGCGGTCGAGCAGGTTCAGCTTGAGGTGACGCGCGGCGAGTTCGTGTCGTTCCTGGGCCCGAGCGGGTGCGGCAAGACGACGACGCTGCGCATCATCGCCGGCTTCGAATCGCCCTCGTCCGGCGCCATCCGCCTGGACGGGGTGGACATCACCCACAGGCCGCCGCACCAGCGCAACGTCGGGATGGTGTTTCAGTCCTACGCGCTGTTCCCGAACATGACGGTCGCTGAGAACGTCGGGTTTGGGTTGAAGGTGGCCAAGAAGCCCGCCGACGATATCAAACAGCGTGTGGAGGAGATGCTCAACCTCATCAAACTCCCCGCACTCGGCAACCGCTACCCGTACCAGCTGTCCGGCGGACAACAGCAGCGGGTGGCCCTGGCCCGGGCCCTGGCGATCCGGCCGCAGGTGCTCCTCCTCGACGAGCCGCTCTCGGCGCTGGACGCCAAGATTCGCGTCTCGCTGCGGCTCGAGATCCGTTCGATCCAGCGGGAGCTGGGCATCACCACGATCTACGTCACGCACGACCAGGAGGAGGCGCTCTCTCTCTCGGACCGCATCGTGGTGATGAGCGAGGGACGCGTCGAGCAGATCGGCACGCCATTCGAGATCTACAATTTCCCGCGGACGTCGTTCGTTGCCTCGTTCGTCGGCACACTGAACATCCTGCGAGGCCGCGTGGCCGACCCGGCGCGTGGCGCGATTGTGATCGACGGTCAGGAGATTGTGGCGTCGCGCGGGTTGGAGCACGTCCGGACAGGCGATGTGTGCTCCGTGGCGCTCCGCCCCGAAATCGTCTCGCTCGGGGAGGCGGCGGGGAACGGGAACCGGATGCAGGGCACGGTCGAAGACGTGAACTTTCTGGGCTCGATCGTCCGGATCCGTGTTCGCTTCAAAGACAACGCCATTTCGCTGGACACGTTCAATAACCCTAGCCTGTCACTGCCGCAGCGGGGGCAGGCGTTAACGGTGAGCTTCCCACGCGAAGCCGTGCTCGCGCTGGAAGCGCCGTCTTCGACGTGACCCTTACCAGCTCTCACCCTCCGGCGACGGACCTGCGGCGCGCGCTGCGCAGCACGATTACCAGCCCTACAATTGTGACAACCAACCCGAGCACGGCGTAGCCCGGCCGTCCGGACATAAAGCTCCCGGGCAGCACGTTGATGCCCTGCAGGATCCAGATGACACCGATTGCGATCAACAGCAGCCCCGCCACGACGCCGACTATTCTCATCACGGTCCCCCCGTCATGTCAGCATCACAGTCCAGCTACTCGAGTCGCCGTTCCAGGGGCTGGCCCGCAGCGCAAAGCGGACATACCGGTGCGTGGTATGTTTCCAGATCAAACACCGCGAGCGGTTCAACTGGAACCCCCAACCGAAGGGGGATGCTGCTGCGGTCGACCACCACGGCCACCCCGGTCACCTGCCCCCCGGCTGCGGTAACGAGCCGCATCAGTCCCCGCGCCGAATCGCCGGTCACGATAACGCCCATCAGAATGAGCAGATGCTCACCCGTCTTTACTTGAAACCTGGGTCGCAGTGTTCGGCCTCCAGGCGGCCCGTCCACAAAGATCGCCCTCGCACCGAGCTCCCTAGCAAGCTCGTAGCCAAGGATGGCATCCGGTCCTAATACGGTTAGCACGGCATGCGGCCGCGGCTCCCGAAACCGCTCGGTGATTGCGTGGCATACGGT
>VBAP01000101.1 GCA_005882335.1 Candidatus Segetimicrobium genomatis
CCGCGTCGCCGTGGGCACGCAGCTGATGGTGGACCCGGACTCTCGTGGCCTGGTCGGCGTCGCGCTCGTGAAGGCCTTCCTCTCGGGTCCCCAGGACCTGTCGTTCGCCGACCTCGCCAGTGACGTCAGTCGCAGGCTGTGGGAGGCCCTGGGTGGCACGGTCTCCCTCGTGCAGAGCCTCCATTGGACCCAGCCCCTGCGGCCGGGAAGATTCCACGCCGGACGGTTGGCGCAACGCCTGCACGCGCGGGCACTGGCTTGGGCACTGCGACCGGTGTCCTGGGCCATCGACGGCCTAAAAGCCCGGTGGCCCCTCGCGCAGGGGCTACTGGAAGCGCCGCTCACTCCCACGCTCATGGCCGCGCACCTCCCCCACCTGCTAGCCCACGCGACGCTGCGGCCCCGCTACGACAAGGGATCCCTGCGCTGGTTGCTCGATCAGTTGGCGGCCACGGGGAAGCGGGGTGAGTTGCACGGCGTCGCTGCCCGGGGCGTCGACGGCGCGCTGGTCGGGTGGTATCTGTACTACGCCAATGCCGGCGGCGTTGGTCAAGTCGTGCAGGTAGCCGCACGGCGGGATCGGGCGCGCGACGTGCTCCAATGTCTGTTCCACCACGCGTGGGAGCAGGGGGTGGTCGCCCTGGCAGGCCGGGTCGAGCCGGGACTGTTGGCGGCCCTCGGGGCCCACGGAGCCCTCCTCTCCCGCGACGGCCCTTGGGTGCTCCTCCAGTCGGAACACCCCGAGCTCTTGGCCGCTATCCACGCTGGCGACGGCTTCCTCTCACGGCTCGACGGCGAGTGGTGGATGTCCTTCTAGCGCCGTGCTCCAAGACAGTGCGCGCGGGTCTCACGACCTGATGCAGGTTAGTGCCCCCCTGTTCACACCTGTTGTTGCATGCGGGCAACATTCGATCCGCCAGGCGGGACCGTCCTGAGGCCGGGCGGCTGCGTGGCCCGAACTCTGCGTAGGAAAAGGAAACGCACGGGTGCGCCGCGCGAGGGGACGGAAAATTGATACAGCTATGAAGCTCTTGCCGTTGGACTGCCCCGAGTTGATCGAGCTCGTGGCCAACTGGCTGAGCCAGCCGGAAAACTACAAGTGGCTGGACTTCGGAAACGGAGTGCACAGCCCGACGCCGATTTCGCTCAAGGTGATGACCCAGCGCGACCTGCACGTGCTCCGTGCGTTCACGCCCGATGGCAGCGACTTGCCCATCGGGGTGGTGGGCCTGTCGAACGTGGATCGGCGCTTCAAGACGGCGGCGTCGATGTGGGCCGTGCTCGGACGCAAGCGATACGGCGGCTTCGCTCCCCGCGCGGCGTCGAAGCTGCTGACGCTCGGGTTCACGGAGCTGGGGCTCGAATCGGTCGGTGCCTGGACGGTCGAGATCAACGTTCCTGCTCGTCGCGGGTTGGAGCAGCTCGGCTTCCAGTACATCGGGCGCCAGCGGCGCTGCCATTGGATCGACGGCCGCCCCTACGACCGTCTCCTGTACGACCTCCTCGCCACCGAGCACCGGGAGCTGCCGGATGCGTGACGCCCGCGACCTCGAGGCGCGGATCGCCCAGCTGTTCGCGGACCGCCTGCAGATCGAAGTACCGGCGCCGGACGTCGATTTGTTCGCCGCCGGCATCGTGGACTCGCTCATGTTCGTCCAGCTGCTCGCCTCGCTCGAGGAGCATTTCTCCATCCGCGTGTCGTTCGAGGAGCTCGAGATAGACGACTTCCGGACGTTGGGCCAGATCGCGAGCTTCGTCGCCGCGAAGCAGACCGCACCTGTCCGGTCGCGGCGCGTGAGCACCACCGGGTCGCACCCCGCCCCCTAGCGGCAACGGCACGACCGTAGGGGCGCGCAGCCCTCATTCATTCTCTTCTTCCTCAGCCTGCCGCACCTCATCGCGCAGCCGATGCCGCCGCGAGAGGATGACGAACGCGATCGCCACGCCGATCAGGTTGCCGCCCAGGATCCGCGCCCAAGCCAGGTCGCCCAGACCCATGTGCGACAGCAGCACAGTCACCATCACGAACGCGAATTCGATGATGAGGAACCCGAACGCCATGCCGATGACCAGGCTCGGCTCCCGCACGGCGCCGTGGACTGCGGAGACGATGACGACGCCGTAGGTGAGGTTGAACAGGTAATGCAGTATCGTGAACAGACCGAAGCCGCCGAGCACCGTGAACGTGCGGAACGGCTGGCCGACGACGGCGTCGACGACGGCGAGCCAGATCCAGATGCTCGTGGCGACGATGAAGCCGAGCCGGGCGCCCTCCCGCAGCGAGTCGTGCTTGACCGGCATCATGGGATCCGCCGCCTTACGGCGAGCGGCCTTCTTTCTCCTCGAGGAGCGTGGCGACCAGCGCGACCAGAGTCGCGGCCTCGAACGGCTTCGTGACAAAGCGATCGGCCCCCAGGGCCACGGCGTGCCCCCCGACATCGATGGCTCCCGCGCTCTTGACGCCCGACATCGCGACGATCTTCACCGCCGGCCACTCGCGGCGGAGTCGGCCGATCGTCTGCAGCCCCCCCTGCCCGGGCATGAAGATGTCCACGATCACGACGTCAGCCGCGTGGCGCTCGTACGCGCGGATCCCGGCGTCGCCGTCTGCGGCCTGCCGGACCTCGTGGCCGACGTGCTCCAGATGCTTCGTCAGGGCTTGCCGGAGCGTGACGTCGTCGTCGATGATCAGGACTCGGGCCATGAGACCCAACGTCACCCGTGCGGGGGGCTTAAGCGCTCGGCGACGCGTTCCTTTGCCAACAGCCGCTCGGCGAAGTCCATACGCTCCTCGAGTTCGCCGAGCCTGTGCTGCACCTCGTCGAGCGCCTGCGTGAGGCGCGCGACATCGGGCTCGGTGGGGTTCTGCCCGGCGCTCTTGTCCGCGCTTCCGATCAGCCGTCTCACCACGACTTGCGCGCATGCGACCACGCAGATGACGAACGCGGTGCCGATGGCCCAGCTCGGAATCATCCACACGCTACACCCCCTGCGCGGCTGCTGCGCGGCAAAGAGGCGCCGGTCGGAATCGAACCGACGAATAGAGGTTTTGCCGGGCGTGCGGCACCCGGATCTGCTCGCGACAACGCGCGTCCGCTCAGCCACTTCCCGCTGCGCATCCGGTCTCACTCGAATCTACTTGCAAAGATCATGAGCTTGCAGCCCCGTGCCTCGGAGCATCCTGTCCCCAGCACCCACGGACTGCCGCCCGTATTCACGAATAGAACGTTGTTGCTCGACGCGGGTCTAGCGGGCCGTCGTTAGGGCTGCATATTGGAGGGTAACTCAGATGCCATGAACCCCGAAGCGCGATGTTGTGCGGATCGCCAATGCTTCGAGGCGAGCAAATCGCGAGACCGGCTGAGCAACGTAAAACGCTTGGCCGGTCCTTTTTTGTCTCAATCTCTTCGTCGAACACGGAGAGTCTTTTTGGTTCGGCCAGCCGATGGTACCCGAGTTGTTAGCGAATTGACATTCGACGGACGCAGCGGTGCTTGAGCCCTGATCACCCACGATCCGGAGGTTGGACCATGACTCGATCGGCCACGCTTCACCTAGTGCTATCAGCCGGCTCGGCCGCAATTCTGGTTGGCTGCACATTAGGCGATCGGTCCACCGCACCGCGGACCGGGCCCGAGGTCGCGAACTCCGGCGCGGTGCACGAGGGTGGCACGGCAGGCTTCGTGTACGTGGCAAACCGCCTTTCCAATAACGTTTCAGGCTACGCCATAGATGCCGCGACCGGCAGCCTCGTGCCGATCCCTGGCTCACCGTTTGCGGCGGGTTTGCACCCCGTTGATATCGCGGCAGACCGCTCCGGGAGATTTTTGAACGTGGCGAATATGGGAGATCCGCCGACTTCCGTGTTCGGCAATTTGTCGGCCTACCAAATCGATCCGGTGACAGGAGCTTTGACGGCCGTCGGCGGCTCACCTTTTGCTACATCCCTTTTTCCCGAGGGCGTGACTGTACACCCCACAGGCAGATTCGTGTATGTGGCGAATGCGGGCGACGTTCCCGCGTTCTCTGTCAACCCCGCCTCCGGCTTTCTGACGCCAATCCCGGGTTCGCCATTCTTGACCACTGGCTCGGGCCCTGACAATGTTGGGATAGATCCTTCGGGCAGGTTCGCGTACGTGACGAACCTCGCTGCCGCCAACGTCTCTGGATTCACCATAGATGCTGCCACCGGTGCCTTGACTGCGATGCCCGGTTCGGGGTTCCCGGCAGGGTCGGAGCCCGCGGATGTCGTGGTGGCTCCATCGGGCAAGTTCGCGTATGTCATGAATCACGTTTCATTCAACCTATCGGCTTACATCATTGATGCCACCACTGGCGCGCTGACTCCGATTACAGGCTCGCCCTTTCCGGTGGGGAACACCCCCACCTCCATGGCGGTGCATCCTACGGGCAAGTTCCTGTATGTTGCCAGTGAGGGCGACAACCTCTCTGCGTTCACGATCAATCCCACGACCGGTGCTCTGACTCCGATCGCCGGTTCGCCATTTGACGTGGGACCGGTGCCTTTTGGGGTGGCCGTAGATCAGAGCGGCAGGTTTCTGTATGTAAGCAACCGAAATGCCGGCACGGTTTCGGGGTTTCGTATCGATGAAGCGACCGGCGCGCTGACTGCAGTTCCTGGCTCGCCGTTTGCGGCGGGGCTGGACGCCTCGTTCGTTGCAATTGCACCATAATCCTGAGAGCGACGGAAGAAGGGCAGCGAAGATACGGTTTAGGGCGAGATGCAGTATAAAGCGCTTCAGTCGGGATTCGTTACCCTTGCGCACGCTCGTGAGCCACGAGTTTCTCAGGGGGCCCCGCGACGGCCCGAAAAGCCTGCGAGACACCACCCGCTAACCCGTTGTCGTGTCGAGAGGCGCCGGTCGGAATCGAACCGACGAATAGAGGTTTTGCAGACCTCTGCCTTACCACTTGGCTACGGCGCCGTGAGACATAAACTCGCAATCTACCTAGACTTTCTCAACCCACCCCGGGAAGTTCTTCCGACCTCTTTTAAACCTCTGTCGTGCCGCACGCTTACAGTACCGCAGAGCCATGAACGGCCGAGATCGCTGGTCTTTTCAGCGCACTCGAAGAATACGCCCTCAGCCAAGAGTCGGTGTGGGGATTTTTGTGGGTAGTTGTCGTCAGGCAAACGCATTTCGACAGCTCACTTCAGCTTCACCCCGACCTTCGTACGACGGACCCGATTGTAGACTTGCCGGCGGACGCGCCCGAGTCCGGGCTGGAACCGACGGAGCATCTCAAGTGGCTGGAATCCGAACCGCGGCGCGGCTCGATCGAGATCCCGCGCTAGCACGATTGTGAACTCCGTTACTTCGCGAGGCCAAGCTGCTTCATGAAGTCGCCGCCATCCCAGAACAACCATTCGTGATCCATGCGCCCGTTGAGCCAGTGACCAATCGTTGCCATCCCGATGGCGAAGCGCTTCCCGGTAGGGGGAATGCTCGTGCCGTCAGGGAGGGGCATGGACCGAGTAAAGGTGCCGGTCATGACCCCGGTGACCGCCGTCCAGCTACCGGACCCGAAGCGAATCGGGTGCACCTTGATCGTGATGTCTGGCGCCCAGACGAAGAGCGCCTTCAGGTCCTCGATGTGCTTCTCGATTCCGCGCGTCTCTTGCCCGTCAGGCCAGGTCACGAGGATGTCCTGGGCGTGACTCTCCCGGAGGCGGTCCCACTTCTGGTTGCTGAAGACGTCGAAGTCGAGCACGTCGAAGGTCTTGAGGTTCCGCTCGACGGCGGGCGCCTGGCGCTCGGGCGGGGGCGGTGGGTACTGCGGACGCTCAGCGGGCGTCTGGGCGAGCGCGGGCAGGGCGGCGCCGATCAAGACGGCCACGGCAAGAAGCGCGCGGGACAGCGACTGAGTGGTGGTCATACATCCTCCGTGATCACCAGGTTTGTGCTCCGCGAACGTTCACGACCATATTCCTGGTTCGTTACCGATACAGTAACAATTACCCTCACAAAAAAACTGACTAGGTCCGAGCGCAGTTCCCCACCGGCCGGCCAGCGCGCGCTCTCACTGAATCGGCCATCTCCGCCAGTGTGACGTTCGCCAGCTGCCTCTCTAGCGCGCCCGCTCCGCGGGGCTGAGCACCCTCCTGAGCGCTGGCTGGATGTTCTTTCCCACCGGGCAGCGTGGGTTCGGGGTTGAATGATGCGAGACGAACCGGTCTCCCGACTCGACCGCCCGGTACACGTCCAGCAGCCGCCCTACCCGTCGCCGCCGCGTACATCGCGAATTGGCGGTCGTCAATCGATTCCGGATTCATGACTACCTCAGCGACGGGCGGGTGTGCTTGCGGCCGGTTGCCACCGGTTGCGCCCGTTTGGCTCCATAAGGGCTCCATGCCGGATGTGCCGTGCACGCGTGGTCAGGTGGCGGCGAGGCGGAGGTTGTTGCGCGCTGCGTTGAGGGCGGTGCGGAGCTGGTTGGGGTCGCGGCGGACCTGGGTGAGGAGGAGGCCGCCTTGGATGCTGGCCATGGTGGCAGAGGCGAGCGCGGCGGGGTCGGCGTCGTTGCGCAGCTTGCCGCGGGTTTTCATGCGGGTGAGGCCGTCGCGGAGGTGCGCTTCCCAGCGTTCGAGACCTGCGGCGATCGCTGCTCGGGCTCCGGGGTCGCTCTCGGCGAGCTGGCCGGCGAGGGAGCCGATCGGGCAGCCGCCACGCGCTTGCCGCTCGATCTGGTGCTGGACCATGAAGTCGAACCAGCGGTCGATGCCGGCCCAGGAGTCGAGGTGGTCAAGGAGCTCGCCCTGCCTGCCGAGGACGGCGTCGACGGTGACGTCGATGACGGCGTGGACGAGGTCGTCGCGGTCAGCGAAGTAGTGGTAGAGCTGGCTGCGGCTGGCGCCGGTGCGTGCCCGGACGTCGTCCAAGCTCATACCGGCGGCGCCCTTCTCTGCGAGGAGCTCGGCTGCGGCTTGGAGGATCCGTTCGCGCGTCGCGCGCCCCTTCGCCGTTGCGGGTACGTGCGCGTTCCCCATGATCCGAAGGATACCCAATTTGGACTTGACAGTCCAGTTGTGGCGAGTTAGGTTTGGACCGGTCAGTCCAATGATCGATCCTCCAACGATGAGTCCAATGAAAGGAGAAGTAGCGATGAACGCCACGACACAGGACGCACGGCCGAGCGGCCCAGAGATCCGTCAACAGGTGTTCGGTGCACCGACCGGCAAGCCGACGGCACCCGGCGGAGGCGATCCGTTTCTGGGGCCGTTCTTCGAGACCGCCATCGAGCACGTCTGGGGTGGCATCTGGAACCGGCCCGGTCTCGAGCTGAAGTACCGCAGCCTGGTGGTGGTCTCGGTGCTCGCCGCCACCGGACACACCGAGGAGCTCAAGACGCACCTGCGCGGCGCCTTGCACCTCGGGTGGACCGTCGACGAGCTGCGTGAAGCGCTGCTCCAGACAGCCCCCTACGCGGGGTTTTCCGCGGCTAACGAGGCGCTCCAGGCACTGAGTGCGGTCGCCACACGGGGCTGAGATCCACCTCCACCTCCACGCGCGTCAGGGCGCGGAGGCAACGACAGACAGGTGATCACCGCCATCCATCCCACACGGGTGGCGGTGATCGCCGCCGGGGACCAATGCGGGATGGCTGAAAAGCTGGGATTAATGTCATTGCGGCCAATAGAGTGCGGTCCGATATTCGCGGGGCTTCGGAGGGATTCACGTACGTGATGGCATAAGGGCCGATGAACGTCCGGCGACGATCTTCACGTCAAGGCCGACGAAACGTTACGGCCTCGTAAACATGGCGTTGCCGGCCACTGTTTTTTCCGCCGGCACTTCTTCCTGCAGGACGTCCCAATGTTCAACGATAAGATCGCCCTCGAATCGAAAAATGTCCGCGGCAATAAGCGTCTTGCCCCCGCCGCCTGAATAGCGACCATGTGCCATAACAAGATCGCCTTCTGCGATGATGATCATACCGGGCTCG
>VBAP01000174.1 GCA_005882335.1 Candidatus Segetimicrobium genomatis
GCGCGCGGCGAGCTTCTCCGCGATCAGGTCGTACTCGAGCGTCATCGCGTCAGCACCTCCGAGTCGAGAACCGTGCGGAACCGGCCGTAGAGCGCATTCCAGCTTTCAGCGGCGGGGTCGGGATCGAAGACCTGGATGTCCGCCGAGCGTCGGACGACCTCTCGCATCTCCGCCAGCGACCCGACGTCGCCGAATGCGTGCATCTGCACGAGGACGTTACCGAGTGCGGCTGCCTCGACGGGACCCGCGAGCACGACGCGTCGCGTCACGTTCGCCGTCAGCCTGCAGAGGAACGCGTTCTGCGACCCGCCGCCGAGCACGTGGACAGCGTCGATCGTGCGGCCTGTCACCTCCTCGATCTGCTCGAGCACGAGCCGGTACTTGCAGGCCAGGCTTTCGAAAATCGCGCGCATGAGCGCAGGACGCTCCTCCGGTACCTCCTGTCCGGAGCGGGCGCACGCGGCGCGGATCCGGGCCGGCATGTCGCCCGGCGCCAGCAACTCCGGGAGGTCCGGGTCGAAGAGCGAACCGCTCGGGGCTGCGGCGGCAAGCGCGGCGAGGTCGGCATAGTCGGGTGCCTCGCCGTTGCGCAGCCAGGCACGGCGACACTCCTGCACGAGCCAGAGGCCCATCACGTTCTTGAGCAGCCGGATCGTGCCGCCGAATCCGCGCTCGTTCGTGAGGTTCGCCGCGCGCGCACGCGGCGAGAGCACCGGCTCGTCGAGCTCTACTCCCACGAGCGACCAAGTGCCGCTCGAGATGTACGCGACGTTCTGTGAAGTCGCAGGCATCGCGACGACGGCGGATGCCGTGTCGTGCGACGCGACCGCGGCCACCGGCGTCGACCGAGGCAGGCCGGTCGCCGCGGCGACGTGGGGCAGCAGGCCGCCGAGAACCGACCCCGCCTCGACGATCGGCGGGAAGATCCGCCGCGGCAGGCCCAGGCGGTCGATGAGGTCGCCTGCCCACTCACCCGTCCGCGCATCGAGCAGCTGCGTCGTGCTCGCATTCGTCGCCTCGACGTGGCGCTCACCCGTCAGCCAATACGCGAGCAGATCGGGCATGAGCAGCAGCGTCTCGGCGCGATCGAGCATCGACGCCGCGTCGAGTGCGAGCAGCTGGAACACCGTGTTGAACGGCAGGAACTGGATGCCTGTCGTCGCGTAGACGTCCTCGGCCGACACGCGCTTGAGCGCCTCGCGCACGAACGGCGCCCCTCGCCCGTCCCGATACGACAAGGGGTTGGCGATCAGCGACCCACGAGTCCACGCCGACGCTCCGGATGAGCGCGCCGGAAGCACGCACGTCCGCCAGCGTGGACGTCAACTCGCCGAGGAGACCGAGGGCATCCCAATAGAGACCGTCCGGTAGGCGCACGGATCTGGTCGGGAATCGCCGGGCCTCGTCGAGCTCGAGGCGCTCACCGTCGAAGCGCCCGACCATCGCACGGCCGCTCTCGGCGCCGAGGTCGAACGCGACGTGGACGCGGCCGATCACGATGCTGCCTCTCGCGCCGGCGCCCTGCCCGCTCCGCCGAGCTCGCGCCGCCTGAGCACGTCGCGACCGCGTTGCACGAATGCGGAAAGGTTCGGAATGAGCACGCTGAGCAGCAGGAGCGTGCCGGTGACGACACCCATCGCGCGCTGCTCGAAGTTCGTCAGGAAGAGCGCGCTCTGGAGCCCGGCGAAGACGGCGATCGCGAGCACGACGCCGACGATCGACCCGCGGCCGCCGAAGATCGAGACGCCGCCGAGGAGGACGATCGTGACGACGCTGAGCTCGAGACCGATGCCGTTGTCCTGCACGGCAGTCGAGAGGCGGAAGGTATAGAGGATCCCGGCGAGCGCGCAGACCATCCCCGAGACGACGAACAGGATCAGCTTCGTGCGCTTGACGCGGATGCCGGCGTAGCGTGCAGCCTCCGCATTCGCACCCATCGCGAAGAGCGACCGCCCGAATGGTGTCGCATGCAGCACGATCCCGAACACGACGGCGAGCAGGATGAAGCTGCCGACGGAATACGAGACGTAGCCGCCGGTGTGCGGCAGCGCATTCACACCGATGTTCGTGTACTTCGTCGGGAAGCTCGAGACCGTGCTCGGGCCGAGGACGACCACGGCGATGCCGCGATACAGCGTCAGCGTTCCGATCGTGACCGCGAGCGAGGGCAAACCCACCCGCGTCACGAGAAATCCGTTGAAACAGCCGGCGGCGGCACCGACGGCGAGTACAGAAGCGATCACCAAAGGCATCGACCACCCGCGGCTGTAGAGGTCGCCGACGAGTGCGCTCGACATCCCGAGCATCGAAGCCACCGAGAGGTCGATCTCTCCGGTGACGATCAGCAGCGTCATCGGCAGCGTCATGATCGCGATCTCGCCGATCGAGAGATTGAGGTAGAAGAGGTTGATGCTCGTCAGGAACTGCGACGACGCCTCAATCCCGAAGACGATCACGGCGACAAGCGCGAAGACGAGCCCGATCTCCCAACGCATGAGCGAACGAACGCGGTGACGCAAGTCAAGCGCCAAGATGCGTCCTCCTCTTCCTCAGCGCCGCCGCGAGCTGGAGCGAGATGCCGCGGTCGAGCGCAATCGCGCCCAGCAGCAGCGCCCCGGCGATCGCCTGGTCCCAGAACGGCGAGACGCCCAGGACGTAGAGCGCCGAGAGGATCGTGTTCAGGAGCAGTGCGCCGAAGGCCGCACCGACGACGCTTCCGCTCCCGCCGAAGATCGCGACGCCGCCTACGACGACAGCCGCGATCACCTGCAGCTCGTACCC
>VBAP01000102.1 GCA_005882335.1 Candidatus Segetimicrobium genomatis
TGGCAGTGCTGGTGTTGCCGGGACTCCCGGTCCGTGCGGCCCCTGCCGGCACGACGCTGACACTCGGCGTTGACCAGGAGGTCGTGGGGCTGGACCCTAACCTGGTTACGGCGTTCTCGTCTTTCCGGCGGGTCGATTTCCTCTACAACAAGCTGGTCCGCTACAACGACAGACTGGAGATCGAGCCGGACCTGGCCGAGTCCTGGGAGTATCAGGACCCGCGCACGATCACCTTCCACCTCCGCCGCGGCGTGAAGTTCCATGACGGCACGGAGATGACGTCGGAGGACGTGAAGTTCACGCTGGAACGCGTGCTCGACCCCGCCAGCCGGTCCCCCGGGCGATCGTTTATTGACGTTATCAAGCAGGTCGAGACGCCGGACCGCTACACGGTGCGTCTCAAGCTGAGCCTGCCGCTGGCTTCGCTGCTCTCGGGGCTGTCCTCGGCCAACCTCTCCATCGTCTCGAAGGCGGCCGTCCAGCGCTACGGAGACCTGCAGCGCAACGTCGTGGGGACCGGCCCGTACACGCTGGCGGAGTGGACCCCCGACAACTTCATGCGTCTGGCGCGAAACCCCGACTACTTCCGCCGCGGCCTGCCCAAGATCGACACGATCATCTTCCGGGTGATCCCCGACCAGGCCTCGCTGCTGGCCGGGGTCCGCTCCCGATCCCTGGACATGGCGACGGTCAACCAGGGCGCGGTCATCACCGCTGCCAAGCGTGAGGCCGGGGTGGTGGTGCTGCAGAAGGCGGGGCTCAACCTGCGGATCTTCTCGTATAACACCACCCGGGCGCCGTTCACCGACCCGCGCGTCCGGTACGCGCTCTCCTGGGCGATCGACCGGCAGGCGATCGTGAATACGGCCGAGTTCGGCTACGCGACGATCTCGGGGCCGGTGCCGGCCTCGACGCCCTGGGCCCTTCCGCTATCCAAACTTCCTTCGTATGCGTCCGACATGCAGCGGGCGAAGCAGCTGCTGGCCGACGCAGGGTATCCCAACGGGTTCTCCACCCGCATCGTCACCTCACCCACCTACGAGGGCGGCATTGCCGTCGCGCAGGTGATCCAGGAACAGCTGCGTGCGGTGGGCGTCACCGCCACGCTGGATACTGTGGAATGGGGCACCTACATCAACCGCTGGGTGGCGCGGGATTTTGACACCATGATCGAACTGCGCGGGGGCGATCCCGACCCCGACCGGTTCTTATACCGGACCTTCCACAGCACCGGTGCAGTGAACAACTTCCTCTTCAAAGACACGGCAATCGACCGGCTGCTGGAACGCGGCCGCGTGAACATCGATGCCACACGCCGCAAGACCATCTATGATGAGCTGCAGCGGGTCTCGGTCGAGGCGGCGCCGGCGCTGTTCCTCTACGTGCCGATGGAGACTCAGGTGCTGCAGCCGTATGTCCAAGGTTTCCGGATCATCGGGAACGGCGCGCTCTACTACCTGGAGGAGGCCTCGCTCGAGCGGTAACCAGATCCGTCGGTAGTCGGGAAGCGCTCTTTTCGCCCGCACAACATGCAGCGGTACCTGGCGTCCCGCGTGCTGGCTCTGGTCCCCGTGCTGTTTGGGATCCTGGCCGTCGTTTTCCTGCTCATCCGCCTGATCCCGGGAGACGCCGTCCAGCTCTTCCTGGGGACCCAGGTCGAGATGACGCCTGCGCAGATGATCGAACTGCGCCGGTTCTTCGGGGTGGACAAACCGATCCCCGTGCAGTTTGCTGACTATCTGGCTCGCATCTTCCGGGGCGACTTCGGGGTGTCGCTCCGCACCGCCCGCCCCGTGCTGCCGGACATCCTCACGCGCCTGCCGCTCTCGTTTCAACTGGCCAGCCTGGCGCTCGCGATCGCCGTGCTGATTGCCATCCCCCTGGGCATCGTGTCGGCGGTGGCGCGCAACTCGACGTACGATGTGGTGGCGCGGATTACCGGCCTGCTGGGGCTCTCCATCCCCAACTTTTGGCTCGGCGCGATGCTGATTCTGGTGTTCTCACGGTTCCTGCACGTCCCGCTGGGGCAGTACGTGCCGCTGAGTCAGAACCCACTGCTGACCCTTCGCAGCCTCTCGCTTCCGGCGCTGGCGCTGGGCGTGGCCATCGCCGCGATCCTGATGCGGCACACACGGTCGTCGCTGCTGGAAGTGCTGGGCCAGGAGTACATCCGCACCGCGCGCGGCAAGGGACTGCGCGCCCGGGTGGTGATGCTGCGCCACGCCCTTCCCAACGCGATGATCCCGGTCATCACGGTCCTGGGATTCCAGATGGGGTATCTGCTCGGCGGCACGGTGGTCATTGAGGAGATCTTCGCCCTGCCGGGGATGGGGCGGCTGGTGCTTCAGGCGATCTTCCAGCGGGACTATCCGGTTGTGCAGGGTGTGGTCCTGGTGATTGCCTTGCTGTTCGTGGTAACCAACCTGATCGTCGACGTGCTCTATGCGTGGATCGATCCGCGCATCCGCTACGGCTAGTGCCGTACCAACTTGATAGTCAGGCTGGCTCATGAGCGATCCGAAGGACACGAGGAAAGACGTATCGGGCGAATCAAGTTGGTACGGCACTGGCGCTGGTGGCCGTGGCGATTCGTGCATAACCGCGTGGCGCCGATCGGCCTGGTGATCATCGCGGCCAATCTCGGAGTGGCGCTGCTGGCTCCGGTGATCGTTCCCCATGACGTGCGCGCCATGCACCCCGTCGACGCCCTCCGCCCGCCGGGGCACGGCTACCTGTTCGGCACCGATGAGTTCGGGCGCGATGTCCTCAGCCGTGTGCTGATGGGCTCGCGGGTCTCGCTCTCCGTCGCGTTCCTCTCGGTGCTGACGTCGGTGCTCCTGGGGACCACGCTGGGCCTGACGGCGGGATTCTACGGCGGATGGTGGGACGCGCTGACCATGCGGGCGATGGACATCATCTTCGCGTTTCCCGCCATCCTGCTGGCGATTGCCATTATGGCCGTGCTGGGCACCAGCGTGGCCAATCTGGTGCTCGCCATCGGCATCGTCTACACGCCCCAATTCGCCAGAGTCGCGCGGGCGGCGGCGCTGACAGTCCGGGGGCTGGAGTTCGTGGACGCCGCCCGTGCGCTGGGCCTGGGCAACGCGCGCATCATCGGACGTCACCTGATTCCTAACGTGCTGGCCCCAATCACCGTGCAGGTGTCACTGAGCCTGTCGCTGGCGATCCTCTCTGAATCGGCGCTATCCTTCCTGGGCCTGGGCACCCAGCCCCCCACGCCGTCGTGGGGCAACATGCTGAGCGAGGGCCGGCAGTTTCTGGAGCTGGCCCCCTGGAACGCCGTCTTTCCGGGGCTGGCGATCATGCTCGTCGTGCTGGGGTTCAATTTGCTTGGCGATGGACTGCGCGATCTCCTCGACCCCCGCCTGCGGTGACTGCGGAGGGAAAGCTCCCAAGGCATAGAATACGGTCGAGGTGTGACCGACGTCGCCGCGAACGTCGCCCGTGTGCGGGAACGGATCGCGGCTGCGGCCCGGCGCAGCGGCCGGCGCGCCGAAGAGGTCACGCTGGTCGCCGTGACAAAAGGCGTCGACCTGCCGCGCATTCTCGCCGCCGCGACCTGTGGTGTGACCGACTTCGGCGAGAACCGTGTGCAGGAGGCGGTCCCGAAGATTACGGCGTCGCGTGCGCAGGGACTGCGCACCGCCCGGTGGCATATGGTCGGGCACCTGCAGCGCAACAAGGCCGGAGCGGCCGTGCAGGTGTTTGAGGTGGTGCACTCGGTGGACAGTGCGGCGCTGGCCGCCGCGCTGAGCCAACGGGCGGCGGCGAGTGGGCGCGTCGTTGAGGCGCTGGTGCAGGTCAACGTCGCCCGAGAGCCGCAGAAGTTTGGGGTGGCGCCTAATGCGCTCCCATCGGTGCTGCGGGCGACGGCTGGACTGCCGGCGCTGCGAATGATCGGATTGATGACGGTCGCGCCGCGCTCGGATGACCCGCAGGTCGCCAGGACGGTCTTCCGGCGGCTCAGAGAGTTGCGCGACGACATGGCGCGGGTCGGCGCCGCGCCGTCGCTGATGCACCTGTCAATGGGTATGTCCGACGATTTTGAGATTGGGGTTGAAGAAGGAGCGACGCTCGTTCGAATCGGGCGCGCCCTCTTCGACCCTGCACACGCGCTGTGAACAAGAGTCTGTGGCGGCTGGCGCTCGCTGCAGATGCGTGACACGGGAGAGCGAATCCGGGGAGGAAGGAAGAGTCCGTCCCACCCGTCCTCGCGGGCGAGGGCCAGTGGGCAGTTGGGGGTGCGCCGGTGAGCGCGTTACAGCGATTTATGACCTTTCTCGGGTTTTCCGAGACGTCCGAGGAGGAGGATATCTTTTCCGGGGAGCCAGAAGGAGCGGAAGCCACGACGCGTCGGCGAGGGCAGTTATTCAGCCTCCCCGCGCAGCGACAGCTTGAGATCGTGGTGCTCCAGCCGAAGACGTTCGACGACGCACGCGCCGCGGCAGACTATCTTAAGATGCGGCGGTCGGTCGTGGTGAATCTGCGGGGAACGCACTCCGACCTGGCTCGCCGGATCGTAGATTTCACGAGCGGCGTGACCTACGCGCTGGATGGGCACATGCTCCGGGTCGGTGAGGAGATTTTCCTCTTTACGCCCAGTCACGTCGTGATTACCTCCGACGTGGGCGCTGAGGACAACCACACGCTGTTCCCGCTCGAGTAAACGTCGAGCGGTCGGGCGGTCAAGCTGTCGCGCTGTCGCGGATTCCTGCCGTCGCGCTTGGTCGTCGTTTCCGCGACCGCTAGACTGCGCGATTGCGCGACTGCGTCGTTTTCATCTGTGAGGCGGCATGGACAGGGCGCTGGTGTGGGATCGGGGGACGTTGAAACTGCTGGATCAGTCTGTGCTGCCGCACCAGACGCGCGTTGTCGCGTGCGCCACAGCGGACGAGGTGGCCGACGCGATCCGCACGATGAAGGTCAGGGGCGCGCCTGCGATTGGCGCGGCGGCAGCCTACGGCTTGGTCCTGGCCGCTCAGACATCTGCGGATGCTGACCCGCCGACGCTGCGGGCCCATCTCGACGCGGCGGCGCGGATGCTGCTCGGCACGCGGCCGACCGCGGTCAACCTGCGGTGGGCGGTTGAACGCATGCTGGCGGTGCCCGGCCGGGTGGCGTGGCGTTCAGGTGGCGACCTGGTGGAGGCGTTGCTGGCCGAAGCGCAGCGCATCTGTGAGCAGGACGTCCGTACCAACCGCGCCATCGGGGCGAACGGTGCGGCGCTGATCCGGCCCGGCGAGCGCATCCTCACGTACTGCAACACAGGAAGCCTGGCCACCGTGGATTACGGGACCGCGCTGGGGATTATCCGCGCGGCACATGAGCAGGGGAAGCAAATCCAGGTATTCGTGAGCGAAACGCGGCCGGTGTTGCAGGGGGCCCGGCTGACCGCATGGGAAGTGCTCCGCTACGGCATTCCCGCCACGTTGATCGTGGACAACGCCGCGGCCTGGCTGATGCGTCAGGGCCTCATCGATCGGGTCGTCGTGGGCGCGGACCGCGTGGCTGCCAACGGTGACACGGCCAACAAGATCGGGACCTATGGGCTGGCGGTGCTGGCCCGGGCCCACGAAATTCCTTTTCTCGTCGCCGCGCCGCTGTCGACCGTAGACTTTCGTACACCCGATGGTTCCGCCATTCCGATCGAAGAGCGCCCGCCGGAGGAAGTCACGCACGTCGCCGGCGTGCCGGTGGCCCCGGAGGGCATTGCCGCCGCTAATCCTGCGTTTGATATCACCCCCCACCACCTCATCACCGCCATCGTTACCGAAGCCGGCGTCGCGACGGCTCCGTATTCCCGGTCTCTCCTGGATCTGTCTGCCGCCCGCGTAGGGCGTTAGGGATGTGCCTCAGACGTAGAGCGTAGCAGGCTGGGTGAGGAGGAGTTCGTGAGACCCCGTCCGACCAACCGACTCGTGCTGAGTACCCTTGCTGCGCTGTGGTTGGGCGCCGTCATTCACAGCCTCCATTATCGCGACTTCCCGTGGCTGCAGGTCCTGTTCGTCGATATCGCGTGGGTCCAGGCATTGGTGCTCAGCGTCGGTGCCCTTGGGGCGTTTATGGTGCTCGTGGGAGCCCTCACCCCCCGCCGCCGGCGCGCCCTCCCTCCACCGGCCGGACCATTCGTGAGCGTCATCGTGCCTGCCAAGAACGAAGAGGCCGTCATCGAGGCGACGGTGCGCAGCCTGTGTGGCATCGATTACCAGGACGCAGGGGTGCCCCGCTATGAGATCATTGTCGTCGACGACGGATCGACCGACCGCACCGGCGAGATTCTGAAATCCCTCAGCGTGGCCCTGCCGGTGAAGATGGTGCGGACTCCACCGGGGAGTATTGGCAAGGCGGCGGCGTTAAACCTGGGGACCACGCGGGCCCGCGGCGACCTCATTGCCGTATGTGATGCCGACGCGCGGGTCGCACCCGATTTCCTGCTGCGGATGGTCGCATCGCTGGCCGGGTCGGGGGCGGACGGCGTGCAGAGCCAGCGCCGCCTCTACAACGCCGGGCAGAATCTGCTGACCCGCATTCAAGACGACGAGTACCGGCTGTTCTATCACCCCCTGCAGCGCGCGCGGCAGGTACTGGGCGGCATGGTCTCGTTTTCGGGGAACGGCCTGCTCCTGCGCCGGGACGCCCTGCAAGAGGTGGGCGGCTGGAATGAAGATGCCCTGACCGAGGACATCGATCTCTCTGTGCGGTTCCACCTGGCAGGCTACCAGATTCGCTACTGCGAGGAGGCGGTAGTCTGGGAAGAGGCGGTCCCCCGGCTTCGCGATCTGATGCGCCAGCGCATCCGGTGGTTTGAGGGTGCGATGCGCTGTCTGGGTGATCATCTTCCGGCGATGCTGTTCGGCCGCGTGACTCCATTCAAACGCGTGGACATGGTGATCTTCCTCAGCGGTGGGCTTCTCGTCACGCTGAGCCTGCTGACGACGTACGTGTTTGGCATGATCGACGTGGCCGGGGCCGTCGTGCTCTATGTCCAGCTGCCGCGGCGGGTGACGACCTGGACGTCGGGACTACTAACGGCCGGCGTGTTGCTGGCGATGCTGGTGGAACTGCGCGGGCGGCTGTGGGCGGTTGTGTCGGTCCTCGTCCGCTCAGGTCTGTTTTCGCTGCACCGCCTGATCGTTGTGCCGCTGGCGATTCATCGGTATCTTCGCAGCGCCATCACCGGCCATACCGTCTGGGAGAAGACCGCGCACGGCGCCACACTCCCACCTCACGAGCACGACCTCTAATGAACAGTCTCCCCAGTCCGCCCAGTCTTACTGCACATTTTTCACAGACTGGGAAGACTGGGAAGACTGGGAAGACTGTGTGACCGTTAGTTCGTGAGTTGCTGGTAGATCGTCTGCAGCCGGTGGCCGACCTGCTCGAGGGAATGAGATTCAGCGTAGCGGCGAGCGCCGTCGGAGAGACGCGCATACTCGTCGGGATCCTCCGCCAGGCGGCGGAGGTGGTCGGCGAATTCGTCCGGCGTCTCTCCTTTCAGGCAGTTCCTGTCATGCTCGAAACGGCCGGCAAAACACTCTGAATTCCGCAGAACCAGCGGCTTGCCGCATGCCGCCGCTTCCAGAATCGCGATCCCCTCGTTCTCCACCGCGCTGGGAAAGAAGAAGATGTCGCCGGCCGCATGGGCCTCCAGCACGTCTTCTACGTAGCCAGGGAAGCGCACGTTCTCCGGTGCCTGCTCGACCGCCCGCAGCGTTTCCACCTTTACGGCCTTGTGCAGCCGCCCGAACCACATGAACGTCAGCGCGGGCAGGAGCCGCCCGGTCTCGATGAACAGGTCGACCCCTTTCCGGAGCAGCGCCAGTCCGACCGCAAACGGGACGACCCCCCGCAGCCCGTACCGAGCGCGGCCCAACAGACGCCGGCGTTTGTCGGGGGCGAACCGGGTGACGTCGACGCCGTTGCTGACGACTTCGATCGGCTGCAGCAGATCATAACCCCGCAGCACGTCCCGCGCGTATGCCGAGGGCGCGATCAGGACATCGGCTTTGCCGTAAAAGTAGCGCAGATAGCGGCCCAGGTAGGGCGCGATGTGGTCGCTCATCCGGAAGGAGTTGGCGAAGTCCTCGGCGGTGATGTGACTGTTGATCAGCAGTGGCCGCCGGCCGCTAAATCGTTCCGCGAGGTAGAGCGAGCGTGGCCCGATGGAATGTAGATGCAGGATGTCAAAGGACTCGCTGGGATCGGTCGTGATCTGCATCCCGGCGCGTTTGAGGGCCTTGACCTGATTTTCGTGCGCCCGGCGGATACCCCCGCTCCACTGCGCCGAGTTGCCGTGCTCCAGGTAGACGCAGATCTTCACGGCGGCCCTCCGACGGACACTATATTCCTTCTGCGAGGCTGTTTCCTCCGTGACGTCCGCAATCCGGTCGCGGACGAAATTGAACGTTCAACTCCCAACCGGTAACGTATCCCGAGCCCAGCGAGGAGTGATGGTGAGACGCTCGCTCCGCTGCACCGCGGCGTCAATGAGTGCGGAGATGGGCAACCCCCGCTCCGCCTCGTCGGCTTCCCCCAGCCCCGGTTGCGTGCGCGGATGGGGCGGGACGAACAGGCTGCAGCAGTCCTCGTACGGGCGGATGGAGATCTCGTAAGTGCCGATGGCCTCCGCCCGCGCCACGATCTCCATCTTGTCCACGCCGATTACAGGCCGCAACACCAGGAGTCGTGTCACAGCATTGATGGCCGCAATCGACTCGATCGTCTGGCTGGCCACTTGTCCCAGGTTCTCGCCGGTGATAACCGCGGCCGCCCGCTCCTGCTCCGCCAGCCGGTCGGCGATGCGCATCATCATGCGCCGCAGGACCAGGACCCGCAGTCCATCGGGGACCGAAAGCTGGATGGCGCGCTGGATGTCGGTAAAGAATACGATCCACACCCCCAGCGGGCCCGTGTACCCGGCCAGCACGCGGCACAGATCCAGCACCTTCTCTTTCGACCGCTCGCTGGTGAAGGGGAAGCTGTGAAAGTGGACGGGAATAATTGTCACGCCGCGTCGCGCGCCCAGCCAGCTCGCCACCGGGCTGTCGATGCCCCCCGAAATGAGCGCCAGCGCGCGTCCGCCGGTCCCATAAGGCAGCCCGCCCGGACCTGGAATGGTCTCAGATGAGAGATAGGCCTGGTCACGGATGTCGATCCGGACCAGGAGATCGGGATCGTCCATGCGGGCCTGCAACTGCGGAAACCGGTGTTGCACCGTCTGGCCGACCTCCCGGCTGGTCTCCATCGACGTGAGTGGGAATCGCTTGTCCGCCCGCCGCGTGTCGACCTTGAACGTCGCGATGCCCGTACGGACCCTCAGTGCGGCGCCGACTATGTCCACCGCGGCGCCGGCGATGTCGGGGAGTACCGGCGAGGCGACCTGGACCGGGCTGAGCGAGACCACGCCAAAGATCTTGCGCAGCCGGCCGACGAGCGCGCCGAATGCGTGCCGCACCTGCGCGCGCCCCAGGTCGGCGATCGACTCCCGCACATTCCGGACGAGCGCGTCGAGAAAGAATCGCTGATTCTGCCCCTTGAGGTGGATTTCTCCGTATCGCAGCAAAATGTGGGCCATTGGTGATACCTCATTTCCCCCTCCCCTTTCTGGGGAGAGGGTCGGGTGAGGGGTCAGCGAACTAACGCGCGCAGTTCGGCCACTGCCTGATGCAACGCGACCGCGGCCGCGTCGATCTCCTCAGTGGTGGTGAAACGGGACACGCTGAACCGCAGGGTCGATTGGGCGTCGGCGGTACTCAGCCCAATGGCCAGCAAGACGTGGCTGGGCGTGGGGGTATGGCTGTGACAGGCCGAGCCGGTGGAGACGAAGACCCCATCCTGCTCCAGCCGGTGCAGCAACGTCTCTCCGCGCACGCCTCCGAACGTTGCGTTGACGATATGGGGCGCCGCGCCGTCCTGTGGCGTATTGATCCGTGCGTCGGGGATCGTCCCGATCTGCTCGCGCAGACGCTCCGCGAGCGTTCGCATCCGTGCGACGCTCTCGTCGAAATCGGTAGCCAGCAGTCGTGCCGCCACACCGAGGCCGGCGATGCCGGGCACGTTCTCCGTGCCGGGGCGCAGGCTGCGCTCCTGCTCTCCGCCGCCCAGCTGCGGCGCCAGCGGCACGCCCCGCCGTACGTACAAGGCTCCCACGCCCTTCGGACCATGCACCTTGTGGCCGGACAGCGACATCAGGTCCACATTCCAGGCGGCCGGCCGCAGCGAAATCTTGCCCCACCCCTGCACCGCATCGACATGGAAGAGTGTCGACCCGCCGGCGGCGCGGTGGCGCTGCAGCATCCGTCCGATGTCCCCGATGGGCTGCACGGTGCCCAGCTCGTTGTTCACCGCCATCACCGACACCAGCACCGTGTCCGCTCGCAACGCTTGCTCCACGTGCGCCGCGGATACCCGTCCGTGACGGTCCACCGGCAACTCGGTCAGGTCGAACCCTTGCGCCGCCAGGCGCTGCAGCGGTACGCGAACAGAGGAGTGCTCGACCGCGGTGGTGATGAGATGCCGTCCCCGGGCCGGCGCCCCGACGCCACGGATCGCCAGACTGTTCGCCTCGGTGCCGCCGGACGTAAAGAGG
>VBAP01000175.1:0-530 GCA_005882335.1 Candidatus Segetimicrobium genomatis
TGTCGATACCAACATCCGCGGCACGCTCAACGTCCTCGAGGCGGTCCGACGCGCGCGGTGCGCCAGACTGGTGCACACCTCCACCAGCCAGGTGTACGGCACGCCGGAGACGATACCGATTCGTGAATCGCATCCTTTGCGAGGGCAGTCACCGTACAGCGCCAGCAAGATCGGCGCAGACAAGCTCTGCGAGGCGTTCCGGTGCACGTATGACGTCCCGGTCGTCATCCTGCGCCCGTTCAACACGTTCGGGCCGCGGCAGTCCGCCCGGGCGGTCATCCCTACCATCCTGCTGCAGCTCCTCCGGCAGGCTCCACAGATCAAGCTCGGGAACCTGGAGCCACGGCGAGACCTGACGTTCGTGTCCGACACCGTGGCCGGTTTTCTCGCCGCCGGCACGGCAGAGGGAATCGAGGGCGAGACGATCCACCTTGGCACGGGCCGCGCGGAATCCGTGCGGGAGATTATCGTGGCCGCGCAGCGCGTATGTGAGCGGGAAGCCAGCGTCGTGGTGTGCTCAGATCGAATCC
>VBAP01000175.1:558-2451 GCA_005882335.1 Candidatus Segetimicrobium genomatis
GGTCTCTCTTGACGAGGGGCTGCGGCGCACGGCTGAGTGGCTGTGCGCTCATCTGGACCGGTTTCCGGTCGAGTATGCCATCTAGGGCGCCCGGGTCCGGTCCGGGGCCACTGGCCAGCCCCGTCCCCCTCTGCGTCCCTAACATTGGCGGGAATGAACGCACGTACGTGGAGCAGTGCCTGACGACGGGCTGGGTGTCGTCGGTCGGGCCGTTTGTCGAGCGCTTCGAGCGAGAGTTCGCCGCCGCCTTAGGAGTGGCGCACGCGGTGGCCACCAACAGCGGCACGGCTGCGCTGCACACGGCGCTCCTGCTGGCTGGTGTGCGGCGGGGAGACGAGGTCATTCTGCCTTCGCTGACCTTCATCGCCCCCGCCAATGCGGTGCGTTACGTCGGAGCGTGGCCGACGTTCGTGGATGTGGATCAAGACTACTGGCAGCTCGATCCGGGCGAGCTTAGCGCCTTTCTACGGGACGATTGCAAGGTCTCGGCGGGTGAGTTGCACAACCGCCATAGCACCCCTGTGACTTGCCAGCCATCAAGGAGATCGCAGAGCAGCATGGACTAGCGATGGTGGAGGACGCCACGGAATCGTTGGGTGCCCTGTGCCGCGGCCAGCCACTCGGCCGGTGGAGCCGACTCACGTGCTTCAGCTTCAACGCGAACAAGCTGATGACCACGGGCGGGGGAGGGATGTTGGTCACTGACGATCCGCTACTCGCACGGCGCGCGCGCTACCTCACCACCCAGGCGAAAGACGACCCACTGGAATTCGTGCATCAGGAAATCGGGTACAACTATCGGCTCACGAGTGTGCAGGCGGCGCTCGGCACTGCTCAGCTCGAGCGCCTTCCTGCCTTTCTCGCCGCGAAGCGCCGTATCGCCACACGGTATGCCGAGGCGTTGGAAGGACTGCCCGGTATCCAGCCGATGAAAGAAGCCCCGTGGGCCACTGCGTCCTACTGGATGTACACGATCCTGGTGGATGCCGAACGGTGCGGTACCGACAGTCGATCCTTGCTGAAGGCGCTTGCCGCGTCCAACATCGAGACCCGGCCCCTGTGGCAGCCGCTGCATCTCAGTCCGGCACACCGCGACAGCTTCGCCCGCTCCTGTCCGGTGGCCACCCGAGTCAACCGACTGGCGCTAAGCGTGCCCTGCTCCACCAGTCTGACGGAAGAGGAGCAGTCCCGCGTCATTAGGGCGCTGCAACGCGAACTTGTCGCGGATCGCCGGAATGCTGAGATGCAGCCCGCGACAGGCGACTTCGGGACGGCATGAGCCGATGGAGGGCGTAGCCGCTGGCGCGCTGATCGCCATATGTCGCCGCCGCCACCAAACGTTGCACGCACGCGACAGTCGCGATCGAGGGACCGATCGGGCCCTTAATGTGAACTCAGTCCAGTCGTTGCGCGCGACGCGGCGCAGCCGGCAAGGTACTTGCACGGTTCGCAGGTGAATGCGTTGAAGGTGTCACCACCCCCGGGGGTTGCCGCATGACGGCCTCTTCGCTCGTCGACCGCTATCCGCCTTCCCCAAGCGCTCCGGCAGACCAAGGTGCGCGAGAGAGCCGGTCGCTGGATTTCAGCCTGTTCTACTTCGCCAGCGGCGGGAGTGAACAGAGTGCGGATCAGTACCGCTTGTTGTTGGACGGGGCGCGGTTCGCGGATAGTCACGGCTTCGCCGCCGTGTGGACGCCTGAGCGCCACTTCCACCGCTTCGGCGGTCTGTACCCCAACCCGTCGGTCAGCTCGGCAGCCATTGCGGCGATCACGGAGCGGATTCAGATCCGAGCTGGGAGCGTCGTGCTGCCCCTCCATCATCCCATCCGGGTGACGGAAGAATGGGCGGTTGTCGATAACCTCTCCAACGGTCGGGTGGGTGTGTCGTTCGCC
>VBAP01000175.1:2499-4087 GCA_005882335.1 Candidatus Segetimicrobium genomatis
CGAGATGGTGCGCAAGCTGTGGCGCGGGGACACCGTCACCTTTCCGGGTGCCACCGGGGCGCCCGTGGCCGTTCGGACGCTGCCCCGGCCGGTGCAGCGCGAGCTCCCGATCTGGGTGACGAGCGCCGGCAGCACCGAGACCTACGAAGCGGCCGGTCGCATTGGCGCGAACCTACTCACGCACCTCCTCGGGCAAACGGTCGATGAACTCGCGGACCGAATCGCGGCGTATCGGCGGAGCTGGGAGCAGCACGGACACGGCCCTAGACGCGGACAGGTCACGCTGATGCTGCACACGTTCGTCGGAGAAGACGACGATAGCGTCCGGGAGATCGTGCGGCGGCCGATGATCGAGTATCTGCGGAGCTCGGTCAGCCTTATCAAGAACTTCGCCGGAGCATGGGCGGCGCACCGCCGGAAGGGGGCTGGTGCGACGCCGCCGTCGGGGGATGAATTCCAGAGCTTGAGCCGGGAGCACATGGAGGCACTGCTCGCGTTCGCGTTCGAGCGCTACTTCGAGACCAGCGGGCTCTTTGGCGGCACGGACACTTGCCGCCGGATGCTCGAGGGGCTCAAGGCAATCGATGTGGATGAGGTAGCGTGTCTGATCGACTTCGGAGTAGACCCGCAGATCGTCCTGGCGCACTTGCCCCACCTGAACCAACTGAGGCAACGCGTCAATGCCCCACACCCCGATGCACCGGGCATTTCTCACTGATCCGTCACCATCGGGATGACGCACTTGCTATGCACGCCCTCCATGGCGCGAGAGCAGCTGGGGGAGGCGCCGGCCCGCAACGCCCTGAGCACCTTGCGCACTCCTCGACCAGGGCAGAGGGCCCCGGCGACCCCGCAGAAGGCCGTCCAGCCGCCAGGGGGACGGTACGTCAATGCTCACCGTCGTGATGTACCACTATGTGCGCGACCTGCCGCGCACGCGGTTCCCGGCGATCCACGGAATGCGTCTCGAGCATTTCGAGGGTCAGCTCGATTACCTGACGAAGCACTATACCATCCTCGATGTGCGGGAGATTCTCGCCGCGATCCGCGGCGAAACCACGCTGCCGAGCAATGCTTGTCTGCTGACGTTCGACGACGGCTTCCTGGACCACTACACCGTGGTCTTCCCGTGCCTCGAT
The DNA here is from genome assembly GCA_005882335.1 of Candidatus Segetimicrobium genomatis. Classification (GTDB taxonomy): domain Bacteria; phylum Sysuimicrobiota; class Sysuimicrobiia; order Sysuimicrobiales; family Kaftiobacteriaceae; genus Telluricultor. Next base: position 3,639 of record VBAP01000175.1, read on the forward strand.
TACCGCCGGCTGCCGGCCGTGTTCTTCGTGCCGGGGCGACCGATCGAGGAACGAGAAATTCTGGACGTGCACGGGATTCACTTCGTGCTGGCGGCGGTATCCGATCCGCGCCAGCTCATCGAGGATGTGTTCGGTCTGCTGCGGCAGTACCGCCCAGGTCACGATGTCCCCGACGACCGTACCCTCTACCAGCGATATGCAACGGCGACCCGGCTCGACGCACCGGAGGTGGCTTTCATCAAGCGCCTGTTGCAGCGCGAGCTGCCGAAGGACGTGCGCAGCGCGATTGTCCGGACGCTCTTCGTTCGTCACGTCAGCACGGACCCAGCGTCGTTCGCAAACGAGCTCTATATGGATCTGGAGCAGGTGCGGTGCTTGGTGCGTCACGGCATGGCGGTCGGGGGACATGCCTACGATCACCCGTGGCTTGACACGCTCTCGGCGCCGGA
>VBAP01000022.1 GCA_005882335.1 Candidatus Segetimicrobium genomatis
TTGAAGCTCGACAATTACTGGCAGAGCGCGCAAGACCTCGGCGACCCACGGCGCACGGTGTTCGCCTACACCGACTACATGCACCTGCCGGTGGCCCTGCGCCCCAACGCGCGCCGCGTGTTGATGATCGGACTGGGAGGCGCGACCGTGCCGGCGCGCTACTACGACGATTACCCGCAGATGCGCATCGACGTCGCCGAGCTCGATCCGGCCGTGGTCGATGCGGCGCGGCGGTATTTCCACGCGCCGGCCGGGAGCCGGCTGCGGGTAGCGACGGAAGACGGCCGGCTGTTCGTCACCCGGTCGCCCGATCGCTATGACATCATCTTGCTCGATGCCTACCTTATCGACACCATCCCCTTCCACCTCGCCACGCGCGAGTTTTTCGTGGCGGCGAGAGCCCATCTGGTGCCGGGCGGCGTGCTGGGGTCCAATGTCATCGGCGCGCTGGCCGGACCGCGCAGCGGGTTGTTCCGCGCCATCTACAAGACGATGGCCAGCGTCTTTCCGACCGTGTACGTCTTTCCGGTGGACTGGGGCCGGTTCGATGGCCCGGCGGCGTTGCGCAACATCATTCTGGTGGCGGCCGATCAGCCGCGATCGCCGCGGGACACCCTCCTCGCCGCCGCGTCGCGCGCCCGCACCGTCCCTGGCGTCACGCTGCCTCGCTTCGATGAGGCGGCCCGCGACCTGTATGACGGCCCCATCGAGACCCGCGACGTGCCGGTCCTCACCGACGATTTCGCGCCGGTGGAGACGCTGATCCAGGGGCGATAGACGCCCCCCAGGCGTACCGTATAATATGAGATACTCTTCTGCGCTCAGGCCCATAGGTGGGACCGCATGCCCGTGTTGAAACTGTATCTCGGGGACGTGGTGCAGACCCGTAAAACGCACCCGTGTGGCAGCGACCAGTGGAAGGTCGAGCGTCTGGGCGCCGACGTGGGCATCCGGTGCCAGGGATGCGGCCGCTACGTCCTCATGGAGCGCGCCAAGTTGGAACGGCGCATCAAACGATTCATCAGCAGACCCGAGATGGACATGACGGCGAGTAACCTTACCCCCGGCGGGGCAGAGGGTCAGTGATATGAGGCTCTATGCCTGGGGCGTGGCGATCGCCGGGTGGGGACTCCTGCTGCCGTTGCTGGACGTCACGCCGCCTCCGCCCACCTCCCTCCTGGCCATCTTCCTGCTCCTGGCCGTCGTCACCGAGTGGCTGATGGTACCGCTGCCCCGGGGCGGTTTCCAATCCGCGGGGCTGGCCGTGTCGTCAGCCGCGCTGGTGATCATGGGGCCGGTGCACACTGCGCTGGTGATGAGCGCCGGGGTCGTGATCGGCAACGGCCTCCTGCACCGGCGGCCCTACCTCAACGCGGTCTTTAACAGTGGTCAATACATCCTGTCGATTCTGCTTGCCGGGACGGCGTTCTCGCTCGTGCACGGCAGGGGAATCTGGCTGCCGGCCACGCTGTACAGCGGCCGCGCCGATCTGATGTTCTTCCTCTCGTTCTTCGCTGCCATGGTCGTCTACATCGTCAGCAGCAGTCTCTTCGTCAGCGCCATGGTGTCCCGGTCACGGGGGGCGCCGTTTCGCGAGGTCTTCACCGCCAACATCGCCTGGGAGGCCGTCAACAATCTGGCGTTTGCGACGCTGGGGCTGGTGCTGGCGCTCATCTACCTGCAGGCGCTGCCCGTCGGCGCCATCGTGCTGACGGTGCCGCTGCTGCTCACGGGGTACATCTTGATGCTCTACACCACCCGGGAGCACGCACATCGCGAACTCGAGGTCGTGGAGCGCATCGGCCGGGCGTCGATTACCCTGGATCTGGAGCATCTCTTCCGCACGATGTACGAGCATGTGGGTCAGATCGTGCCGGCCGAGGTCTTCTTCGTGGCGTTGTATGATGCCGAGCGCAACACCCTGACCTACGACTTCCTGGTGGATTCCGGCAAGCGGTTTCCGCCGCAGACGATGCCGGTGCACTCCGAGTGGCGGGCGATCCTGGAGGGAGGGACTCCGCGGCTGATCCACCTGACGCCGCGCGATCTGGCCGCGCCCGATCCACTGCCGCGCATCGGCGAGGTCAACCGGCGGAGCGCCTCGATGCTGTTTCTGCCGGTGCTGCGGGGCAAGCAGGTCATCGGGTTAGTGTCGGTGCAGAGTTACACGCTCAACGCCTACACCTCGCAGGACATGCGTCTGATGGAAACGATTGCGGCGCAGGTGGCTACGGCGATCGACAACGCGCGGTTATTTGAATCCAGCCGGCGCAGCGTGGAGCGGCTGACCAGCCTGCAGCAGATCGCCAACGCCATCGCCGGCAGCCTGAAGATGGAAGACGTGCTGGCGGCTATCGCCGAAGGCGCACGGCAGGTGCTGGCGGTCGATCGCTGCGCCATCTATCTAGGAGACGAACAGCGGGGGCTTGTGAACGCCTACGCGCACGGCCTGCCCCCCGAGTACATCGAAGTCCTGAAGCGCGCCGTGCAGGGACCGGTGACCAGCCTGCTGTTTGATTCCCGCTCTGGGGCGGTGATCGAAGATGTGGAGCAGGATCCGCGGCTGAAGGCGCTGCGGGAGATGCTCCTCCGGCAGGACGAGGCGACCCTGGCCGCCGTGTGGCAGACGATCAAGACGGTGGCCACACTGCCGCTGCTGTACCAGGGCGAGTTGCTGGGCGTCCTGGCCTTCTACCACACCAGCATGCGCCCGTACAGCGCCGAGGACCTCCGGCTGGCCCAGGCGATCGCCGACCAGGCCGCCATCGCCGTCAAGAACACCACGCTGCTGGCGCAGACCCAAGAGCGGGCGGCGGAAGTCAACCTGCTCAACCGGGTCTTGAGTACAGTGAGCGGCACGCTGGACCTGCGCGACATGTTCCGCCGGATCGTGGAGGAGGTCTCGCAGACGTTCGGCTACTCGCACGTCAGCATCCACCGCCTGGAAGGTGACTACCTGATCATGCAGGCGCAGGTGGGCTATCGCGAGACGCACGAGAAGATTCACATCACCAAAGGCATCATCGGGCGCGTCGCCCGGACCGGCAAGCCGGTGTTGGTCCCCGACGTGGGCCAGGACCGTGACTATATCTTGGCCGATCCTCTGGTGCGCAGTGAGGCGGCCGTCCCCATCAGCGCCGACAATCACGTGCTGGGTGTCCTGAACATCGAAGCCGACAGCAGCCGCCGGCTGACCGACGCGGACGTGTCGCTGGTGCAGTCGCTGGCCGGACAGCTGGGTGTGGCGCTGCGCAACGCCACCCTGTTTGAAGAAGCCCAGCGCTCCCGCGACGAGATCACCGTCCTCTACGAGGCGGCGAAGACCATCAGCAGCAGCCTGGAACTGGATTCGGTGCTGAACAACCTGGTGCAGGTCACCTGCCAGGCCTTCACCTACGAGCAGGGCGCGATTCTGCTGGCCGATGAACGGAGCGGGGACCTGGTCGTGGAAGCCACGTACGGCTACTCCACGGGCACGCGGGGCTACCGGATCCCGGCCGGCAAGGGGATCACCGGGTCGGTGCAGCGCACCGGCAAGCCGGAGATCGTGTCCGACGTGCGGCGCGACCCGCGGTACATCGGCATCACCGAGCGCGTGGTATCCGAGATCGCGGTTCCGCTGATCAGCGAGGGCCGGGTCATCGGCGTATTCAACTTGGAGAGCACGCGCCGGGGAGCATTTGGCCAACGTGACCTGCACATCCTGACGGCGCTGGCAGGCTACGCCACGATCGCGATCGAGAACGCGCGGTTGTTCGAGAAGACCAAGCGGCTGGCCATTACCGATGGACTCACCGAACTCTTCAATCACCGCTACCTGCACGAGGCTCTGGAACGCACCCTGGAGCGCTGCCGGCGCGACGAGCAGCCGCTGGCGGTGATCATGCTCGAGATCGATAGCTTCAAGCGGTACAACGACACCTACGGGCACCAGCGCGGCGACGACGTGTTGCGCATCGTGGCGGACGTGCTCCGCAAAGGCAGCCGCGCGTCGGACATCGTGGCCCGCTACGGCGGCGATGAGTTCATGATTGTGCTTCCCAACTCGTCCAAGGACACGGCCTCTGAGATTGCCGAGCGCCTCCGCCGCGCGGTGGAAGCCTATCCGTTCCTGCTGGGCGAGAGCATCGTCACCTCGGTCACCCTGAGCGTGGGCGTCGCGGCCAGCCCTGACGATGGAGATACCGTCGATGCGCTCGTCGACGCCGTCGATCGCGCCCAGTACACTGCCAAGCGCTCCGGCGGCAACAAGGTCTACGTGGCGCACGCCGTCAAAGAGAAGACGACGGGATAAGAAGATAAAGAAGTCTACCCAGTCTCCCCGGTCTTCCCGGTCTCCCCAGTCTCAGTGCCAGCGGAAGTGTTGAAATGTTGACTGGGAAGACTGGGTAGACCGGGGAGACTTGATCTATCTATGGCCCTCTCCGTCGGGATCGTTGGACTGCCGAATGCAGGAAAATCCAGCCTGTTTAACGCGTTGAGCCGTGCCGGCGCCCCGGTGGCCGCTTACCCCTTCACCACGATCGACCCCCACCGGGGCGTCGTGCCCGTTCCCGACCCTCGTCTCGATGCCATCGCCTCCGTGACCCATCCGGACCGCGTCGTGCCGGCGACGGTCGAATTTGTGGATATCGCCGGGCTGGTCCGCGGCGCATCCCGCGGCGAAGGACTGGGTAACCAGTTTCTCGCCCAGATCCGTGACGCCGACGCGATCGCGCATGTGGTGCGCTGCTTCCCGGATCCCGAAGTCCCGCACGTGGAAGGGGCGGTCGATCCGGTGCGCGATATCGAGATCGTGGAAACAGAACTGGCGCTCGCCGATCTCGCCGCCGTGGAGCGAGAGCTGGAGCGCGCGCGGGCCCGGGTGAAGGCTCAGGAGGCGAAAGCCTCCGACGCGGTCGCGCTCCTCGAAGAGCTGAGCGCGCAACTGCAGCGCGGGATTCCCGCCCGGCGCTTCGCGGCGGATCCTCGCCGGGCCGACGTAATGGCACCGCTGCGGCTGCTCACGGCCAAGCCGGTGGTGTACGTGGCCAACGTGGCTGAACAGGACCTCCCGCGGGCCCTCTCGGCGGAACCGGTCCGCCGGTATGCGGATGCGCAGGGGGCGCCTGTGGTGGCGCTGTCGGCGAAACTGGAGGCGGAGGCGGCGCAGTTATCTCCGGCGGAAGCCGCGGAGATGCTTCGATCCTATGGGATCGAGGAGCCCGGCCTGCTCCGGTTAATCCGGATCGCTTACGACATGCTGAGGCTGATCACGTTCTTCACGACGGCGTCGAAAGAAGTCCGGGCGTGGTCGGTGCGGCGGGACACCCGGGCGCCGCAGGCGGCCGGCGCGGTTCACACCGACATGGAGCGCGGGTTCATCCGCGCCGAGGTCATCGCGTGGGAGACGCTGGTCAACGCCGGATCTCTGCAGGCTGCAAAAGACCGGGGCCTGGCCCGGCTGGAGGGCAAGGACTACATCGTGCATGACGGCGACGTCATGTTCTTCCGCTTCGCGCCCTAGCTCCGCCGGTCTGTGCCGGTCTCTGTACGGGTACGTTGTAGATGGACGACGTGTCGCACCGCACGATGGCACGCCTCCTGTTGAGACGCAGAGGGGATCCCCCCTGGCCCTTCCCAGTAGTGCACCGCGCGCTCCCCAGCCACACCCTCTTTCCCCTCGCGAACAAGAAGTCGCGACGTTGATTGCCAGTGGCCTGACCAATCGTGAGATTGCGGAGGCTCTGGCGATCTCGGAACGCACCGCGGGGAATCACGTGCAGCACATCCTCAACAAGCTTGGGTTTCGCTCGCGCGCGCGGATCGCCGTCTGGGCGGTGGCGCACGGATTGTTCACCGTGCCGCGCGAGTAATTTCCGGCCTCTCCGGCATTCACGGCTGTCCCCCAACTACGAACGTATGTATGACCGGGATTTCCCTGAAACTCCATTGGGGATTTCCCTGCATGAGTATTCCTCTCGATGCCCAGCCTCCCTCGTTCGATGTATGGATGAAGCGAGCAGAGGCCTCTGCCCAAGACACACCTGAGAGAGGGGTCGTTATGGTGCAGCGCAGGGTTCGTCGCTGGACAGCAAGCTTGGCCGTGGTGCTCCTCGGGGTGTTGCTGTGGCCCGCTCCATCTTCGGCGTGGCCCACCGATGCCACCACGTTTAGTGGTCAGGCCACCGGTGTGCGGGCAACGGTGCTGGGGATTACCGCGGTCCTGGCAGATACCGGGCCGTTGCCGCCGTCTGGTGGCGCGCGCGAAGCGTCGCTGCTGGACGCAAGCGCCGGAGGATTGTCGGCGGAGGTGGTCCACGCCTCGACGATCGGGCAAGGGGATCGAACCCGATCCGAGGCGTCACTCGCCAACGTCTCGCTGGCGCTTGAAGGAAATACAGTTTCCGCCACATTCCTCGCCGCCCGGGCCACCGCCGCCTGCACCGAGCAGGGACCACAGATCAGTGGCAGCTCCGAGATTGCGGATCTGGTGGTGAACGGCCAGCCGATCGTCGTCACCGGCACGCCCAACCAGACCATTCCCTTGCTCGTGGGCAGCGTGATCATCAACGAGCAGAACGGGTCGACGAGCGGAACGACCGGCGAGATGACGGTCAACGCCCTCCACGTGACGCTCACGGGGATCGCCGATATCGTGATCGCATCCGCGCATGCAGACATCGGGTGCGCGCAGAGCGTCTGCGATCCCTCCAAGGAGTTCGTCACGGGCGGTGGGTGGATCACTGGGCCGTCCGGAGCGAAGGCGAACTTCGCGGTCGCGGGAGGCAAAGAGCCCGGGTGGGGTCACCTGACGTACCTCGACCACGGGCAGCCCGCCATGCGGGTGAAGGCGACCGCCATCACCGCCTACACCAACCTGGGCGGTAACGTACGCCGTGTCGAAGGCACGGCTGATGTGAACGGACAGCCGGGCACGTTCCAGGCCGACGTTGCCGACAACGGTGAACCAGGCCGCATGGACACGTTTGCGCTCCGGCTCTCGAATGGATACGCGGCCTCCGGCATGCTGGAAGGCGGGAATATCCAACTCCACAACCCGTGCCGGTAGTGCGATAACATTCGGTGACGGCCCGCCGAGCGGGCTGCACGCGAGAGGACTGCCGGGACCCCCCTGCCCGGCAGTCCCCGTTTTTGAGCCCTATTCCCCCGCCCCGCGGTTTGGTGCTATAATCGGCTGGCCCGTGGGGCACCCCGCGGGATTTTGTTCAGATGGCTGTGGAGGCGTCGGTTGAAAAGTTACGATCTCGTCTACATTGTGCGGCCGGACCTGGAGCCGGATGCCATCAAGGCCGTGGTCGAGCGCATCACCAAGCGTGTCCAGGATCAAGGCGCGAAGGTGGAAGCTGTCGACGTCTGGGGGAAGCGGCGGATGTCGTTCGCCATTGGAAAACACCGCGAGGGCGTGTACGTCCAGACGCGCCTGACGGTCGATCCGCAGAAAACGGCGGAGATCAGGCGCCTGGCGGCGGTCAATGAGGAAGTCTTACGGGCCGTGACCACCAGGGCGGTCGGGAAGCTTCCTGAGCCGGCCGCGCCGGCTGCGCCGCCGGCACCCCCCGCAGCCTCGGGTGGTCCGTCACAGCCGGCGGAGGCCTAGGAGAGCGTGCTGAACCGGGTTATCCTGATCGGGCGGCTCACGCGGGACCCCGAACTGCGCTATGTCCCCAGCGGGCAGCCGGTGGCCAGCTTCACGCTGGCCGTCGACCGGCCCTTCGTCAACCAGCAGGGCGAACGTGGCACAGATTTCATCGACATCGTCGCCTGGCGCCGGCTGGCCGAGCAGGTGACGCAGCACCTCAGCAAAGGGCGCTTGGTGGCCATAGAGGGGCGGCTGCAGATCCGTTCGTACGAAACGCAGGACGGTCAGAAGCGGAAGGTGGCCGAGGTGGTCGCCGACGCCGTCCGATTCCTCGATCGCAAAGCTCCCGCACCCGGGGCGGCGGCAGAGCCGGCTGCTCCGGAGACAGTGGAGGCCGAAGGATCCGGACGCGAATCCGAACGCGAAGACGATGTGCCATTCTAAATTGGGGCTCCGGAGGAGCCATCGTTATTCCAGAAGGAGATAGATAATGCCTGACAGCAGGTCGCGGTCGCAGGGCAGGAGAGAGTGGCGTGGGCGGCGGCCCAAGCGCCGGAACTGCACATTCTGCAGCGAGAAGGCCAATGCCATTGACTACAAGGATGTCAACCGTTTGCGCCGGTTCGTCACGGAGCGCGGCAAGATTCTCCCCCGCCGTGTCTCCGGGAACTGTGCGCGGCACCAGCGCGTCCTGGCCACTGCCATCAAACGCGCCCGAGAGCTGGCCCTGCTGCCCTATACGGCGGAATAGCGGAGGCCAAGGGACCCGGGAACCAGGGCACCAGGCAAGCGGACGCGTTTGTTTTCGAACCAGCTCGCTTGGTCCCCTGGTCCCCGGGTTGCTTGGTCCCGTAGCTTAGGGTGCCTATGGCTCGAACCGTCTCTGTCCGCGGTCTGACCGAAGGTGCCGTGCTGGCGGCACTGGTGACGGTATTGGCCCTGGCCGCGAACTACATTCCGCTGGTCGGACTGGCGGCGAACTTCCTGTGTCCTATTCCACTCGCCGTGTTGATGATCCGCCACGGCCTGCGCGTGGCCGCGCTGGCCACCGTGGTGGCGATTGCGCTGGGGAGCGCCATCAGCGGACCCGTGACGGGTTTGCTGATCCTGCTGGGTTTCGCGCCGGTCGGCCTGGCCATTGGATTCGGCCTGCGCCGTCAATGGTCGGCCTCGACCGTCGTCTTGATTACCGGCGGGGCGGTGCTCCTGGCGCTCATCTTGGGGGGCGTGGCCGCGAAGATCGGCATCGGCGTCGACCCGCGGGTCTTCGCTCGGGAGGTCATCGAGATCAACAAGCGCAGCCTGGATGAAGCTGCGCAGCGGTACGGGCGGCTGGGGCTCGATACCCGCCAGATGGCCGCGAGCATCACGATGATGCGAGACTTCTTTGATTACTCGTACCGGCTGATTCCGATGCTGCTGCTGGTGGGCAGTTTTATCAGTGCGTATCTAAACTACGAGGTGGCGCGGCTCGTGTTGCGGCGCGTCGGCGTCAAAGCGCCGGCGCTGCCGCCGATGTCGATGTGGGGCCTGCCGGCGATCGCGCTGTGGGCGTTCCCGGTTTTGTCACTGCTGGCCGCCCTGGGCGCGCGGCGGATCGCGCCGCTGGAAGGCTTTGGGGCAAATCTGGCGTTTTTGATTTTCTTCGTCCTCCTGAGTCAGGGGGTGCTTGCCGGGTGGGTGTTGATGGGGAAATATCGATTCCCGACGTGGTACCGGGTGATCGTGATCCTGCTGTTCAGTAGCGGCCCCACCGGGTTGCTGCTGTTCTTCCTGGGGCTGGCCGATGCGGCCTTCGATCTGCGGCGCCGCTGGCGTCCGGTTGCCAGCGCGCCGTCGTGACCGCCGATGAAGATCATCCTGTTGAAAGATGTCGAGGGGCTGGGCGTGACCGGGACGGTCAAAGAGGTCAAAGAAGGGTACGCCCGCAACTATCTGGTGCCGCGCGGGCTGGCGGTGGAAGCGACTGAGCGCGCCGTGCGCACGATGCAGCGGCAGCAGCAGACCGCGGCGCAGCGCAGCCAGCGCGAACGCGACACCGTGCAGCAACTCTCGGCCGCGCTGGAGCGGGCGGTGGTCGAGATGCGCGCGAAAGGTGGCGAGGGTGGGCGGCTCTTTGGGGCGATCACCGCGGCCGATGTCGCCTCTGCCCTCGCCTCGCAAGGATTTCAGGTGGACAAAAGGCAGATCATGCTCGACGAGCCCATCAAGGCCGCGGGATTCTACAAGGTGCCGGTGCGCGTGGGGCAGGGTATCGTCGCGCACGTCGATCTCAACGTGATTGCCGCCGAATAGAGCTCGGGACGGTAGGCGTGATGCGGCAGATAAAAACACCCAGACAGGTCAACCCCACGGGAAAACTCACCGGCCGCGAGTCGTTGAAGCGAAAAGCGGCGGCGCTGTTCGGCGTGCTGGACAGCCTGCTCGGCGCAGAACGGCTGGCCCGGCGCGCGGACAAGGTCGGCGCGAAGGTGTTGATGCACAGCCGGCAGATCGGGCGCCGGGTGTTGGCGTTGCAACGGCTGGTCTACGACGATGGATCGCTGGCTGCCGTCCCCAAGGAAGCCCAGATTCCGGCGATCCTGGAAGACCTCCAGGAACGCATCGCCGACCTGATGGCGCGCAAGACGGTGGAGGACGAGCTGGAACGCCGCGTCGCCGACCGGATGCGAGAACGCCAGGACGCCTACATGCGCGAGCTGCGGATACAGTTGTTGCAGGAGAGTGGCGGCCCGGAGACCGAGGTCACGCGGCGCAAACTCGAAGAGCTGCAGCAACTGGAACGGGTGCGGGTGGCGCGCACGGCGCTGGAAGCGTTACGGCCGCGGACGCTGTCCCAGGTGGTGGGGCAGGAGCGTGCCGTGCGTTCGCTGCTGGCGAAGCTGGCGGTGCCCGTTCCGCAGCACGTCATCCTGTACGGACCTCCAGGCGTCGGCAAGACGACCGTGGCGCGGCTGGTATTAGAGGAAGCGAAGAAACTAGCCGGCAGCCCTTTCCGCAAGGAGGCGCCGTTCATCGAGGTCGACGGGTCGACGCTGCGCTGGGACTCCCGGGAGGCCACGAATCCGCTGCTGGGATCGGTGCATGATCCGATCTACCAGGGCACCCGCCGTGAGTTTGCCGACCTGGGGATTCCCGAACCGAAGCTCGGCCTGGTCACCAGGGCCCACGGAGGCGTCCTCTTCGTGGACGAGATCGGCGAGCTGGATCCTGTGCTGCAGGCCAAGCTGTTGAAGGTGCTGGAGGACAAGCGGGTCTTCTTCGAGTCGTCGTATTACGATCGGGACAACGCCAGCACGCCGGGGTACATCAAGAAGCTCTTCGAGGCCGGAGCGCCGGCCGATTTCATCCTCATCGGCGCGACCACCAAGGAACCCGAGGAGATCAGCCCGACCTTGCGTTCGCGCTGCGCGGAAGTCTTCTTCGACCCGCTGTCACAGCAGGACATTCAACGGATTGTGCGGCAGGCGGCGCACCGGTTGGGCGTGGAGGTCGGGACCGACGTGCCGCGGATCATCAGCGATTACACGATCGAGGGCCGCAAGGCGGTGAACATGCTGGCCGACGCGTACGGCGTAGGATTGTACCGCACGCGGGGCCGGGTGAGAAACGGCGCGCGCCGTCCCCGTGGCCGGCCGCACATCACGGTCAGCGATCTGTATGAAGTGGTGCGATCCGGCCGGCTGGCCGCCAGTACGCCGGTGAAGGCGTCTCCGACCCCGGAGATCGGGAAGATGTTCGCGTTGGGGGTCACGCAGTACGTCGGGTCAGTCATTGAGATCGAGGCCACGGCATTTCCGGTGGGAAAGCAGGCCCGCGGCACGATCCGTTTCAACGAGACCGCCGGCACGATGGCCAAGGACTCCGTCTTCAACGCCGCGTCGGTGATCCGCAAGGTTGCCGGCGTCGACGTCGGCACCTACGACATCCACGTCAACGTCATCGGTGGCGGGTTGATCGACGGTCCCAGCGCCGGTCTGGCGGTGGTCCTGGCCATGCTCAGCGCCGTGCAGCGCCGGCCGCTGCGGCAGGACGTGGCGGTGACCGGCGAGGTCTCTATCCAGGGCAAGATCAAGCAGGTCGGCGGCATCCCCGAGAAGATCTATGGAGCCCGGCAGGCGGGCATGCGGAAGGTGGTGATCCCGGAGGAAAACAAGACCGATGTGCCCACCGACGTCAAGGGCATCGAGATTGTCAACGCCTCGGCGGTCGATGAGGTGCTGCCGCATGTCATGGCGCGCCCGCGCCGCTCGTCCCGCACCCGCTGACCCGCTTTTCACCCCGTTTCCTCAGGTTATCCACAGTAAATTTCTGGTCCTATCCACGGAAACTCGTCACCTGCCCACAAGGTAATCCCCAGGCAGATTGCCAACACTGTGAAGGTCCTGCTCGCCAACTGGCGCTTGACAGGCGTACATTTGTTCGTCTACTATAACCTACACTAGCAAACGGAGGTTCGCCACGTTGTCGATCCCCTCCACCTCGATCGAGCGCGTCCCCCCTCAGAACCTCGAAGCGGAGCAGGGTGTGCTCGGCTCGATGCTGCTCGACCGTGACGCCATCGCCCGTGTGGTGGAGTTGGTCAGGCCTGAGGACTTCTACCGCGACGCCCACCGCCGCATCTACGAAACCGTGGTGGAACTGTTCGAGCGCGGCGAGCCGGTTGACCTGATCACCGCGACCGATCGCCTGCGCGACAAAGGGCAACTGGACGATGTCGGCGGCGCGGCGTACGTGACCGGGCTGCTGAACGCCGTGCCCACCGCGGCCAACGTCGAGTATTACGCGCGCATCGTGCTGCAGAAGTCCATGCTGCGCCAGCTCATCGTCGCCGGCACGCAGATTGCCCACCTGGGTTTTGAGGGCGAAAATGACGTCGAGATCCTGGTGGACCGTGCAGAGAAGCTGGTGTTCAGCATCGCCAATCGCAGGCTCATCCAGGAGTTCCTGCCGATCCGTGAGATCCTCAAGGAAAGCTTCGAGCGCATCGATCGCCGCTATCAGGACAAAGGGACCGTCACCGGCGTCCCGACGGGATTCACCGACATCGATCAGCTTACCAGCGGGTTGCAGCCGGCCGATCTGGCGATCGTCGCCGCGCGGCCGGCGATGGGCAAGTGTCTAAAATTCGACACGGAGGTCGTGAACGCGCGCACCGGCGAGGTCAGCACGATCCAGGAGATCGTCGCCCGCGAGACCGCTGCGCTGTGGACCCTGGATGCATCCGGGCAGTTGCTCGTGACGGCGCCCGCGCAGTTTGTCGATGACGGCATCAAACCGGTGTACCGCGTCCGTACCGCGTCTGGACGTGAAGTCGAGACGACGCTGACGCATCCGTTCCTCACCCCGACCGGCTGGCGACCGCTGGCCGAGCTGTCCGTCGGAGACGCGATTGCCGTACCCTCTCGCCTCCCTGTGTTCGGCGCGACCGACCTGCCGGCGTACGAGGTGAAGCTGCTCGCCTATCTCTGCGCAGAGACGATGCCGACGTCTCCGGCGCTGGCCACAGATTACGCGGACGCGGTGGCCGTCGGAGAGGCCATCCGGGCCGCCACCAGGCCGGTGTCGGGGCCGGCGGAGCAGGCGCGGCCTGCCCAGGAGGCGACGCCATACCCGATTCGTGGAGCGGCAGTCCCGGAGACGGTCGGCGCGCTGCTCGCGCGCCACCGGACGCTGGCCGGACCGGCAGAGGGGCGCGCGATCCCGGCGTTGATCTTTACGGTGACTCGTGACAAGCTGGCGCTCTTCTTGTCCCGCCTCCTGGCCTGTACCGGGTCGGTGGAGGCCGTCCAGCAGGACGACGAAGGCGGTGCCCTTGACATCTCGGTGCGGGCTGCGTCGCCGTCCCCACGCATGGCCCGGCAGCTGCAGCACCTCTTGCTGCGGTTCGGCGTGGTGTCAGCAGTGGGCGGGAACGTCCTGACCGTCCAGGGCGAGCAAGCCCGCCGTCTGTTCCGGGAGATCGGGCTCGTTGGCTGGGAGCGGCTGCGGGCATGGGCGCGCTTTGACCAGGGGCAGTTGCTCGATCCGCCGGACATCCTCTGGGATCCCGTGACCGGGATCGACTATGCCGGAGACGTGCAAGTCTACGACCTAACGATCCCCGAGACGCACAACTTTATCGCGAACGACATCTGTGTGCACAATACGACGCTCTCGTTGAACATCGCGCAGCACGCCGCGATTCAGCATCAGTTTCCTGTGGCCATCTTCAGCCTGGAGACATCCAAAGAGCAACTGGTCCAGCGGTTCCTCTGCGCCGAGGCCGAGGTCGACGGCAGCAAGCTGCGGACGGGGTTCCTGTCGGACTCCGACTGGCCCAAGCTGGCTCGGGCCATGGGACGGTTGTCGGAGGCGCCGATCTTCATCGACGACTCCGCCACCATCTCGGTGATCGAGATGCGCGCCAAAGCACGCAAGCTGAAGGCCGAGCACGGGCTGGGGCTCATCGTGGTGGACTATCTGCAGATGATCCAGTCGTACAAACGGACCGAGAATCGGACCCAGGAGATCTCGGAGATTGCGCGTTCCCTGAAGTCCCTGGCCAAAGAACTTGACATCCCGTTGATCGCCGTCTCGCAGCTCTCCCGTGCGGTGGAGGTGACCGGCACGAGGAGGCCGATGTTATCACATCTTCGCGAGAGCGGAGAATTGGAGCAAGTTGCCGATCTCGTCCTCTTCATCTACCGCGAGGACTACTACAACCCGGAGACCGAGAAGAAGAACATCGCCGAAATCATCATCGCCAAACACCGCAACGGGCCGGTTGGCACCATCGAGCTCTTCTTCAATCGAGAGCACAGCCGCTTCGCCAACCTGGAGCGCCGCCGGGCCTAGCTGCGCGGAATTCCCCGCCACCGCGAAGAAGGATAACGCAGTGTGAGTAGTCTCTACGCCCTCCTCTCCGCCGTCTTCTTCGCCGGCGAAGCGCTGTGCGTCCGCCTGAGCCTGCGCGGTTCCACCGCCGCGACGGCGACGGTGATCTCCATTGCCACGAACATCACCGCGCTGTGGGTGGTCTCCGCGGCGCGGGGCTCCCTGGCGCATCTCGTCACGCCTGCATCGCTGGTATTCATACTGGCGGGAGTGTTCGCCCCGGCGCTGGCGCGCCTGACCTATTACGAAAGTATCAACCTCATCGGCGTCGCTCGTGCCACCATGATCAGCAACACGACCCCGATCTTCGCGGCGGCCCTGGCCATCCCCGTGTTAGGAGAGCACCTGACCTGGAAGGTGGGCGCGGGCACCGTGCTGGTTGTCGCCGGCGTTGCGCTGGCGATCCGGCAAGGAGCGGGACCGGCATCCCCTCACGACACCGAGCGCAGCCTCACCACCGGCGCGCTGCTGGCCCTCAACACGGCGGTGATGGCCAGCGTGTCCTTCATGCTGCGAAAAATCGGGCTGCGGATGCACCCGGATCCTGTGCTCGGCGCCGCCCTGACGGTAACCGGGTCCATGGTCGTGCTCGCTCCGTACATTGCGGCACGCTGGAGGCACGAGCCGCTGCGGGCGACCCGCGGTAGTCTGGTGTGGCTGATTGCCGGTGGCTTACTAACGACGGGGGGGTTTCTCGCCTACTACCTGGCGCTCAATCTGGGTGACGTGGTGGTCGTGACTCCCCTCAGCAACACCACGCCGCTGTTTGCCGTGGCGTTGCTATTTGCCTTCCGGCAGGTTGAGCGCGTGACCGCCCCCACTGCGATCGGCGCGGTCCTTGCCGGCGCCGGTGTGCTGCTGATCGTCGGCGGCTAGGCGCCCTCCACCGCAGTTTCGCGTTCCCGCGTTCCGCTGCTCCGCCGCGAGCCGGCGAGGCGGTTCCCGCGTTCCCTCGTATCAGTCCCCGATCCGGCCCAGTTCCTCGGCCACGGTGTCCATCAGTGGGGCCACCGTGTCGTAGTCGAACCTGAATCTCGCGCCGGCCGCTTCGAACAATCTGGGCAGGGGTCTGGAGCCCCCCAACCAGAGGGCCTGCCAGTAACGCTCCACGGCCTCGCGGTGGTTGGTGCGGCTGCGCGTCCAGATCTGGAGTGCTCCGGTTTCAGCGATGCCGTACTCGATGTAGTAGAAGGGACTGAGGAACAGGTGGAGCTGGCGGTGCCACGCGTACGCCAGCGCCTCCTCATAACCGCGCCAGTCCACCACGGTGGAGAAGCGGCTGAAGACCTGCCCCCACGCCTCCCGGCGCTGCGCCCGCGTGTGCGCGGGGTGCGTATACACCCAATGTTGAAACGCGTCGATCGTCGCCACCCACGGCAGGATGGTGACGGCGTCCTCCAGGGTGGTGCGATAGGAGCGTTTGTAATCTTCCGGGTTCTTGTAAAATACGTCCAGATGCGGGGCGGCCAGCAGCTCCATGCCCATCGAGGCCACCTCGGCGAATTCGATGGGCGCGTTGCGGTAGTGGATGAGGGGCTGCTCCCGCGCGGCCAGCTGGTGGAAGGCGTGGCCGCCTTCGTGGAGCATCGTGCGCACGTCGTCGTCGCGGCCCACGGCGTTGGCAAAGATGAACGGCCAGCGCCGCTCGTGCAGGGTGCTCTGGTAGCCTCCCGGGGCCTTGCCCTTGCGGCTGTCCAGATCCAGGAGCTTCTCCTCCCACATGAAGCGGAACTGATCGCCTAAGGCGGGATCGACCCGGCGGAAGATCTCTTCGATGCCGGCCACCAGGCTCTCGATGCTGGCAAACGGCCGTAACGGTGGGCGCTGCTGGGGATCGACGAGCGTGTCCCACGGCCGCAGCGTATCCACGCCCAGCTTCCGGCGGCGCTCCTGGAGAATCTCCCGCACCAGGGGAACGGCGGCGCGCTCCACGCCGGTGTGGAACTCGAGGCAGTCCTCGGGCGTATAGTCAAACCGCCGCCGCCGCTTGAAGATGTAGTCGCGGTAGTTCTCGAAGCCGGCGTTGCGGGCAATCTGCGTGCGCAGCGCCACCATCTTGTCATAGAGGTCTTCCAGCGATTCTTTGTCCCGTAGCCGGCGGGAGGTGACCAGCTCCCACACCTGCTGGCGTAGACTGCGGTCGGGCTCTTCGAGGAACTTCGCGGCCTGCTGCAGGGTGATCTCCTCGCCGCGGTGGACGACGGTCATGGCTCCGGTCAGCTTTTGATAATCTTTCATCAGCAGCGCGTCCGCTGTCTCCAGCGGGATGTTGTCCTCCCGGAACAGGGAGACGTTATTCTCGATGATGCGGTCCAGGACACCGTACCGGTCTATGCGCAGAAGTTTGCGGTGCGGGCTTGCCAGGTATGCGACCTCCAGCGCGTGCCAGCATGGCTTGGTCTTGGGGTCGATCTGCTCGATAAACTCCTGATACGCGGCCTCCCGGACCGGATCGTCGGTCTGGACGGTCATCGCAATATACCGTCGGGTGCGCTCCTCGGCGATCGCGGCCGACAGTTCGGAACAGTCCACCAGCCACTGCTCCAGTTCCTCAACGGAGTTGATGGACCGGTCCTGCAGTTGCTTGAACAACGGTTCGATGTGCGCCCACTCCCCCATGGTCGCGTCTTCTGGGACGAACTGCCGCGGAAACGGACGGCGCGGATCAACCTGCATCAGACTATGCACCGGATGACTCCTCTCGATGTGCAGATGTCGGGAAAGTGTGCGAGGGTAACAACACTCTTAGTTGGGGGAGGTGCGGGGGAAATCCTTCCGACGGAGCCGAAGAAGGCGGCGTGCGCGTTGCGATCGCGGCGCTTGGCCTCGCGCTCATGATGGCGGCGCCCGCCACTGGGCGAGGGGACGCAGTCCCCCGGCTTGCCCTGTGGATTGAACCCTCCGCCAACCTGCCGGTCCTGAGCACGCGTGAGGGCGTGGCGGCAGTACTGGATAAAGCGAAGGCGGCGGGCGTGACCGTGGTCATCCCCGAGGCGAAAACCGCCTGGGGTCTGGTGACCTACGAAAGCGAGTTTGCGCCGCTGCTGCGCTCCTCGCCGATTCCTCGCCTGTCCCCGCCCGTCTATGATGCGCCGGCGACGTGGTACCCGCAGGACTACGACCTCCTGCAGGTGATGATCGAGGAGGCGCACCGGCGCGGCATCCGGGTGCACGCGGCCATCAATGTCTTCGGGGAGGGCTACACTCCGACGCAGACCGGTCTGGCGATCGAGCGCCCGGACTGGCAGGCGCAGCACCTGGTCTATGCGCTGGGGGTGGTCCCCTCCTCACGGGTCGGCGCGGTGGCGTTTGTGAACCCGGCGCTTCCAGAGGTTCAACTGTACGAACTCGCAGTAATCCACGAGATCGTCTCGCGCTACGACGTGGACGGCATTCTCCTCGACCGGGCCAGGTATCCGGATGCCACGGCCGACGTGTCTGACGATAGCCGGGCCCGATTCGAGCGATGGCTGGGCCGTCCCGTGCCCCGCTGGCCGGAGGACGTGGTGCGGGTGGACTCCGATCGCGTCATCCCGGGCCCGCTCTTCCGCCAGTGGGTGGCCTGGCGTGCCGGCATCATCCAACAGTTTGTGCGCGCGGCGCGCCAGGTGGTCCGGGGCGAGCGGCCGGATCTCGCCTTCGCCGCGTACGTGGGCGGATGGTATCCGACGTACTGGAACGAGAGTGTGAACTGGGCGGCGCCGGATGCCCGGTTGCCGTTCCGTTGGGTCACGGCCGCATGGCGGCAGGCCGCCGTGGCGCAGTACTTCGACTACCTGCTGGTGGGGTTGTACTATGCGGACATCTCACGGGCTGCTGCGCTGCGCGCCCGTCTCCCGGCGTGGGCCAGCGTGGAGGGTGGGGCGATGCTGGCGCGTGATCTCACCGCGGGCGCCACGACGCCGGTAGGCAGCCTCCTGCTGCCACTGTACGAAGGGCAGCCGGAGAGGTTCGCGGCCGCGTTGCGGAGTACGCGCCGGCTTACCGGCGGGGCGATGCTGTTTGACCTGGTCTTCTTGGAACGGTACGGGTGGTGGAATCTGCTGCGGCCCTGACGTCCGCTACGACTCCTGGGCGATGCCCATCAGATGAAAGCCGCTGTCCACGAAGATGACGTTACCGGTCACGGCGCGGGAGAGATCGCTGGCCAGAAACACTGCGACGTCACCCACGTCCTCTTGGGTCACATTCCGGCGCATCGGCGCCGTCTGCTCGGTGAGATCGCGGAGTTTTGTCAGGCCTTTCACCGCGCTCCCGGCCAGCGTCTTGATGGGTCCGGCGGAGATGGCGTTCACCCGTACCTGACCGGGCCCCAGTTCGCTGGCCAGGTACCGGACCTCAGTTTCCAGCGCCGCCTTGGCCACCGCCATGACGTTGTAGCCGGGCACCACGCGCTCGACGGCGTTGTAGGTCAGGGTGAAGATGCTGCCTCCGCCATCGCCCATCAACGACGCCGCGCCGCGGGCCACGGCGATCAGGGAGTAGGCGCTGATGTCCAGCGCCAGCGCATAGCCACTGCGTGAGATTTCGTGGAACGGCCGGGAGAGGTCGTCGCGGTTGGCAAACGCGATACAATGCGCGACCGCGTCCAGCCGGCCCCACCGGTCGCGCAACCCCTCAAACACGGCCCGGACATGCTCATCATTCTGCACGTCGCAGGGGAGCGTCGGGAAGGCGTTCCGCCCCCCCACCCCATCCAGCAACTCGTCGAGATTCTCTTTCAAGCGATCGTTCTGGTACGTGAACGCCAGTTCTGCGCCCTCGCGATGGAACGCGCTGGCGATTCCCCAGGCGATGCTGCGCTGATTGGCTACGCCCATGATCAGCGCCCTTTTGCCCTTCAACAACACGGGGCACCTCCTCTCTCCAACCTACACAAACTACACAGTCTACACATTCACCTGCGCTCTTCCCCGAGGTTCCGGGGGCAGTCAGTTCTGTGGATTAGGGTTGTGTGATTTGTGTGGGTTCGCGTCAGCAAGTTCACTCTTTTCGATGTAACGAATTAATCCCAGCACGCTCTGCCGGACCGGCATGATCACTTCATATCTGGCGCTCGCGCCCGGCCCGTCCCGGAGTTCGATCTCCCGCAGTGTCTCCATGCGAACACGCCTGGTGATGGCGTCTTCGGACTCACCCGCGGCCAGCCCTTCCCGCACGATGCGGAGATTCTTGTGGAGACGTTCTTCCAGTTGCGCGAGCAGGTCGGTCACCCAGGCGTGCGGACCGTAGTGGGTGAGCAGCAGCCGCTGGGGATGCAATGCGCGAAGTTTTGCCACAGACCTTTCCCACGCCGGGATGTCCAGCTGAGGCGGCGGCGTCGGCGCCCGGACGTATCGCGAGCCCGACAGGGCGACACCGGCGACGTCTCCGGTGAAGAGATCGGCAGACGATGGATCCCAAAAGGCGTGATGATGACTGGCATGTCCCGGCGTGTCCAGGGCAACTAGACGGCGCGATCCCAGCAATACCCGGTCGCCGTCGTTGAGCACCTTCACCTGTTGTTCGGGAACCGGCGCTACGTCTCCGAACAACCGGTGGAGAGCATCGCCGTACAAGCGCCCGGCGCTCGTAACCAGGCGGGCCGGGTCGATGAGGTGCGGCGCGCCCACCGGATGCACGTAGACGTCGAGCTCCGGAAACCGCTGCGCGAGTGTGCCGGCGCCGCCGGCGTGGTCGAGGTGGATGTGGGTTACCGCCACCGCCCGAAGGTCGCGGGGATCCACTCCCGCCTCACGCACCCCCGCGAGCAGCGTCTCCAGCGTCGACGTAGGGCCGGTTTCGATCAACGCCGGTCGCTCGCCCAGCAGGAGGTATGAGCCGATGACCTGGGGCGTCTGATTATAGTGCACGTCGATGACGACGAGGTCATCCGCGATCCGTTCGATCCGTGCCATGTCTTCTTATGGTAGCAGCCCCAGCCGTGCGCAGGAATCCTGAGGCAGCATCCGAAGAGTAGCAAGGCCGTCGTTTTCCCCAGAACGGTTTCCCCCCTGAAAGGAGGAAGGTCCGTGCGCATGAGGGTTGCAGTTGTGGTGATGCTGGTGGGAGGGTTGTTCGCGCCCCAGACCCCGTCCCGCGCCGCGACAGCGTCGGATACGCTGGTCTACGTGAACGACATCAGCGACATGATCTCCCTGGACCCCGCGGTGGTCTATGAGTTTAGCGGCGTCCTGGTGGCGCAAAACGTGTACGATACCCTGGTGACGTTCGAGGGTGAGGATTTGACGACGATCAAGCCGCGGCTGGCCCAGTCGTGGACGATCCGTGACGCCGGGCTGACGTGGAAGGTAACGTTCAAGCTCCGGCCGGGCGTCAAGTTCAGCACCGGCCGCCCGGTGACCGCGAAGGCGGTGGTGTTTTCATTCGATCGGGTGATCGCGCTGAACAAATCGCCGGCGTTCCTCTTCAAGGAAGTCGCCGGTCTCAACGAAGGCGACACCATCCCCGTGGGCGACGACACGGTCGTGGTCAGCCTGCCGAAGACGGCCAGCCCCCTGGCGTTCCTCAACATTCTCACATTCACCGTGGGCGGCATCGTTGACCCCGACGAGGCGATGGCGCACCAGGCCGGGGTTGATCGAGGCGAGGCGTGGCTGCGCAA
>VBAP01000109.1 GCA_005882335.1 Candidatus Segetimicrobium genomatis
GACCCGCGATGACGGCGGGAATCCACCCCCCCGACGGCGTGATCGACACGACCCATCCGGAGGTGTCCGAGGCCTCGATGGACGTAGTGCCGCGAGTGAACGCTTCGTCGAACGCCGCGAGCGCGGCCCACTCCAGCGGCTGCTCCTCCGTCTGGCTCCCTCCGCCGGACGTCGCTGGGGTGCGCGCCGGGGGGGGCCAGCCGCGGAGCAGGTCCAGGTAGGGGTTCGTCCCCCCCTGGAAGGGATAGGGGTCGCCCGGCTTGATGCCCGGATCGTTGCGATCGGGATTTATCAGGTGCGCCCGCTGCCGCGCGTAGTCCTTCGAGAGCAAGCCCCGGATCGGCTCTTCCGGCGGGAACGCCGGGTCGCCGTAGTAGAAGTCGCGGTCCGCGAACGCGAGGCTCATCGCCTGGTACACGGTGTGGATGTAGCGCGCGCTGTTGTAGCCCATCGCCTTGAGATCGAAGTTCTCGAGGATATTCAGCGCCTCGAGCATCGCCGGGCCCTGCGACCACGGCTGTAGCTTGTAGACCTCGATCCCGCGATACGTCGTCATGACGGGCTCTTCGATTTTCACTTTCCAGCTCGCCAGGTCCTGCAGCGTGATGAGCCCCCCTTCCTCCCGTATTCCCCGGACGAATTCCTGCGCGATGTCGCCCTTGTAGAACCGGTCGTAGGCGGCCAGGATCGCGTCGCGCCGGCTCTTGCCCTGGCGCAACGCCTGCTGCTCGGCATCGACCAGCTTCCGCAGGGTGGCGGCGAGGTCCGGCTGCCGGAAGATCTCTCCTGCCTCGGGCGCCTCGCGCGCTTCCCCGGCATGGGGCAGCATGACGGCACTCGAGTAGCGCCAGCGTTTGAGCCAGCCTTTGTTCCGCTCGATCGAGTTGGCCGTCTCTGCTTCGATGGGGTAGCCGTCGGCCATGCGGATCGCCGGCTCGAGCACGTCGCGCAGACTCAGTTTCCCGTACTCGGCGAGCATCGTCATGAGGCCGCCCGGCGTGCCCGGGGTGATGGCGGCGAGCGGCCCGTACTCGGGTGGGAAGTGCATGCCCTTGGAGCGGTAGAAGGCCGGCGTGGCGCCGGTGGGCGCGACGCCGAGCGCGTTGATCGCGATGACTTTCTTGGTCTGCGGGTTGTAGATGAGCGCCTGGGTCTCGCCGCCCCAGGAGAGCACGTCCCACATGGTGGTGACAGCGGCGAGCATGGCGCATGCCGCGTCGACGGGGTTGCCGCCCTTCTGGAAGATCATGGCGCCCGCCGTGGCGGCGAGCGGCTTGCCGGTGATGGCGACCCAGTGGCGCCCGTGCAGCGCCGGCTTCTGGGTGCGCTGGCCCGCGAGCGCGACCGGCGAGATGAGAAGAACGAGCGCGAGGAAACGGACGGGCATAGGTGCTCCGACTGAGATCGAATTCGGCAACATATCGTTCCATCCCGCGGCTCGCCATCGTGCCGCACACTGGTGCCCGACTCGGCGCCCGCGCCCTTGCGGCCGTTTCGCGTGCCGGTAGTATAGGCAGCCTCTTCTCTCGGGGGGCGCGGCATGCGTTGCTCTTCAGTCCTGTGTAGTCTCGCTCTCACATTCGGAATCATCGGGCCCGGTTCGTTGACGGCGCAGGGCGGCTCGGTCGCCGGCACGGTAGTGAACCGGGCGACCGGCGCGCCGGTGGCCGCCGCACAGGTCACCGTCGCCGGCACCACCCTGCGGGCGTTCACCGACGCGAGCGGCCGGTTCGCCCTCAACGAGGTTCCGGGCGCGGCCGCGGTCCTCCAGGTACGGATGATCGGGTTCCGGGCGCGCACGGACACCGTGAACGTGGGCGACACGAACCTGCGCATCGCCCTCGACCAGAAGGCGCTCGAGCTCGAGCAAGTGGTCGTGACCGGCACAGCGGCGGCCACGGCGCAGCGGGAGATCGGGAACGCGGTCTCGCGGCTGACACAGAGGGCCCGGCAATGCGCCGGGCCCTCTGCATTGTCAGTACTCATGTCATGATGCTGTACGCTTGCTGTCATTCCTCCAGGACGGCAAACGCCCGCACCGGAAAGCTCCCCATCCCCTTCACAGGCGGCGGAGCCGCATAGAACCGGAAGCCAGCCTCCGGCAGCCCGGCCAGGCCGCACAGGTGCTCGACGATGGGGATCCCCGCCGCGAGCAGGAGCGAGTGCACAGGGCGCGCGCCGTCAGTCGCGTCGTCGATGTTGAGTGAGTCGATCCCGACGAGGGTCGCACCGGCCGCGATGAGGTGCTCCGCCGCGGCGCGCGTCAGGAAGGGATGGCCGGTGCCGTACCGCTCGGTGCGCCAGTGGACGTCCCAGCCCGTGTGCACGAGCACCGCCTTGCCCTGCACATCGCGGCCGCGGAAGACGCCCGAATCTAGCGCCCGGCTGGCGCGCTCCGTAGCCCGGACCACGACGCCCTCAAGGTTCGCGACGACCTGAAGCGGATAGTCAGAAACGTCCTTGCCGCCGTCGTATCGATGGAACGGCGCATCGATGTAGGTGCCTGTGTTGGCGAGCAGCTCGATCTTCCCGATCTGGAAGGTCGTGCCGGGGGCGTAGCGGGTCTGGGACGCATCGCGCGAGAGCCAGTCGCTGATCACGGGCACGGCAAGGCCGGGGTAGGTGACCATCCCGTGCTCGATCGTATGGCTCAGGTCCACCAGCCGGGCAGGCGACGATGTCACGGGGCGGCTCCCGGGGGCGGAGGTGAGGGCGGGGCCGGCGCTCGCCGCGCGGGATCCTGCCCGTAGAACTGCTGCAGCTGCCCGTACAGCTCGGGATGCTCGCGCTCGAGTTGGACCGGCTTCTCGAAGAACGTCTCCGTCGCGACCGCGAAGAACTCGGCCTTGTTGGTCGCCCCGTATTCGTCGAGCGCCGACCGTCGATCATCGGCGGCGTCCCGGCGCAACCGCTCGTACTCCGCCGAGAGCACGCCGCCCCACGTGCGCAGGGCGCTCGGCGCCAGGAGCGGCGCGCCGTCGGTGACGCCGTCTTCCGCATCCAGCTGGTGGGCGAACTCATGCAACACGACGTTTTCCCCGTCGGCGGGATTGCGCGCCCCGCGGACCGTGTCGTCCCACGAGATGACCACCACGCCGTCTCCCCACGATTCGCCCATCAGGCGGGCGGGGGGCGGCGCGATCTCGCCCGTCCCGGGCGACCGGGCGACCTTCGGAACGAATTCGTGAGGGTACACGAGCACCGTCCGGAACGACGGATAGCACGGGCCTTCGAGATGGAGCAGCAGCAGGCACGCCTCGGCCGCGATCGTGACCTTAATCTCTTCGGTGAGGGTGAGCCCACCGCATCCCTCGAAGTGTTTGTCCGCCAGAAATACCTGCACCAGCCGGAGCAAGCGCTCCCGCTCGTCCGAGCTCAGCCCACGAGCGAGCGGGACGTTGCGCTCCACGATCCCGTGCCACGCGTCCGGGATCGGGCCGGTCGGCAGGCGGAGCGACGGCGCCGGAATGCGGCGGAGCACAGCGGACACGCCGAAGTACGCGACGACAATGAGGACGAAGACCACGCCGACGACCGCGAGCCCCTCCATCTAGTCCCACCAGCAGTAGAGCCGTTGCGATTCTCCGAGCTCCTGCGCGAGGGCGTCCACCGTCCAATCGAACCCCATCCCGGTGAGGACGAACGGATGGTCGCGCTCGAGCACCCGCAGCCAGGCGACGATGCTGTCGGGACCGATGTCGTAGTTCCAGCCGTTCGTCCCCACGAGTCGGAGAATCTCGTACCGGTCGCTGCGCGGGAACAGCGCGACGCGGTCGGAGCGGCGCCCGATCCCGAAATGTTGTTCCGCGCGGAACAGATAAAATCCCTGCTCGAGAAAGCGCGGCTGCGCCATGGCCACGAGTCGCTCCGCCCACGCCGCCGGCACGCTCACCGCGAAGCCCTCGGTGACGAGGGAGTCGCCGACCGAGTCGGTGCCCACGAGCGGTGGCCACGCTGCCCGCGAGCCGCTCGAGCGCGCGGACCGCGTCGGCGAAAGCGGCAGGCGCCACGAAGTCGGAAGGCAGCGTCCACGCCGTGCGGAGCCCCTGCGACCCGAACCGCGTGAGGAGGAAGACGACGGGACGCGCTCCACGCCACGGTAGTGTCGCGCGAGGTAGGCGCGTTTGATGCGGCACAACCGCGCCGGATCCCGCACGATCGGCAGGCGCACGACGATGCGGGACGGCGGCGGCGTGAACGACCCGGCCAGGGAACTGTTGTGGACCGAGACCGTCCGCCCATCGCGAAACTTGGTCGGCAGCTCCGCATAGCTCGCCACCAGCCGGGTGGCGCGTGCCGCGGTGAACATCGCGACGGCGAACGCCAGCTCCGCGGTCACGGAGTTCTCGAGCAGCGCGATACGCACGCTGACGTGCTTCATCTGACCGGTCTGGAACAGATCGGCGACGACGTGAAAACCCTCAATACCGAGTGCCGCCCCGCCGTGAAGGGTTCGAAGACCGGACGCGCACCGGCTTTCCGGGTGAGCCACACGATGAGGGGCCCGAGCCAGTAGGGGATGAGCAGTATGACGAGCCAAGCGAGATAGACCATGAGGCCCTCGCGAGCCGCTACGGTGCTCGGGGCGGGGAAGGTTGCGCCGGCGGCAGCACTCGCCCGAGCGCCTTGAGTAGCTGCCCGTCGGGCGTGCCGCCGTCCGGCACCTCCGCCAGCACGACGGCGAAGCGCCGCCTGAGCAACGGATCCCGCATCGCGTGGGCGGCGAACTGCAGGCTGAGGGGGATGAACCATGCTGCCTGGCGCGCCCCTGCGCCCGACCGGGCCACGGCGGCGTACTGCTCGAACAGGGCGAGCAGAAACGCGCCCTTCGAAGGAAACTGCCGGTAGATCGCGCCCTTGGTGAAGCCAGCCGTTTGAGCGATGTCGTCGAGCGTGGCGAACTCGATGCCGCGCTCCGCGAATACGCTTAGTCCCGCCTCGAGGAGCAGCGCCTTCGTCTCGGCCGTGCGCTTCTGTCTGATACCCATCGGTATCTAGGATACCTATGGGAATCGTCCTAGGCAACAAGAGCAGGCTGGAAGAAGGCATTCAGATACCCACTGGTATCTCTACGGTGGGCAACCCCAGCATATACATCACGTTCCCACCCCGTGGTCGTTTCTCACTGCAACCGTCAGCCGCGTCTTCAAAGCTAGTGGCCGCGCCCAAACACCGGACCGGTTTTCAGGAGGAACCCGTGAATCAGCCATCCGCTGGGGCTCCCATGGAGAGTCTCCAGTTCGACCACGCCGAGCGCGACGGCTCCGCGGCCAGCCTCACCTGCGCGGTCTGCAGTCAGGCCATCGCAACGTCATACTATGAGGTGAACGGCAACGTTACGTGCCAGCGGTGCCGCAGCCAGACCTTGGCGGGGTGGAACCGCGGATCGCCGGGCGGGCGGTTTGCGAAGGCGTTGGGGCTCGGGCTTGGCGCTGCGGTCGTGGGTGCGGGGATCTACTTCGGTATCGCGGCGCTGACCGGGTACGAGTTCGGGCTCGTGGCGATCGTCGTCGGGGTGCTGGTGGGCGGCGCGGTGCGCAAGGGCTCGAACGGCCGCGGCGGTCGCCGTTACCAGCTGCTCGCCATGTTCCTCACCTACACCGCTGTCGTGGTGACCGACTCCTCACTGATCGCCCGCGAGCTGAAGAAAGAGTGGCGCGCCCAGGCGGCCGCGCCCGCCGCGGTGACCGACGGGATCAACGTCTCCACGGGCGCGGCAGTGGGCACAGCGCCCCGGCCGGGGCCGCTCGCGATCGCCCTCGGTCTCGCGCTGATCATCGCGCTCGCGTACGCGGCTCCGATTATGATCGGCATCACGAGTCCGCTCCACCTGCTGATCGCCGGGTTCGCGCTGTACGAGGCGTGGAAGCTCAACCGGGGCGTCGCACTCCAGATCACAGGGCCGTACCAGGCCGCGGCTCGCCCCGCGGCGGCGTAGCCCATCGTCGATGGCCGACGCCGAAGTACCCGGGCGGGCGCCGTCCGTGTGCGGGCAGTGCGGCACACAGATCGCGCCCGCCCTGCTCGCTTGCCCGTCCTGCCAACGCCTGGTTCACGCAGAAGAGCTCAAGCGCTTTGCCGTCACCGCGGAGCGGGCGGCGCAGCTCGGCGACCCGAGCGCCGCGTTGGCCGCCTGGCGCCAGGCACTCGACCTGTTGCCCACGGACGCGACCCAGCACCAGGTCGTTTCCGCCCGGATCGCCGCCTTGAGCCGCTCCCTCGACGGCTCGCCTGCGGCCGCGAAGCACGGGTCAGGGTGGGGCAAAGGGGCGGCCGGTGTCGGCGCCCTCGGCGCCTTGCTCTTCAAGTTCAAGTTCGCGCTCATGTTCGTCCTCACGAAGGCCAAGCTGCTGCTGCTCGGCCTGACGAAGGCCGGGACGTTCTTCAGCATGCTGCTATCGGCGGGCCTGTACTGGACGATCTGGGGTTGGAAGTTCGCGTTCGGGCTGGTTCTTTCCATCTACATCCACGAAATGGGGCACGTGCAGGCGCTGCAACGCAACGGGATCAAGGCCACGGCACCGATGTTCATCCCCGGC
>VBAP01000110.1:0-6576 GCA_005882335.1 Candidatus Segetimicrobium genomatis
CCGTTTCGCCCAGGTTCAGGAACAGATGGTACCCCGTGAATCCGAAGAAGGCCAGGACGACGAGCCTCGGGAGGTCTTCCCTCGCCGGCGGATGTCGAATCTGACGCGTGGCCACCAGATAGCTCACGAAGAGTACATCCGCGACCGCGAATCGGAGGAAGGTGAGCGTGATCCACGACATGTACACGAGGGCCTGCTTGATCGCGACGAAGGCGAGCCCCCAAAACAGGATGAGCAGGATCAACGAGGCGTGCAGGGTCCAGCCCCGGTCGGGCCTGCCAGACAACGCCATATCCGCGGAAGTCGCAGGCGCGATAAAAAGATAAGCCCGGCGTCGGAAGCCGGCAGCCGATTCACAGCAAGTACACGTTCGGGAAGTCGGGCACCTCGGCCTTGAACAGGTTCGGGGTGTCCGCTGATCCGTCCGAGAGACGTCGGCTCAACTCGACCTGCCCGCGTTCCAACATCTCCGGGTTGTACGAATACTGAATGCGGACGTAGTTCGTCGCGCCGACCGACGTCTTGCGGTTGAGAAACTTTCCGAAGTCCTTCCATCCCGGAGGCTGCCGCGACAGGACGTTCGCCATCTCGACCGCGAACCGGCCCCCGATGAAGAACGCCTTCCACTCGTTCACGTTTCGCTCGTCGAGCCGGCCCTCCACGAGTTTCGCGACGCCATCCGCGTAGGTCGGATTGATGTACTGACGAAACGCCTCGAGATTCGCCAAGGCCTCCTCGAGGTTTCCGACGTCTTCCGGATGCAGGACCGGCTTCGGCGGGGGATTGTACCATTTCGCTTGGTACGGGGCGTACTTCGCTTCGCCCGACTGAATCTCCCGCTCCGCGGCGGCCCGGTCGACGAGGAAATGGATACGGCTGTGCGCGAGAAGATAGTCGAGGACGAGGGTCGTCTCGACTTTCTCGGCGACGTCGTCCACGTTCCGATCCGCGTACTTGCCGAGGTCCCGCCAGATGATCCGGTGGTACTCCTCCTTCAGGGCCCGCAGGGCCCCTTCGCGCACATAGATGCCCCACCGGTCGGGAAGCAGGCGGAAGCTCACGTAGAACGCGACCGCCTCCGCGCCCATCTTGAGCATGTTCGGGAGCGTCGCCGGATCTTTCGGGACGTCGACCCGGTACGCGGACAACGCGTCGGCGGTGAGCTCGAACGGACGAGCGCCCTCGAGGGAAGGGACGGCCCCGTGGCCGGGCACGCGCACCGCCTTCGGGTCGGAGAACTCGGGGTGCTCGGTGGCGAATGCCGAAAGGTCCTCCATGGCGGCCCGATGGCCGAGGCCGATTTAAGCCCTTGGCCTCAGTAGAGAAGGCACTCGACGAGTCGGCCCTCCACGTCTTTCGGCTGTAGCGGTGCTGGTGGTCGGAATCGAACGACCAGGCCCTCATCCTCGACTCCGACGGCTTCGATGGCTTGGGTCATCGGGGACTCCACGTTGGCAACGATCGCTCGCACCTGGCCGGCGAGTGCACCCGGATCCGCATCCCGAACGCGTCTCCGAGCAATCAGGCCAGCCGTCGTCCACTGGTCAACGGGGCCCAGCGCAGCCTCAGCGGCCGCAATCTCGGGGGAAAGCCACCGCAGCTCCAGGAAATCGACGAAGTCCCGCCCTTCCCACCCGCAGGTGGGCATCGCGACGGGGCACCTCGGATGGAACCGACACCCGGCCGGTGGGTGCACGGCATCCGGCACCTCGCCCCGCGGCAGCACCTTTCTCCCGCGTCGCGTCGGGTCCGGCACCGGCACCGCCTCCAGAAGGGCCCGCGTATACGGATGCTTCGGGTCGGCATAGATCGCCTTCGAGGGGCCCATCTCGACGATTCGGCCGAGGTACATGATCGCGATTCGGTCGCAGATGAATTTCGCGGTCGCCAAGTCGTGGGTGATGAAGAGGTACGTGGGGCCATACCGACGTTTCAAGTCCAGCATCAGTTCGAGAACCCGGGAGCGAATCGACATGTCGAGCATCGCCACCGGCTCGTCTGCAACGATCAGCTGCGGCTTCAGGATCATCGCCCGCGCGATTACCGCCCGCTGCTTCTGGCCGCCGCTGAGGTCCGCCGGATACTTTCTGTACATCTGTTCCGCTGGCGAGAGGCCGACCTCGGTCATGATCTCCAACGCAGCTCGCTTCGCCTCTTTCTCATCGGCCGCTTCGTGGATGATGAGCGGGTCCGCGATGCTCTGGCCGATCGTCATACCGGGGTTCAGCGAGGCATGGGGGTCCTGAAAGATGATTTGCATTCGCTTCCGCAGGGGCCGAAGTTCCGGTTCCTTCAGATGGGTGATGTCCGTCCCCTCGAAACGGATGGTCCCCGCGGTTGGTTCGAGGAGACGAAGGACCGTTCGACCGACGGTCGTCTTCCCGCACCCGCTCTCCCCGACGAGCCCGAAAATCTCGCCAGGGCGCAGCGAGAACGAAACGCCGTCGACCGCGTGAACGGCGAGGTCGCCCCCCCAAAGAATGCGTGCGATCCCGGGAAGCTTCACCGGGAAATGCTTGACAAGGTCCTCGACTTCGAGGATCGCGTCGGTCACAGGAAGTCCTTCCCGAAATGGCAGGCGGCGAAATGCCCCGGGCGGTACTCGACCCACGCAGGTTCTTCCGTGCGGCATATTTCCTGCGCGTAGGTGCACCGCGGATGGAACCGGCAGGCCGGGGGAGGATCGACGAGGTCGGGCGGGAGACCATCGATTGAAAACAGCTCCTTTGATTCGAGGTGGATTGTCGACGCGAGCAGCGCCTGCGTGTATGGATGGACCGGCGTCCGGAACACATCACGCACACCGCCGAGTTCGACGAACTTGCCCGCGTACATGACCGCGAGACGATCGCAGACCTCGGCCACGATCCCGAGATTGTGGGTGATGAGGACTAGCGACATCTTGTACACCCGGCGGAGATCCTCGAGGATCTCGAGGATCTGGGCCTCGACGATCACGTCGAGCGATGTCGTCGGCTCGTCCGCAATCAGGAGCTTCGGGTTCATCACGAGCGACATCGCGATCATGATCCGCTGACGCATCCCCCCGCTGAACTCGTGGGGATAGTGCTTGAGACGGCTTTCTGGAATACCCATCGACGCGAGGGCCTTCACCGCCCGCTCGATCGCTTCCGTCTTCGAAACGTCCTCGTGAGCGCGGATTGTTTCGACGAAGTGATCCTCGATCGTGAACAGCGGATCGAGTCGCGTCATCGGATCTTGGAAGATGAGTGCGATTTCCTTTCCGCGAATCTTGCGCAGTTCTTCTCGGGGAAGGGATGCGAGGTCCTTCCCGAGGAACCGCAATTCGCCCTCGACCGTTGTTCCGGGAGGAAGAACGCCAAGAATCGACTTCCCCAGGGTCGACTTGCCGCATCCGGTTTCGCCGACAACCCCGAGTGTTTCCCCGCGGTTCATCTCGAACGATATCCCGTCGACGGCCTTCACGGGTCCGCGGCGAGTGTTGTAGTAGACCCGAAGGCCGGAGGCCTCGAGCACGACGTCGGTCAAGACCTCTCCTTCCGGAGGACCGGATTGATGATGTCGTTCAGTCCTTCTCCCAGAAAGCTTAGTCCAATCGTGAGTAGGACAATGATTAGGCCAGGGAAGAACGAAGACCACCAGATTCCTACGCTGATTCGACTCGCGGCCGCGGACAAGTCGAGTCCCCAGTCCGCGGTGGGCGCCTCGACGCCCAAGCCGAGATAGCTCAACCCGGCGGCCGTCAGGACAGCGTCCGCCGCGCTCAGGGAGAAAATGACGGGAATCGCGACGAGCACATTCGAGGCGATGTAGCGCCAGATGATCCGACGAGGTGACGCGCCGAGCGCGCGAGCAGCCTCCACATACAGCTCCTCACGGACCGACAGGACAAGGCTCCGTGTTGATCGGAAGTACAGGGGGACATAAATGACAGTCACGGCCAGCCCGATGTTCACCACGCCTTTGCCAATCAAGACGGCAATAAGCCCGGCGAGCAGGAGCCCGGGGAAAGCGTAAAGGGAGTCCATCACGAGGACGAGCAGCTTGTCGATCCGTCCGCCGCGGTAACCCGAGAACAGACCGACGGGAAACCCGACTAAGAGGGCGACGAACACTCCGATGGCCATAATCTCGAGGGATGTGGCCGTACCAAAGAGCACCCGTGAGAACACGTCACGTCCTACGGGATCCGTTCCCATCAGGTGCCAGTAACTCAGCCAGACAACGTGGAGGGCCGCAAAGTTGAGGGCGAGGAGCCCTGTCGTGTTTCCGTCCGCGAGATGCGTCAGTCGGAGCTGAAAGGCACCGGGCGTCACATTCGCGAGGGCCCATGAACGCTGCGAGGTGATGTCGACCTGAACGAATGGACCGAGGGTTCGAATCTCGGTCCGCGGGGACCACGACGCTCCATGATTGCCGCTGAATTCGACGCCGAGGAACTGCCCCGGAGCGGTCCCGCTCGCGTCCAGCAGCACGGCGTATGAGACGTCCGTCACCGATTCTCGAAGGACACGCACGAGGAAATCCGACAGAATGACGGAGTCGTTCACCGTCGCGGACGAGGCACTCCGCCCGTCGATCGCTTGGCCGTATGTGAGGTTCGTCCAGTTCGAGCTTGAGAAGGAGTAGAACGTGCTGTTCGCCAAGATGGGCGCATTTGCCCACGGCGGCACGTCGCGCTCATCCACAAAGGTGTACGGATTCCACGGAGCGATCAGGGGCGCCAGGAAGGCGATCAAAATGAAGGCGATCACGATTACGACCCCCATCCAGGTGAGGACCGCCGGGAGACTCCGTCGCTCTTCAAGCAGCGGGAAGAGGACGCGACCGAGAATCGAGTGTCGAGGGACCCATCGGCGGATCGAGTCGGCCAGCGTGCGACGTGGGCTGCTGGCCATGGCCACCTACAGCCGAATCCGCGGATCGATCATTGCGCCAAGGACATCGATGACAAGGCTGATCACGACGATCACGGTGGCGTAGAACACCACCACGCCTTGGATCATCGTCATGTCTTTCGACGTCACGGAGTTCAACAAAAGGATGCCGATGCCCTCAATCGAGAACGTCTTCTCCGTCAACACGGCCCCCGCGAAGAGGATAGCGAACTGAAGCCCGAGTACGGTCACGACGGGGACCAGCGCGTTCTTGAACGCGTGCCGATACACGATTGCGCGTCTCGGAATCCCTCGGGCCCGAGCGGCTTCCGTGAAGTCCGCCGAAATCGTTCGGAGCATGTTCGCACGCACCGTCTTCGCGAAGAAGCCCGAGAGCACGAGCCCGAGGGTCAAGGAAGGCAGGACGAGGTGCGCGACCGCGTTGACGAAGTGACCGAGGTTCCCTTCGAGCAGGCTGTCCACCGTGTACATCCCCGTGCGAAATGGGCACGACGATGGAGCTGCGCACGGCGCGTCGGCGCCGCTCCAGCGGCCGTTGGCGGGGAGCCACTGAAGCCACACGCCGAAGACGAGCTGGAGCACGAGGCCAAGCCAAAAGATCGGGATGACCCAAATGATCGTGCCGAACAAGCGGACCACAAGGTCGATCGGTTTGTCCCGGTTCGAACCAGCAAGGACCCCGAGTGGGATTCCGACGAGGCACGCGACGGTCATGCCACCGATTGCGATCTCCACGGTCGCGGGGAAGCGGATGGCGATCTGGTTCCACACCGACTGCCCACGATAAAGTTCGCCGATCGAGAGACCGAAATTGCCTGTGAAGATGTTCCGCAAGTATGTGAAGTACTGAACGATCACGGGCTG
The DNA here is from genome assembly GCA_005882335.1 of Candidatus Segetimicrobium genomatis. Taxonomy (GTDB): domain Bacteria; phylum Sysuimicrobiota; class Sysuimicrobiia; order Sysuimicrobiales; family Kaftiobacteriaceae; genus Telluricultor. The sequence continues at coordinate 5,745 of VBAP01000110.1, forward strand.
ATCGAGGCCGAGTTGTTGCCGCGCGGAGTCGATCGCGCTTTGCGGGGGGGTCCGACCGCCCCACAATGCCAGGACGGGGTCACCCGGTAGAATCCGGAGGATGATGAACACCGCGGTCAGAAGGATCAACAGCATCGGGACGGCCAGGAGAATCCGGGTCAGGACGTATGCGAGGAGCGATCCGTCACGGGCCATGAGGCACCCGCCGGAAACAGGATGGCGTCAGCCGATAAAGACCTTGAGAAAAGGAGAAAGTGCCAGGGCCTCAACGGTCCCTGGCAACGGCCACCAGCTCTCGTTGGAGCTCGACGGTATACCCGAGCTGAGAGAGCAACGCGTTCGCGGAAGCGCACTGCGCGTCCCCATACCGCGACTGGAACACCGGCGATGCGTACGGCAACTCCGCGGGGATCATGCTGTACAGCGGCGAGACCTGGCCGAGGAAGACGAGCGAGTTGATTGCGCTCCGGTCAACCGAGTAGGCGATCGCCTGCCGCACCCGCTTGTCCGGAACCAGGTTCACGTTGAACACCAGGAACCGAATTTGTGGGCTCGACCCGAGTTTCACAGTGATGCCGAGGCTGGTCTGGCGCCCCTGCAGATCCGCGAGGTCCACCGGCGAAATCGTCCGGAAGGCGACATCGACCGCCTTCGTCTCAATGTCCTGCTTCAGCGCGGCGTCGGTGCTCTTGATGTTGATCACGACACGATCCATCTGGGGCACGCGGCTGATACCGTCCACCGCGTAGAGGTCCGGCTTGTAGTAGGTCGGGTTCCGGTCGAGGACGACCAGCTGGTCCGTCGTGTGGGTCGTGAGTTTGTACGGTCCAGT
>VBAP01000110.1:6608-7100 GCA_005882335.1 Candidatus Segetimicrobium genomatis
ACGCCATCAGCTGGTTGAAGAAGCTGACCGGGCTGAACAGATGGAACGTAATGTTGTAGGCGTCCGGCGTCGTGATCACACCCGGTGCCGAGTTGCCCTTCGCGTGGTCCGCCCGAAGGGCGCCGACGTCGTACAAGAGGAACGCGGCGCTTCCGGCGAGATCGAGACGCATCGTTCGGTCGATCGACCGCTTCACCACGGTCGAGTTGAAGGCGGTCCCATCGGAGAAGGTCACGCCTTGCCTTAGGTGGAAGGTGTAGTTCTTCCCATCGGCCGAGACTCCGCCGTTCGCGATCGTGGGCACCTGCGTTGCCAGCCCCGGCAACAGAGAGGTCGTCTTCGCGTCATAGACCAAAAGGGTGTCGAAGACCTGGTTGATGACCTCAATGGACATGAAGTCGTAGGCGCTCGCCGGATCCAAACTGATGATGTGGTCCGAGGTCGACGCATTCAAGACCGTTGCCCCGGGCTTGTTGACGATGAACCACTTGT
>VBAP01000110.1:7109-7615 GCA_005882335.1 Candidatus Segetimicrobium genomatis
ACCCCGTTCACGTAGGCGACTTGGGCCGCTCCCGTGAAGAGGGGGATGTAGGGCACGTCCTCCGCAAGCGCGGCTTGGACTTTCGCGAACCGGTCCGCCCGAATTGTTGAGTCACTGGTGCTGGCCTCTTCTCGAATCCACTGGTCCACCTGGGAGTTGTTGTAGAACGAGCCTTCGGATTTGGCACCCGAAATCGCGAGGAATGGGGAGATGTAATCGTCCGTGTCGAAGTAGTCCGGATACCAGCCGAGCAGGAACAAGGGCATCTGCTGGTTTACCCACCTCGTCTTGTACGCGGTCCAAATGTCGGATTTGAGAGTCACCTGGACCTTGCCACACGATGCGATGCTGTTCTGCAGGGCTAGTACGTCCGCGACCTCGGTGCTCCCGTAGTGGTTGCTGTTATTGTACCACAGTTCAACCGGCAATGGTTTTGCACTCGGTTTGGGTATCAACGCGTACGCGCTGACGGCGATCAAGGCGATTACGAGGATAACGACGGCCAC
>VBAP01000023.1 GCA_005882335.1 Candidatus Segetimicrobium genomatis
CACGGGCGGGACGGTCCCCTGTTTCGCGGTCGCTATAAGAGCCTGCTCGTCGATGCGGACGCCTACCTCCTCCAAGTCGTGCGTTACATTCACCTCAACCCCGTCGAAGCCGGGCTGGCCGCTGATCCCCTCACCTACCACTGGAGCAGCCATCACCTCTACCACCAGCCCCAGACACCCGCATGGCTCGCCAGTGACAGGATCCTGGCCTTCTTCGGCGATCTCGCAGCCTTTGACCAGTTCATCGCGGAAGGCAACGACCGCAGCCTCTCCGCCTTCTACCAGCGGAAGCGCTGGAGCCCCTTCCTGGGCGATGAGCAGTTCGTTCGTCGCGCATTGGAACAAACGCGGATGTCCCTCGAATACCCGCGCGCGGAGCGGACTCCCCAGTTCCCCACGATCGACGCGGTCGTACGCTTCGTCTGCCAGCGCACGGCCACACCTCTGGATGCCGTCCAGGCTGGCCATCGGGGGCGGCAAAATGTTCCCCGGAGTCTGGCCGTCTTCTTGTCGAGCCGCTTGGCGGGCTTCCCGCATCGCGAGATCTGCGAGTACTTCCACTTCGAGACGCACGGAGCCGTTACACGCGTATGCCAACGAACAGAACAACTACTATCAGCTGATTCGGATCTCAGACACTTAATCTCGCTTGACGGAGACCCCTCGTCGGATCGGGGCCCGACTTGTGCTATGTCAAGACTTGACCCCTCCTGTGGTTATAGAAGGGGTCAAGTCTTGACATAGCACAAGTCGAAGCAAACGGACTCACTCTAACTCAATCCCTTACAAGGTAAACGATCACCTCGGTCGGTCCGTGCGCACCCATCACCGGTGTGAGCTCGATATCCGCGGTCCGGCTGGGGCCGGTGATGAAGGTCAGTGCCGACGGCAGCGGCCGGCTCAGCTCCTGGAACAGATGGCCGAGGGTGGGTACAATCCGATTGGCAGGTAACACCGCCATGTGCAGCGGCGGCAGCAAGGAGGTGCTTCTTGGTCGTCGTGCGTCGCAAGGCAGGAGCAGCGTGCCGGTAAGGGCGATTGCGGCGTCTGCGGTGGTGATTCCCGCTGCCACCTCTGCCAGGCGATCAAAGGAGTGCCGGGCTGGAGATATCACTTCGATCCCGCTGGATTCCAACGCCGCCGCCAGAGGAGACAGCAGCGGATCATCCCACAGCGCCGCAGCGCGGATGCTCCGTGTGCGCAGCTCACTCACCGCGGAGGCAACCCATGTCTGCGCTGTGTCCTTCATGACCTGAACGCCGACCGCGGTAGCCCGTTCCACGAAGAGCGCGATCGGATCACCGGGCGCCGCCGCAGGTGGCCACAGATCCGGCAGGGACGCGGATGGATCGCGCGACGCGCAAAGCCGGGCAAGGATCTCCTCACGGGCGTTCATCGGCGCCTGCCCTGAGAGTCGAAGGGCCACCGCTCCCGGAATGACGCGCGGACGGGCGGTGGTAACTCGCGGAACTGAGTCCACCGTGAGAAGGGATACGGGAGCGGGATCCTTGTGCGCGCCGCGGCTCGGTGCAGCAAACGCGCAATTGGGGCGACCAGCCGCAGACGGCTGCTGCGCGCCATCGCAGCCACCCACCCGTGCACAAACAGCCGCTCCGGCCAAGACGCGCCCCCCGCTTGGACCACGCGCGCCCGCAGCTCCAGCAGCAACCGCGGCAGGTCAATCTTCACCGGGCAGATCTCCCCGCATGCGCCGCACAGCGAGGAGGCAAACGGCAACTCCCCGGCGACAGCCAGGCCCTGGTAGAGCGGAGTGATGACAGCGCCGATCGGCCCCGAATATACTGATCCGTACGCGTGGCCGGCGGTGCGCTCGAATACCGGACACACATCCAGGCACGCGCCGCAGCGGATGCAGGCCAACGACTCGGGTGCGACCATTATCCATGATGACCAGGTGAAACTCCTCCGGCCCGTCGCGCTCACCGGCGCGGCGGGGCCCGGTGATCAGCGACACGTAGCTGCTCATCCGCTGCCCGGTGGCTGCACGCGGCAGCAGGGTGAGGAACACGCCGAGATCGGCCAGCCGCGGGATCACCTTTTCAATTCCCATTAGCGCGATATGGACACGGGGCAGCGACGTCGTCAGGCGGGCATTGCCCTCATTTTCTACCACGACGATCGTCCCGGTCTCGGCGACGGCGAAGTTCACGCCGGTGATCCCGATGCCCGCCGTCAGGAACTTCTTGCGCAGCGCGTCCCTGGCTACGCGCGTCAGGCGTTCGGCGTCGTCGTACACGGGAACGCCGAGTTTGTCTGCGAGGAGCTTCGCAATCGCTTCTTTGGATTTGTGAACAGCCGGTGCGATGATATGGGCCGGACGGTCGCCCGCCAGCTGCAGCAGGTACTCGCCGAGGTCGGTCTCCACGACCTCGCACCCGGCCGCCTCGAGGACCTGGTTCAGGTCGATCTCCTCGGAGGTCATCGACTTACTCTTGACGACGGTGCGATCATCCCGGCTGCGCGCTAGGTCGGCGATCACGCGGCCGGCGTGCGCGCCGTCTCGGACCCAGTGCACCTGCCCGCCAGCTGCGACGATCTGATGTTCCAGTTGTTCCAGGTAGTGATCGAGATGGGACAGGGTATGCAGCTTCACCCGATGCGCGTACTCCCGCAGCGCCTGCCAGTCATCAATCTCATCGATTACCCCCCGCTGCAGCTCGCGGAAGCGCACCATCGCGCGGCGCACGGATGTATGCAACGCCGGATCGGCGAGGGCGCGCTCGGAGTTGCCGACGAAGTCGATCCGCTGATTCATCGGATCATTGTGAAGCCAGTATTTCAGCGAGGTGCATTGCTCTCACCGGCGAGTTGCGTCGCGACAGTCCTCCCGCAATGTGCATCAAACAACTACTATCGGTGGCGGTGACGACCTCCGCGCCCGCCGACTCGATGGCCCCGATCTTCGCTTCCAGCATCGACCCGGACAGCGCAGCGAATTTGACCGAGAACATTCCGCCGAAGCCGCAACACTCCTCGACCCCAGGCAGCTGCCGTAGCTCAAGCCCGCGGACAGCGGCCAGCAGGCGCAGCGGCTGCGTGGTGACGTGCAGCCCCCGCAACCCGTGGCAGGAGGCGTGATAGGTGACGCGGTGTGGAAAGTGCGCGCCGACGTCCTCGCGATGCAGGACGTCCACGAGAAATTCGCTCAGCTCATAGGTCCGGCGGCCCAGGGCGCGCACGCGGCCGGCCAGCGCACTCTCGTCCCGCAGGAGAACAGGATAGAACTCCCGCACCATCGCGACGCAGGAGCCGCTGGGCGCGACCACGGCGTCGGAGTCGTCAAAGTCCTCGATGAATTTCTGAGCCAGGCGCGCCGCCTCAGGCCAGAAGCCGTCGTTGAAGGCGACCTGCCCGCAACACGTCTGGCCCTCGGGGAACTGTACGTCCACGCCCAGCCGGCGCAGCACACTGACGGTGGCCTCGCCCACGGCGGGGAAGAGCTGGTCGACCAGACACGTCACAAACAGGGCAACGCGCATTAGGAGTCGATGAGGTCGTGATGACGTACAGCCCGTGCCCGGAGTGAATAGTGAATGGTGAATAGTGAAATCGTCAAAGGCAGCGCCGCAAAGGGTTTTCCTATTCACTATTCACTTTGTTCTATCAGTCTCCCACCTCGCCGTGCGTCCGCCCGGCCGTGACCGGACCCACCGGCATGGGGGCCGGGACCTCGCGCAGGTACCGGGCCGCTTCCTCCGGCACCACCGGGTTGATGTAGAATCCGGATCCCCACTCGAACCCGGCCACCTGGGTCAGACGAGGCATCACCTCGATGTGCCAGTGGTAGGCATGCCTGGACTCGCCGCGATAGGGAAACGTGTGGATGATGAAGTTGTAGGGCGGGTTATCCAGGCAGGCGTGCAGGCGGTACAGCGTCTCGCGCAGTGCCTCAGCCAGCGGCGTCTCATCGTCTGAGCGCAACGCCCCAAAGTCGGGCTCGTGGGTTCTTGGGAGGATCCAAGTTTCGAACGGGAACCGCGACGCGTAGGGTTCCAGCGCCACAAATTGCTCGTTGCCAAAGACGATGCGCGCGCCACTGGCCTGTTCCTGCTCCAGCAGCGCGCAGTAGATGCACTCGCCGTGACGGCCGAAGAAGCGCTCCGCCGCGTCGAGCTCCTCGGCCACGCGTTTGGGGGCCACCGGCAGGGCAATCAACTGCGAGTGCGGATGCGACAGCGAGGCTCCCGCCGTGCGCCCGTGATTGCGGAACAGCAAGACGTACTCGAACCGCGTGTCGCCGCGCAGATCGCGGTAGCGCTGGAGATAGGCCCGGATGACGTGGGCGACGTGGTCGACCGGCAACAGCCCCAGGTGCGTGTGATGATCCGTTGTCTCCACGATCACCTCGTGGGCGCCCACACCGTCCATGCGCGTAAAGATCCCCAGCCGGCTGCGGTCGGTGCTGCCCTCGATGCGCAGCGCGGGGAACTTATTGGAGACCACCCGTACGGTCCAGCCCGGGGTATTGGGAGCTGTCCCGGATGCCCGGACGGCATAGATCTCCGGCGGGGTGCGTCCCTCGCGCCCTTCGCAGAATGGGCACCGGTCCAGATCATTGACCTCGATCGCCTCGTGCTTGAAGTCAGTCGGGCGCGCGGCACGCTCGGTCGCGATGATGACCCAGCGCCGCGAAATCGGATCCTTTCGAAGTTCGGGCAATCGGGGAGCCTCCAATCAGGTGTCATGGCGAGGGGCGCAGCCCCGAAGCAATCTCTGCGTTTCCTGAGATCGCCGCGCCCCTTTCCGGAGCTCGCGATGACCAACGGTTTCGTGGAGCATCATCTATCCCCTACCCGTTCCGCGCGCTCCTGACTCCGTGCGATCGTCCGCTTGTACAGGCCCACATATCTCTTTGCTGACTCCGCCCAGGAAAAGTCTGCCGTCATCCCGACCCGCTGCAACTCGCGCCACGTCACGGGATCCCGAAATGCGGTCAGGACCCGCTGAATCGCCAGCAGCAGCGCCTGCGGAGTGTAGTCGATAAACACGAACCCGTTGGCCGTCCCGGTCTCCACCGCTTGCGGTGTGGCATCGTGAATCGAATCAGCCAGCCCGCCGGTGCGGCGGACAACGGGCACCGTACCATAGCGCAGACTGTAGAGCTGGTTCAGACCGGACGGCTCGTACCGCGACGGCATCAGAAAGATGTCGGCCCCGGCCTCGATGCGGTGGGCCAGACCATTGTCAAATCCAATCCGCACCCCGGCCGCTCGCGGATGCTGGCGAGCCGCGTCCACAAACATGCGTTCATAGCGAGGATCTCCCGTGCCGAGGACGACCAGCTGCGTCCCGGCAGCGAAGAGTTCGTCGAGGATGGCCGCCACCAGATCCAATCCCTTCTGGTCGGCCAGACGCGTCACCATGCCGATCAGGGGGATCGCAGGATCCGGGGTGAGCCCGAACTCTTGCTGCAGGTGGACTTTGCAGGCGCGCTTGCCGGACAGATTATCCACGGTATACCGGGCGGGGATCAGTGGGTCGTGAGCCGGATCCCACGCGCGATAGTCCACGCCGTTGAGAATCCCGAACAGGTCGTCCGCCCGGTCGCGCAGCACCCCGTCCAGCCCGGCTCCAAACTCCGGCGTTTGAATCTCCAACGCATACGTCTCGCTGACCGTGCTGAGCAGATCAGCAAGTATCAACCCCCCCTTCAGCAAGTTGACCTGGCCCCAGAACTCGAGACCCGTGATCGTGTACATCGACGCCGGCAATCCCGTCATGGCGAACTGCTCTGCCGGGAAGAGTCCTTGGTACGCCAGGTTGTGAATGGTCAACAGCGTCGCCGTCTGAGCGGCCTGGCCTGCGGCGATGATGGCCGGGACGAGCGCCGTCTGCCAGTCGTTGCAATGAATCAGGTCGGGCTGCCACGACTGCCGCTCCAGCCAGGTCAGGAGCGCCCGGCACAAGGACGCAAAACGCGCGAGGTTATCAGGATAATCCTTGCCTCCCTCGCCATACAGGCCGGGCCGGTTGAAGAGCCGTGGCTGGTCGACCAACCACGCCGGGACTCCGGTGTCGGGCATCTTCCCATCGAGAATGGCGACCGGTAGGCGCTCCGCACCCAATTGCACCTCGACCGTTCCGGCCGGACGCGACCCCGCGAGGCCGATTCCGCGATACCTGGGCAGCGCCAGGCGGACGTCGGTACCCAGTTCCATCAGCGCTGCCGGCAGCGCGCCGCCGACATCGGCGAGCCCGCCGGTCTTGGCCAGCGGGACGGCTTCTGAGACACAGAAGAGAACTTTCATCCAGGCGACACCTTCAGCGTCGTTTTCGAGCGCGCTTTCGCCGCACAGAGCCGTCGCCGACCAGGGCGAGATAGATATCGTTGACGTTCGTTCGCGTCGGGCCGGTTAGCAGTAGATCACCGAGTTGTTGAAAAAACGGATACGCATCGTTGTCGGCCAGGGCGCGAAGCGCATCGAGTCCGGCGCTGTGCGCCCGGGCGGCGGTGCCGCCATCGACCAGCGCCCCGGCGGCATCGGTTGGGCCATCGGTGCCGTCGGTCCCGAATGCCGCCACAACCGTATTTGCCCACCCGGCGATGACCCGCCCGCTCGAGAGCGCAAACTCCTGGCACCGTCCGCCGCGCCCCTGCCCGCGGACGGTCACGGTCGTCTCTCCACCGGCCAGCAGGCAGGCCGGCGGGGCGATCGGCGCGCGCCGGGTGCCGATCCCCCATACGACACTGCAGAATACGCGCGCCGCTTCACGCGCCTCTCCTCCTAGAGACGTCGTGAGGACCAGGGTACGGAACCCCACCGTCTTTGCCCGCGCCGCCGCTGCGGCGACGGCTTGCTCGTTGCTGCCCACCAGCACGGTTTGGACGCTTGGAAACACCGGATCGTCCGGCTTGGGTGTCTCCGGTTCGCGGCCGGCCGCGCCCCGCTGGAGGTAGGCCATCGCGGAGACCGGCATCGAGTCCGCCAGTCCATATCGGCGGACAACTTCCAGGGCATCGGCGAACGTGGTGGGATCAGGTGCGGTCGGCCCCGAGGCGATCGCGTCGACCGGATCGCCCAGCACATCGGAGAGAATCAATGCCACCACGCACGCCGGCGATGCCGCCGCGGCCAGCCGCCCGCCCTTGATCCGCGAGAGGTGTTTTCGAACCGTATTGACTTCCTGGATGGCGGCGCCGCTGCGGAGGAGGAGACCGGTCACCGTGATCTCGTCGTCGAGACTCATCTCTCCCACCGGTGCAGGCATGAGGGCAGACCCTCCGCCCGAGATGAGACACAGCACGAGGTCATCCGGACCGGCGCCGCGCACGAGATCGAGGAGTTCCTCCACGCCGCGCTGCCCCGCGGCATCAGGAAGCGGGTGCCCTGCCTCGACCACCCGGATGCGGCGCAGCGGCAGAGCGTATCCATATTTTACGATGATGATGCCCGCGCTGACGCGTGGACCCAGAATGCTCTCGACAGCAGCGGCCATCGGGGCGGACGCCTTACCCGCCCCGACGACGAAGATACGGTGAATAGAGCCGAGGTCATACCGGCGCCCGGCGATGCGTACGATGCCGCCACGCCGGGAGATGTGTCTTCTCACGGCGGCCGCGGGTTCCACAGCCCGCACCGCTGCGGTCAGAATTGAGGCGGCCTGACGCCGCAGACCCGGATTAGGTTTTCCTTTGAAGAGAGTTTCCTGGAACACGGCCGTCTAAAGTTGAAAAGTTGAAGAGTTGGAAAGTTGGAGAGTCCCTGTCGTTTCTTCTACTTTCCAACTCTCCAACTTTTCAACTTCCAACCTACCCGTCAAGGAGCGATCTGCCACAAGGGACCGGTGCCATTCGGCCGTACGGCCTCGACGTGCACCGCCGCTATCCCCTCGCGTTCGAGCGCCCACTGCACCGTGTCGCGGGCCAGCGGAGTAAGGTTATTGATGTCGCTGAGATGGACGAGGAAGACCGTTCTCAGCCGGTCCGAAGCCGCCTCAACCACCGCGCGGGCCGCGGCATCATTAGAGAGATGGCCGGTGGGGCTCAGGATGCGGTTCTTCAAGAACCAGGGATACGGGCTGACCGAGAGCAGGCGCAGGTCGTAGTTGGCCTCCAAGATGAGCACGTCCGCATCGCGGGCGCGCGAGATGACCTCGTCGGTAACCCCGCCGAGATCAGTGGCGATCAGCACGCTGACGCCGTCCCCTGATACGACAAAGCCCACCGGCTCCGTTGCGTCGTGCGGTACCTGGAATGCCTCAACCTGCACGCTGCCAACCCGAAACGGCACACCGGTCGTCAAGCGCTCCGTGGACGCTCCATTGAGCAGGTCCCCAGCGGCCGCCAGCGTGCCCGCGTTGGCCAGCACCGGCGCACCTACCAGCCGGGAGAGAGCGCCCGCGCCTTTGGCGTGATCGTCGTGTTCGTGGGTCAGCAGGATCGCGGTGATCGGCGCGGCGCCTGGGATGGATTCCAGCTCGCGCGCTACGACTTCGGCGGGCAATCCTACGTCGATGATCAGGCGCGTCCCTGCCGTTTCGAGGAAGATGGCGTTGCCGCTGCTGCCGCTGCGAAGAATGCGGAGACGAAACGGGTGAGTTGAAGTCATCACGATGACTATATCACCAGCCACGCGTGCTCGCGCAGCAGCGACCCGGCAGCCCGAAGCGCCTCCGCCCACGCCGCCGGCGGTGCGGCCGGGACCGAACTCGCCCGCGGCGGCCGGATGGTCAGTACGGGCACGTCCGCTTCGAGGGGAATCCCCGCCAGTTGCTTCGCCTTCCGTACGGCCGTCTCGAAGTCCCCGAGCTCATCCACCAGGCCGCGTGCGGCCGCGTCGCGTCCCGCCCAGACCCGCCCCCGCGCCACGGCTTCAACTTCCTCCGGCGTCTTCTTCCGGCCCGCCGCCACCCGCGCTTTGAACCTGCGATAGATGTCCTCCATCCATCGCTGGAGCGCAGCCTGCTGGGGCTCCGAAAACTCCGCAAACGCAGAGGGCATATCCGCCGATTCCCCCCGCGTCAGCAACTCCGGCCGTGCACCGGATTTCTCCAGAAGCCCGCGCAGGCTGAATTTCCCAGCCACGACCCCGATGGACCCGGTCAACGTGGTCTCACCGCACACGATGTGGCGCGCCCCGCACCCGACGTAGTAACCTCCGGATCCAGCCACGTTGCCCATGAACACGACGACCGGCTTGACCTGCTGCACACGCGCCACCTCACGCCAGATCAGGTCTGAGGCCACGGCAGACCCACCGCCGGACTCGACATGCAGGATCACTGCCTTCACCGCCCGAGCGCTTTCGGCCGCCCGCAATGCACGCCCGACGGTCTCATGACCGGTAAGTTGCTGACCAAACACCGGCAGCGGAAGTGGCAGGTCCCGGCTTTCTCCCGGCACGATCGCGCCGAGCACCTGGACCACGCCGATGGCGCCGCCCTGCCGTGATGGCCACCGCACCGGCACCCGCACGCGTCGCGACGCGACCGGCCAGGGCACCAGGCGGGCCGGACGACCATCTTGGGCCAGCATGCGTGGAAGATCGTCTTCGAACGCCACCACGTCGATCAGGTGCCGCCCCTGCGCCTCCGCGGCCGACATGAGGCCCATGTCGATAGCCTCCTCGACGCTGGTTTCTGCCAGTCCCCGCCCTTCCGCCACCACGGCGATGAGGTGGGCGAACGTGGTACCGAGCACAGCATCCACCATCTCCCGCTGCGGCGGCGTCATCTTGGGATAGAGGAACCGGTGTGTGGCGGTCTTGTACTCGGCAATGTGGGAAAATTGCGCGCGGATGCCCACCCGATCGAGCGCGGCCCGCAGGAACGTGGTTTCGCTGCGCAATCCGTGCAATGCCAGCTCCGCGCTCTCGGGTGCGACCACAGTGTCCGCCGCACTGATCAGATAGTATCCCGGTAGATCGCAGGTCGCCAGGTAGGCGATCAGCCGTTTCCCTGACGCACGAAACGACTGGAGCGCCCGCCGCAGTCCCTCCAGCGACGCCAGCCCGGCGTGTAGATCTCCCAGCTTCACGACGATCCCTCGTACGCGCCGGTCACCGGCGAGGAGCCGCAGACGCTCGCGCCATTCCTCCAGGCTCTCCGGTGGGGGCGTCACCCACGCCCGCCCCAGCCAGCGACGCAAACGCCCGGGGGGAGCCGGACGGCGCTCCGGCAGCGGTCCCCTCACGGTCACGACCACAAACTCGGGAGCCGGGCGCAACCGGATCACGGCGTTTCGAATCAACAGGAGCCCGTTGATGATGGTCTCAACCACGATCGTAATCAGGATCATGGGCAGGACACACCTCCGGTTCGGAAATTCGTCTTCCAGGTCTACAAGGTCTCCTACGTCTCCAAGGTCTACATGCCATATCCCAGGTCTGCTAAGCGGTCGTCGTCGATACCGAAGTGGTGGGCAATCTCGTGGACGACGGTCTTGCGAATCTCCTCCGCGATCTCGCCGTCGGTATCGCACGCTTCTTCCAGCGGGCCCTGGAAAATCGTGATCTTGTCCGGAAGCAGCGGATCGGCCACGACGCCGCGATCGATCAAGGGAACGCCCTCATACAGCCCAAACAGCGTCTCTGTGGGCTCCAGTCCCACCGTGGCGTAGTGCCCCTCGCCGGGCCAGTCTTCCACCACGATCTCGACGTTGTCCATACGGCCGCGGATCTCCGCGGGAATCGTCCCGAGGGCGCGTTCCACCAATGCCTCAAACTTTCGCCGCGACATCCGCATACCAGAACCCCGTCTACTTGGTCTTCTTGATCTTCTTCGTCTACTTGGTCTACCTGCACTACTGCGAGAGTCAGTGAGACAAGGTAGACCAAGGAGACTAAGTAGACTAAGGGGACGTCTCTTTTGGGGGGCAGGGCATCTCCTCGCCGCGACAGAAGTGCATCTCATCCCATGGCCGAGCCGCTGCTACAGTTGCGCGGAATCACCAAGCAATTTCCCGGCGTGCTGGCGCTCGACGGCGTCGACTTTGCCCTCACTACCGGAGAAGTCCATGCCCTGGTCGGCGAGAACGGGGCGGGCAAATCCACACTCATCAAGATCATCTCTGGAGTCCACCAGCCGGACGCCGGACGCATCGACTACCTCGGTGCGCCCGCCACGTTTCCCACGCCGCGCGCCGCGGCCGATCGGGGCATCGCGGTGATCTATCAGGAGGTCGCACTGTTCCCTGACCTCTCGGTGCTGGAGAATCTGTACGTCGGCGCATATCTACGCCCTCTGCGCACGACGGGGCGCCGCGTGGACTGGGCGCGGATGCGCGCCCGCGCGCAGGAGGTCGTGGCGTCGCTGGGCGTGGAGCTGGACCTCGGGGCGCCGGTGCACCGGTTGTCGGCGGCCCAACAGCAGCTGGTGGAGATTGCGCGGGCGCTGCTGCGCGACGCCAGGGTGATCATCATGGACGAGCCCACCGGTCCCCTCGCGCAGCCGGATGTGGAACGGCTGTTCAGCCTCATCCGCCAGTTGCGATCTCGCGGGGTCGGCATCGTCTACATCAGCCACCGCCTGGAAGAAATTTTCGCAGTCGCCGACCGCGTCACAGTCCTGCGGGACGGACGGCGCATTATCACCGCGCCCGTGGCCCACACCAGTCGCGACGCGCTGATCCATGATATGGTCGGCCGGACGCTGGACGCGTTGTACCCCAAAACCGCGGTGAACGCCGGCACACCGGTTCTGGAAGTAGACGCCCTTGGCAAAGACGCCGCCCTGGCCGATGTCTCATTTGTCCTCCGCCGGGGGGAGATTGTCGGACTGGCGGGGCTGGTGGGCTCCGGCCGCACCACACTCGCGCACGCGCTCTTCGGCATCGATCCCCCAGAGCGGGGTCGCGTCAGGCTGGATGGCATCGACGCGCGTGTCTCTCATCCCGGGCAGGCCCGCGAGCTCGGGATCGCCTATATCCCCGAGGAACGGCAGCGCCAGGGACTGGTGCTGCCGTTTTCTGTCGGCGAGAACCTGTCCCTGGCGATCCTGCGGCGGCTCAGCCGGCTGGGGTTTGTCGATCACGCCAGGGAAGCCGCAGTGGCGCGCGACTTTGTGCGCCGGCTGGATATCCGGACTCCTGGAATCAACGTGCCGGCCGCCGCGCTCTCCGGCGGCAACCAGCAGAAAGTCGTGGTGGGCAAATGGCTGGCCGCCCAGCCGCGTGTGCTCATCATGGACGAACCCACGCGGGGTGTGGATGTCGGCGCCAAGGCCGAGATTCATCGCCTGATGTCCGAACTTGCCGGGCGAGGCTTGGGGATCTTGCTGATCTCGTCGGAGCTGCCGGAGTTGCTAGGCATGAGCGACCGGATCCTGGTCATGCATCGCGGCCGTATCACCGGAGAACTGCGCCGGGATGAAGCCACGCAGGAAAAGATCATGACGCTGGCCACCGGCGCCGCATAAGCGATGATGATGAAGTGGGGCCGGGAACTCACCATTCTTGCCGCGCTGGCTCTGCTGGCCGGATATCTCAGCCTGACGCAGCCCAACTTCCGCGATGCCTTCACCCTCAGCACGATCCTCACCAATGCGGCCTACGTTGGGGTGGTCGGGATCGGGATGACGATGGTCATTGTCGCCGGTCAGATCGACATCTCGGTTGGTTCGATGCTGGCGGTGTGCGCGCTGATCGCGGGAACGCTGGCCCGCGCCGGCGCGCCGATGTTCCTCGTGGTGCTGGCGAGTCTCGCGCTGGGTCTGGGGATGGGTGCGCTCAACGGCGCGTTGATCGCCTATCTGCGCATCCCCTCCATCATCGTGACGCTGGCCACCCTGACGGCGCTGCGCGGCGCGATCGTGTGGTGGACCAAAGGGTACTGGGTCATGCCCCTGCCGCCCGGGTGGAAGTTCCTGGGCACCACTCACATCCTCGGACTCCCGCTGCCGGTGTGGATCGGCTGGACCGCGGTCCTCGCCGCCGCGTATGTGCTGGCGCATACGATCATCGGGCGTGAGGTCTATGCCCTCGGCTCCAACCCGCAGGCCGCGAGACTGGCCGGCATCGACACCGCGCGGGTAACGTTTTGGGTGTTTGCCCTCAGCGGACTGCTCGTGGGCCTGGCCACGATGCTGCATGTCACGCGTTTCAGCATGGTGCAGACGCAGGAAGGGCTGGGTCTGGAGTTCCTGGTGATCACCGCGGTGGTCGTCGGGGGGACGAACATCTTTGGGGGCAGCGGCACCGTGGCGGGGACCTATCTTGGCGTGCTGTTGTTGACCGTGACCAGCAGCGCCCTGACCTTCCTGGGTATCTCCGCCACGTGGGACCAAGCCATCCGCGGCGCGTTCATCTTGGTGGCCGTGACCGCTGATATTGTGCGCACCGGACGCTGGCGCCAGCCGGTTGGATGGGCCCGATGAGAATCCGGCTGCTGTGGCGGGAGCGGGTCTTGATCGGCCTGCTGGTCGGTAGCGGGGTATTGCTGGCGTTGCTCTCCGACGTCTTCTTCACTCCCGCCAACCTGCTCCGCGCTACGCGCTACGCGGCAGAAATTGGGCTCGTGGCGCTGCCGATGACGATGATCATCATCAGCCGCGGCATCGATCTCTCGGTTGCCTCCAACATGGCCCTGTCGGCGATGACGATGGGACTGCTGTGGCAGCGGGGAATCCCTGTGTGGCCGGCCGCCGCTCTGGGCATCGCCGCCGGGACGCTGGCGGGGTGGCTGAACGGCTGGGTCATCGCGCGGGTGCGCGTCCCGGCCATTGTGGTGACCCTCGCTACGCTGGCTGTGTACCGCGGAGTCGCCACCGGACTCTCCGGCGGCACAGGCATCTTGGGGTTTCCTGATAGCTTCCTGGCGCTGGGCGCTGGCACGGTCGCCGGCGTCCCTATTCAGACGATCATCTGGATCGCCGGCATTGCGGCAGCCGCCGTCTTTCTCACGCGCACCGCCGTCGGCCGGTACATCTATGGGATCGGCCACAACGAGACGGCGCTCCGCTTCTCAGGGATCGACGTGGACCGCATCGTACTCGGCCTGTACACCGCCTCAGGGTTCGTCTCAGCACTGGCAGGGATGATCTATGCCGCCCGCGTCGGGACGGCGAAGTCCAACGCCGCCGCCGGCTACGAACTCACCGTCATCACGGCCGTGGTATTGGGCGGCACCAGCCTGGCCGGCGGCGAAGGAACCATCGTGGGGACGATGCTCGGCGTGTTGATCATCACCATCCTGCAAAACGGGCTCACTCTGGCCCGTGTGCCCGCTGCGGTGCAGGACGTACTCATCGGCACCGTGCTGGTGGGTGCCGTGCTGACGTATCGCGAACGCGCCGGACGAAAGGAGGTGTTCGTGATAGCCCCCCCGCAGCCCGAGCCGCATCACGCGGGCGGGCGCGTGTTGACCGATCCTGGTAACGACCTCGCCGTCGGCGAGGAGAGGAGGAATCCATGAGATACATTCGAGGCTTCGCCCTGGCCCTCACCCTGGCGTTGCTGGTGGGACTCGCCGGGCCGGGGCAGGCACAGAAGGCGCTGAAGATCTTCATGGTCCCGAAGTTTACCGGCGCGGCGTACTTCGCAGCCACCGAGAAGGGCGCGAAGGAAGCGGTGGCCGAGTTGAAGGCCCGTGGAGTCGCCATCGACTTCCTCTACACAGGTCCCAGCGTCGCCAACACCGATGAAGAGATCCGCATGATCGACGATCTCGTCGCCCAGAAACCTGACGCGATCATCATCTCGGCGAACGATGCGGAGGCGCTGGTTCCGGTGGCCAAGAAGGCGAAGGCCGCCGGCATCAAAGTCATCACGTACGACGCCGACGTGGCGGATCCCACGGCGCGGCAATGGTTTGTGAACCAGGGGACGTTCACCCTGGTGGGTGGAGCGCTGGTCGACGTCGTCGCTGAGCAGGCGGGGACCAGCGCCCGCTTCGCTATCGTCAGCGCGGATCCGGGGGCGTTCAACCAGAATTCCTGGATCGCAGCGATGAAGGCGCGTGTGGCCGCGAAGTATCCGAAGATGCAGCTGGTCGACATCCGGTATGGGCTGGACAAGCCCGCGGAGTCGTTCTCCGTCGCGCAGGACCTCATCAACAAGTATCGCGGGCAACTGGACGCCATCATCGCCCCCACGTCCGTGGCGCTGCCGAAGGTGGCGGAGGCCGCGGAGCAGGCCGGCCTGGCCGGGAAGATCGTGGTCACCGGACTGTCCACGCCCAACGATATGCGCGAGTTCGTCAAGAAGGGAACCGTGAAGACGGTGGTACTGTGGAACCCCGTGGACCTCGGCTACCTGGCCGTCTACGTCGCGCACGCCACCATCACCGGCGCGTTGAAGGATGGCATGGCGAAACAGTCTGTGCGGGCCGGCCGGCTCGGCACTCGCGAGGCCACCGCGCAGCTGAATGACATCACGGCGAAGGGTCCGCTGACGCTGCGCAACGTGATTCTGCTGGGCGCACCGTTTCGGTTCACGAAGGAAAATATCGACAGGTTCAACTTCTAAGGGTGCACCGGGCGCCCGGAGCGGTGCATCCCTGCTCCGGGCGCTTTTGGGATTCAGCGACTGCTGACTGCAGACTGCCTATTGGGAAGGAGGCTATCATGCACAGTGAGGGGGCACTCGCCTGGTACATTCCGGACGCCTACCTTCCGGCGGGGGGAAGCGGGCCGCTGGTCGGCCACGAAGCCATCTGCGTGCTGAACACGTCGGATGAACGCGCGCACATCGAGGTGGATTTCTACTTTGAAGACCGGGAGCCGCATCCGGGCGTGGCCTTCAGCGTAGGCCCGCGGCGCACGCTCCACGTTCGCACCGACCGGCCGCAGATGCTGGGGGGCTTCGCCGTCCCGCGCGAGGTGCCATACGCGATGCGGGTGCGCGCATCGGTCCCCGTGGTCGTGCAGTACAGCCGCATGGATGTCACGCAGCCGAATTTGACGTTGATGACCTGCGTGGCCTATGCCGGGCGGTGAGGACACGCCGATGGCCACAGACCGCGATGCGCTGAAGGCCCTGGCTGAGCAGGGGAGCGATGTGCCGGCGGCAGTGACGGCCTTGACGCGCCTAGCGATTGAGACGCCATCGTGGGGGTACGGCAACTCGGGCACGCGCTTTGCGGTGTTCCCGTGGCCGGGCGCCGCCCGCACGGTGTGGGAGAAGGTGGATGACGCGGCGCTGGTTCACCGCCTGACCGGCATCTGCCCATCGGTCGCCATCCACATTCCCTGGGACAGGGTGGACGACTGGCAGCGGCTGGTCGTCTACGCCGCGGAACGGGGTGTGCGCATCGGCGCGGTGAACCCCAACGTCTTCCAGGACGACGCGTACCGATTGGGCAGCGTGTGCCATCCGGACCCAATGGTGCGCCGGCGTGCGGTGGCGCACCTGGTGGAGTGCGTGCAGATTGCGAAGACCGTCGGCTCGAACCTTCTCAGCCTGTGGTTCGCCGACGGCACCAACTATGCGGGGCAAGACGATCTGCGGACGCGCAGGCGCCGCCTGGTCGACGCGCTGGCAGAAGTCTACGCCACGCTGCCACCCAGCATGCGCATGCTGATCGAGTACAAATTCTTTGAACCCGCCTTCTACCACACCGACCTGGCCGACTGGGGGATGGCGTCTGCTGTGGCGGTCCGCCTCGGCCCGCAGGCGGAAGTCCTGGTCGACCTAGGGCACCACGCGCAGGGGACCAACATCGAGCACATCGTGGCCTGCCTGCTCGATGAAGGCCGGCTGGGCGGCTTCCACTTTAACAACCGCCGCTACGCGGACGACGACCTAATCGTCGGCTCGGTCAATCCGTTTGAGCTGTTCATGATCTTCCACGAGATCCTGTCCGCGGAAGGCGGCACTGATCCACGCGCCGCGGCGTGCGCGGGGCGCATCGCCTACATGATCGACCAGTCCCACAACGTGGAGGGCAAGATCGAACCGATGCTGCTCTCTGTAGTCAACATTCACGCCGCCTACGCCAAGGCGCTGCTGGTGGACCGCCGGACCCTCGCCGCCCGCCAGGCCGCCGGCGATGTGTTGGGGGCGCATCAGATCCTGCTGGACGCGTATCACACCGACGCGCGGCCACTCCTGCGGCGCGCCCGGGAGCAACTCCGGGTGCCCGCCGATCCCCTCGACGCCTTTCGTCGCGAAGGCCATGCCGAGCGCCTGGCGAAGGCGCGGGGCGCGCAGGCGGCAGGGGCCGGCTATCCGGGGGCATGAAGGCGGCGGTGGCCCCGCACCAAACGTGATCGGGGAGGCTAGGCTGCCATGCCACACGCGGCGCATCACGCTGGCACGGGGCTCGAGTTCGTCGCCTGCGATCTTGGCGCCGAGAGTGGGCGCTGCATGCTGGGTCAGTTCGACGGCGAACGCGTCACGCTGCGAGAACTCTCACGGTTCCCGAACGGCCCTGTCCAGATCGCCGGTCATTTGCACTGGGACGTCCTGCGGCTGTTCGGTGAGATCACCGACGGACTGCGCCGCTGCGCCCGCGATGGACATCGTCCGGCCGGGATCGGCCTGGACACCTGGGGCGTGGATTTTGCGCTGCTGGACCATGCCGACCAGCTGATCGGCAACCCCTATCACTATCGCGACCGGCGTACAGAGGGCATGCTGGATGAGGCTTTTCGCCGCGTGCCGCGCGAGGAAATCTACGCCGCCACCGGGATCCAGTTCATGCCGATCAACACCCTGTACCAGCTCTTGTCCATGGTGATCCACAATGATCCACAGTTGGAGCGGGCGCAGGCCCTGCTGATGATGCCCGACCTCCTGAACTTCTGGCTGTGCGGCCGTAAGGCGTGCGAGTTCACCGACGCGACGACCAGTCAGTGCTTCGATCCCCGGGCGCGGGATTGGGCAGTACCGCTGCTGCAGCGCCTCGGGATTCCCGCGCACATCGTGCAGCCGGTCGTGCCGCCGGCGACGGTGCTGGGTCCGTTGCGATCAGACGTGGCCGCCGACACCGGCCTGGACCCGATCCCGGTGATCGCGCCGGCCTGTCACGATACGGCCGCGGCGGTCGCGGCCGTCCCCGCCGAGGACCGTGATTTCGCATACATCAGTTCCGGCACATGGTCGCTGGTCGGCATCGAGTCTGGGGGGCCCATTCTCACCCCGGCGGCGCTGCGCTACAACTTTACGAATGAGGGTGGGGTCGCCGGGACGTTCCGGCTGCTGAAGAATGTCGCCGGATTGTGGCTGGTCCAGGAATGCCGGCGGCGATGGGAGCGTGAGGGTCCTGTGGAGTACGCAGAACTGATGCGGGCGGCCGCCCAGGCGCCGGCCTTCGGACCAGTCATCGACCCCGACCATGAACAGTTTCTGCGCCCGGCCGATATGCCCGCCGCGATCCGCCGCGCCTGCCGGGAGAGCGGGCAGCCAGAGCCTCCCGACCGCGGCGCGGTGCTGCGGTGCATCTTGGAAAGTCTGGCGCTCAAGTACCGGTGGGTGATCGAACGCCTCGAGGAACTGGCCGCGAGACAAATCCGCACCATCCACATCGTTGGCGGAGGGTCGCGCAACGATCTGCTGTGCCGGCTCACCGCCGATGCCACCGGCCGCGCCGTCTACGCAGGACCCGCCGAAGCGACGGCGATCGGCAACACGCTCGTGCAGGCGATGGCGCTCGGGCATCTGACGTCACTCGCCGACGTTCGTGCCGTGGCCCGCCGGTCGGCGGAGCCGGTGGTCTATGAGCCGCGGGCCGGCGCCCGCTGGGACGATGCGCAGGCGATCTTGCAACGGCTGCTCAGATGAATCTCCACGATCTACTCAATCTACGCAATCTGCGCAATCTTGGGAATAGAATTTGGTAAACCGCGTATATATCGTTGAGCGAACTTGGTCAATCAGCCTGCGTCTTAGATTGCAAGATCGCGCAGATTGAGGAGATTACGTAGATCATTATGCATATCGAACTTTTGTATTGGGAGGCATGCCCCTCGTACGATCTCGCGCTGCAGCGGCTCCGTGAGCTCCTGGCGGAGCGACAGATTGCCACGCCGGTCCGCCTCATCGAAGTGACCACGCAGCAGCAGGCCGAGCAGTTGCGCTTCCCGGGGTCGCCGACGATCCGGATCGAGGGGCAGGATCTCTTCTCGGTCCCCGACGGTCCGTATGGCCTGACCTGCCGCGTGTACCGTACCGACGACGGCCGCGTGACGCCGCTGCCGACGACAGAGATGATGCGAGAGGCGATCGACGGTATTCTGAGGGAGGAATGATTCAACCATGGCGATAGCGCTCGAAACCAAGTTAATCCCGTTCGCTCTGAAAGGCACCGACGAGAAGGAGTACCGGCCTGAGAATTACGGCGGGGCCAAGGTGCTCGGGGTCATCTTCTCCTGCAACCATTGCCCTTACGCCCAGGCGTGGGAGGGGCGGCTGATCGAGATGCAGCGCGACTACGCCGGGAGAAACGTGCAGTTTCTGCTGATCAACTCCAACGACCCGGCGAAGTACCCCGATGACAGCTTCCCCAAGATGCAGCGCCGGGCGCAAGAGAAGGGGTATCCCTTCCCCTATCTGTTTGATGAAACCCAGGAGGTGGCCAGGCAGTACGGCGCCACCCGCACGCCGGAAATCTTCCTCTTTGACGAGCGGCGCGTGCTGCGCTACCATGGCGCGCCTGACGACAACTACGAGGACCCCGGCGCGGTCCGCCAGCCCTACCTGCGCAGCGCGATCGAGGCCCTGCTCGGCGGGAAAACGCCCCCAATGACCGAGACAAAACCTGTGGGATGCACCATCAAGTGGAGATAGTGGGCCCCATGAGTTGAAGAGTTGGAAAGTTGAAGAGTTGGAGACTACAGGCGCTTTTGCTCTCCAACTCTCCAACTTTCAACTTTTCAACTTGCTTTTAGACGTCGTAGTACAGGTGGAACTCTGCCGGATGCGGCCGCATCCGCACAAAGTCCACTTCTTTGCGACGCTTCAGGTCGATCCAGGTCTCGAGCAGGTCCGGGGTGAAGACCCCGCCTTCCAGCAAGAACTTGTGATCCTGCTCCAGCGCCGCGAGCGCTTCGTCTAATGCGCCGGGGACCTGTTTGATCTTCTTAGCCTCCGCCTCCGGCAGTTCGTAGAGATCCACGTCCATCGGCTCGCCCGGGTCGAGCTTGCGGCGGATTCCATCCAGGCCCGCCATGAGCAATGCCGCGAACGCCAGGTATGGGTTGGCGGACGGATCGGGCGGTCGATACTCGATGCGCTTCGAACGCGGGCTGGTGGAGTATACAGGGATGCGCACCGCGGCGCTGCGGTTTCGCTTCGAATACACCAGGTTCACCGGCGCCTCGTACCCCGGCACCAGCCGACGGTACGAGTTGGTGGTGGGGGCGCAAAACGCCATCAGGGCGGGGGAATGCGCCAGGAGCCCGCCGATGTAGTGCATCGCCATCTCGCTCACTTGCGCGTACCCCTGCGGGTCGAAGAACAGGTTGACCCCGTCCTTCCACAAACTCTGGTGGCAGTGCATGCCGGACCCGTTGTCGCCGAAGATCGGCTTGGGCATGAACGTGACCGTCTTGAAGTGTTGCCGCGCGAACATCTTGGTGAGGTATTTGTAGAGCATGAGACGGTCGCCCATGTCTGTCAGCGTCGTGAAGCGCAGGTCGATCTCGCACTGGCCGGCGGAGGCCACCTCGTGGTGGTGCACCTCCACCTCCATCCCCGCTTCCTTCATCTTCAGGACCAATTCAGAACGGAAGTCCTGCAGGCTGTCGGCCGGCGGCGCCGGGAAGTAGCCCTCCTTGTGCCGCGGCTTGTACCCCAGGTTGGGTTTCTCATCGCGTCCGCTGTTCCAGGCCCCCTCTGCGGAATCGATGGCATAGAACGCGGAGTGCTGCGTCTGCTCGTAGCGGACGTCATCAAAGACAAAGAACTCCGCCTCCGGACCCCAGTAGGTCGTGGTGGCGATTCCGGTGCTGGTGAGAAATCCCTCAGCCTTCTGGGCGATGTACCGCGGATCGCGCGTGTACCGCTCTCGCGTCACCGGGTCAACGATGTCACAGATCAGCAGCAGCGTGGGCACGTGCAGGATGGGATCGACCCGCGCGGTGCGGGCGTCGGGGACGAGGAGCATGTCGCTTTCATCGATGGCCTGGAATCCGCGAATGCTGCTGCCGTCAAACCCGACCCCTTCGATAAACATGCTCTCGTCCAGTTCGTCCGCCGGCGCCGAGAAATGTTGCCAGGTCCCCACCAGGTCGGCGAACCGGAAGTCCACCATCTGAATCCCCTGCCGGCGGCAGAGGTCGATCACCTGCGACGGATTGACCAGGCCCGCTTCCGCGAGATGGTTGCGAATCTGTTCCTTCATGCCGTGTCCTCCTGTCTGCTGATCTCCGCGTTCGACGTCCCCAGAAAACAGATACGGCGCCTCCAGAGGGAGGGCGCCGTGGCCCTGCACACATCTATATGTTTCCCCGGAATATAGCAGAGAACATCCTCGCGGTCAAGGTGATTTGACTTCCCCGGCGGGGACCGCCACCATGAGAGGGGAACGTTCGATGCCACACTACCGGTATCTCATCGTTGGCGCCGGCATGACCGGTGATGCCGCCGTCCACGGCATCCGCGACGTCGATCCCGCGGAGCCCATCGGCCTGATCGGCGCCGAGCCGCACCCACCCTACAACCGCCCTCCGCTGACCAAGGGACTGTGGAAAGACCAGTCCATCGAGCAGATCTGGCGGGGCACAGCCAGCCTCGGGGCGGAGCTGCACCTGGGCCGCCGGGTCATTCAACTCGATAAATCCGGCAAGCTTGTGGTCGATGATCGCGGGACGGTGTACACCTTCGACAAATTGCTGCTGGCGACCGGCGGCCGGCCGCGCCGCCTGCCGTTCGATCACGAGGGCGATCGCATCCTCTACTTCCGGTCGCTGGACGACTACCAGCGGCTGCGTGAGCTGGTGGGCGCCGGACGGCGGTTCGCCGTGATCGGGGGCGGGTTCATCGGTTCGGAGATCACCGCCGCGTTGTCCATGAACGGCAGGCAGGTGGTGATGCTGTTTCTCGATGATGGTATCGGCAGCCGCGTCTTCCCCGCGGGACTGGCCCAGGCCCTCAACCAGTACTACCGGGAGAAGGGCGTGGAGGTCCTGGCGGGCGAGCTGGTGTCCGGGATGACCACCGGAGGCGGGAAGACGGTCTTGGCGACAAAGCGTGGGCGAGAGATACAGGTCGACGGCGTCGTCGCCGGCATCGGCATTCAGCCCGAGGATCACCTCGCATCGGCGGCGGGGCTCCGCACCGAGGACGGCATCGTCGTGGATGAGTTCCTGCGCACCAGCGCCCCGGAGATCTATGCCGCCGGCGATGTGGCGCGGTTCCCCAACCCGGCGTTGGGCGAGCGCATCCGCGTCGAGCACGAAGATAATGCCAACACCATGGGTCAGACCGCCGGCCGGAACATGGCCGGACAGCCCACCCCGTATCATCACCTGCCGTTCTTCTACTCTGATCTCTTCGATCTCGGGTACGAAGCCGTTGGCGACCTGGACTCGCGCCTGACCATGATCGAAGACTGGAAGGAGCCGCACCGCGAAGGCGTGGTCTATTACCTACGGGACGGTCGTGTCCGCGGGGTCTTATTGTGGAACGTGTGGGGACAGGTGGATCATGCCCGCGCGCTGATCGCCCAGCCCGGCCCGTTTTCCCGCCACGATCTCATCGGCCGGCTGCCGGCGTAGCCCGCGGCCCGCTTACCGCAGTGTCTTCAGAAACTCCAGGAGTGCGGCGTTAAATCGCTCGGGCTGCTCGAGGTTGCTGACATGGCCGGCCTCGGGGATGATGACCAGACGGGAAGAGGGAATCGCCGCCTGCATCGTCCTGGCGCTGCTGACCGGCGTGGCCTTGTCATCCTCTCCCACGACGATGAGCGTCGGGACGCTGATCGACGAGAGCAGCGGTGTACTCTCGGGCCGCTGCGCCATCGCCCGCAGGCCCGCGGCCAGTGAAGCGATCCGCCGGCTCTCCATCAGCGCGCGGACGGCTGTTACCAAATCCGGTCGCGACTCCAGCGTCTTCGCAGAGACGACCAGTTTGACGAAGTCGTCGAGATACCCGGCCGGTCCTTCCCGTTCGATGCGCGCGATGCCGTCATAGCGGCGCTGCTGTGCCTTCGCGCGGTCGGCGTGGCGGGCCAGGTAGCGGAACAGCATGTACCCCCCCATGGAAAATCCCCCGAAGACCGCCGCGGGAAGGCCGAGATGTTCGACGAGCGCCTGCAGGTCGTCGGCGAGCTCATCCAGTGACGACGGCGTACCCTCGGACTCCCCGAACCCGCGCAGGTCCGGGGTGATCAGCCTGACGGTGCGCGCCAGGGCCGCCTGCGGCCGCCACATCTGACGGGAGAAAGGAAACCCGTGGATGAGGATGACCGGCAGACCCGTGCCCGTCTCCTCGTAGGCCAGGCGCACGCCACGGTAGGTAAAGTGCATCGTCTCCTCCTACCCCAGCTCGCGCAGGGCCTGCACGACGGCGTCGGCTACCTTCACGCCGATGAGCATGCAGGTGAGGTTTGTGTTCGCGCGCGGGATCTGCGGGATGATCGACGCGTCGGCGATGTAGACGTTGCCGGTCCCGTGTACACGGCCGGTCGGGTCCACCACGGCCTGGGGATCCGTTGCCGGCCCCATCATACATGTCCCCACGGGGTGCGCGTAGGCGTCGACAGTGCTCCGGGCAAATATTTGAAGGTCGGCCGCCCGCTTGACGCGTGGACCGGGATCTACCTCGACGGCGATGGTGGAGGCCAGAGGTTCGAACGTGGTGAGATGCCGGGCCAGGAGCACGCCCTCCACGAGCACGGCGATGTCGCGATCCTCAGAGTCGGAGAGCAGCCGCCGCTCGATCACCGGCGCGAGCGCGGGGTCATCCCCGCGCAGGCGCACCTGACCGCGGGACCGCGGGGTCATATTGAACGTGTACATCATGAATTCCCACTCGCCGGCTTCCGTCTCGTGCAGGTAGGGGAAGACGTGAAGATCAAACCCATTCGCACACAGACTGCTGCTCCCCCGTAGGATGACCTGGCTCTGCCGGAGCGCCCCGCGGCGGTAATCCTCCGTCACCGACCGCCGGGCGGCTGGGGACGGACCGAATCGCATCGCCACCCCGGGATGGTCGTGCAGATTCCCGCCCACCCCGGGCGAATCCGTGACAACAAAGATGCCCAACTCCGTGAGGTGCTCACCCGGCCCGATCCCCGACCGCATCAGAATGGCGGGCGATCCGTAGACGCCGGCGGTAAGGATGAACATTCTCGCCACCAGCTCCAGCTCGCCGGCCCCGCCGCGACAGATCAGCGCGGTGGCGTTCTCCTGATCGAGCAGCAACCGGTCGGCAGTGGTGCCGTCATAGACGGTGAGGGCGGGCAGATCCCGCACCGGATCGAGGAACGCAAACGCCGAGTTCCAACGGGTGTGGTCGAGCACGTTGGCGTGGAACGGCGCCACGCCCTGCGGCGGATCCGGCCCGCTCAGTTCAAGAAGCCGGGGAAATCCGGCGGCTTCCGCCGATTGCAAGAATGCCCGCTGCCAGACCGAGAGTTCGTCGTCACGATAGATGCGAGTGGGCAGAGACCCGCCGTGCCCATGGTGTGTCGCATCTGGCTCCGCACATTGTTCCACCTGATCGATCAGCGGACGGAGATCGGCATACGCCCACCCATAGTCCCCCGCCGCGGCCCACGCGTCGTAGTCCGCCGGCATCCCCCACAACGCGGCGCACTGGTTGTGGGTCGAACACCCGCCGATCACCTTGGCCCGCGGTTCGGGGATCGTGGAACCGTCGTCACGCTCTTCGGCGTAGCCCCAATCATGCGTGCCCGGTCGCACCCGGGAGTCGAGGAGTTCGTTGGGCCAGTAGCCTTCATTCACCGGTCCGTAATCCGGTCCGGCTTCCACCAGGCAGACCCGCAGATCGGTCGTCGCGCACAACCGTCCCGCGGCCGCACAACCTGCCGAGCCGCCGCCCACGATCACGACGTCAAACTCATAACCCTCCATCCACCTGTTCTTCGAACCCGCCGGGCGCGGTTCCCCTCCTACGCGGGCGGCACCACCTGGCGGCAATAGGCATACAGCG
Source organism: Candidatus Segetimicrobium genomatis (assembly GCA_005882335.1). Classification (GTDB taxonomy): domain Bacteria; phylum Sysuimicrobiota; class Sysuimicrobiia; order Sysuimicrobiales; family Kaftiobacteriaceae; genus Telluricultor. The sequence goes on from VBAP01000023.1 coordinate 25,010, forward strand.
CGTCGTAGACGATGAACTCTTTGGCCAGAATCGCGCGATCGTCGGCCAGTCCAAGTTGGCGAAAACCTTCCGCGACCGCCTTCAACCCAGGAGCCTCCGGGCGTCGGTACAGATCTTGGGCCACGTCCGCCCCGTGCACGATTTGTGCCAGCAGATGCACGGCCGGGTCGTCAATCTTGTATTTGGCGACGATGGCTTCAAAGCTGCACTTCCCCTGATGGTGCCCCAACTCGACGCCGGTGACGTCATAAGGGATGGCGCCCTCGCGCCGCGCCACCTCGGGCACCTGCTCGGGCGGCACAAACAGAAACTGCGCCTGAGGATCGACAAACTTCAGAATCAACCAGGGACAGGCCACGCGATCAACTTTGACGTGTTCTCGGGTCACCCACTTCATCGAGCTCCCCCCCTCGAAACGGCGGATCACAACTGCACAAGCAATCCGATGATTCCCATCAGCGCGGTCAACAGGATCGCGTAGGGCAGCGTGATCCGAATCACGCGCCCCTCCTGTCCGGCCAGGCCGGTGGTCGCCGTCGCCAGGACCACTTTGGCGGGCGCGACCATCGATCCCAGCGCGCCCCCCGCGGTCTGCAGCGCGGCCATCGGGACCGGATCCAGCTGCAGCAGCCTCGCCGCGTCCCGCTGCAGCACACCGAACAGGACATTGGAGTTCGTGTTGTTACCTGTGATGATGGTCCCCAGCATACCGAGAAACGGCGAGAGAAACGGAAAGAGCGGGCCGACCAACCGGGTCAGTCCTCTGGCCAGCAAAAAGGTCATGCCGCTGTAGGTCATCACCATCGCCACGCCTGCGAGCGCCAGAACGGTGATCGACGTGGGGATTCCCTGGGCGGTGCTCTCCCGCCAGACCGTCCTCCACGCCGGCGGGCGCCGCCGCAGCAGAGCGAACGCCACGACCGTCATCATCGTCGTATACAGGAGGAGCGCGCCCGGGTGGCCCAATGGCGGGAACTGAAACCTATCCCCCGCCGTGATCCACCCCAGACCCGTGGCGGTGCGAGGAAACGCAATGGAGATCATCCAGCCGTCCAGCACCCGGGCCACAGGGGGCACCAGCCCCACCAGCGTGACCACCACGATGAGCAGATAATAGGGAAGAAACGCGATGCGAAAGGGCATTTCAGGGGCGCCGGCCGGGGCCGATCGCGGCGGTTCGCGGCGTCCCTCCGGCGGCGGCCACGCCGGGAGCAACCCGAAATAACCGGCGCCGCGGCGCGCCAGTTTGGCCAGCCCCATGCTGACGGCCAGCCCCACCAGCCCGGCGGCGAACGATGCGATGACCCAGTGTCGGGTGAACGCCAGGAGTAGTTGGGTGGCCCCCATCGCGACGCCAAGGGTCAGCGTGGCCCCGAAGGCGCGGCGGAACGGCCGCAGGCCGGCGTGGATGTGAGCGACGGCGAATCCCGTGGCCACGGAGGCCAGACCCAAGAGGATCGCGATCCGGGTCGCCAATGCCTGCGCAGGCAGACCGGTCACCGCGAGCAGGGCCTGAAACGCGGAGGCCAGCGCGCCCATCGTCACCGCCCAGGCATGCCCGACGAGCGGGATCGCGGCCGCCTCCAGCGGATCAAATCCCAAGCCGATGAGCAGCGGCGCGGTGACAGCGACGGGAACGCCGAACCCGGCGACACCTTGGAGGAATGAGCTGAAGGCAAATCCGATGATCAGCAACTGCAAGATATGATCTTCGGTGAGGTGGGCGACGGCATCGCCGATGCTCTTGATCGCACCAGTCGAATCCGTGACCTGATAGAGCAGGAGTGCCGCCCAGACGATGTAGAGGACGTTGAGGCTGAGGGCGGCGGCCCGCCACAACGCGACACTCAGCACGCTGGTGGACGCGGCAAAGACGGTAGCGGCCAGCACCAGCGTTGCCGCCAGCGCCACCAGCCCGGCCCGGACCCCGGGCCAGCGCAGGATCAACAGCCCGACAAGCAGCGCAATCAGCGGCAGCGCGGCCGCCCCTACTCGCCACCACTCAGCCGGCATGGCCGCGCTCTACCAAAACCGAGTCTGAGCTATGAGGGAATAGCCTCAGCGGGTGACCCCGGAGATCGACGTCGCTTGTTCATGATTGCGCTGATGACCGGGAGGAAGAAGAGCACGGCGGCCAGCAGGAGCAGTGCCAGGGACACAGGCCTGGTGAAAAGGATCCCAAGGCTCCCGTGGGACATGATCAGACTGCGACGGAGGGCGGCTTCGGTATCATCGCCCAGGACAATGGCCACCACCAGGGGTGCCAGCGGATAATCGAGCTTCTTGAACAGGAAGCCGATGAGCCCAAACACCATGACCATCCACATCGTGAACAGCGTGTTGTTTTCTGTGTAGCCACCGATGAAGCACAACAGGGTGATCAAGGGCACCTGCACGGTGAATGGAATCCGCAGGATCTGGGTCCAGATCGGAATCGCAAAGAGATTAAGCGTGACTGAAATGATCACCGCGATGTACATGCTGGCGATGAATCCCCAGACGACCTCGGGGTGGTCCCGCATCAGCAGCGGCCCGGGCTGCAGCCCCCAGATCAGGAGGGCGCCCAGGATCACGGCTGCCGTGGGCGACCCGGGGACGCCAACAGTGACCATCGGCAGGAGCGCGCCCACCTCGGCGGCGGAAGCCGCGGACTCTGGCGCGACGACGCCCTCGAGAATCCCTGTGCCAAATTTTTCCGGATGCTTGGAAAAGCGCTTGGCCAGCCCGTACCCCACAAAGGACGCCGGCGTCGCTCCGGTGCCCGGCAGCACGCCGATCCAGAAGCCGCTGATCGTGGAGCGGAGAAACGTCTTCCAGTACCCCCGCATCTCCTTCAAGGCATCAAAGACATTCGCCCAGCTGATCCGTGCGGCCACCGCGCCCTTGGTCATGATATTCTCTTCGGCGGCCCGCAGCAGTTCGCCGATCCCAAACGCGCCAACCACGACGACCAGGAACTTGATCCCGGCCAGGAGCGCGAAGGTGCCAAACATCAGGCGGAGCGTTCCGGTGATCGTATCCGTCCCAATCTCCGCAATGATCAGGCCAAACAGGACTGAGATCACGCTCTTGAAGATGTTCGCCCCACCCAACCCCACCAGCGCGGCGTAGGCGAGGAGCAGCACCGAAAAGTACTCCGGCGGACCCCAGGTCAGCGCATAATCCGCCAGGGGCCGGGCGAACAGCGTGAACAGGATGATGCACACCGTCCCCGCAATGAACGCCGAGAGCGCGGAGCCCGCCAGGGCCCGAGACCCCTGGCCTTTCAACGCCATGGGATACCCATCAAAGGCGCTGGCCACCGACATCGGGGTCCCGGG
>VBAP01000060.1:0-65497 GCA_005882335.1 Candidatus Segetimicrobium genomatis
AACAGGCTCAACACGCCGAAGACGGCTTCGCCTGTGTATAAGGAAGGATTCCTGGCATGGAAATACCCTGACGCGTATTCCCAGCGCAGGACGTCCAGGAACCCCAAGGCCAGCTCCTGATCCAGCGTCGTGGCGCGTCCCGGAGCGGTGGGCCGCTGCCTGCGCAGTCCATCGCTCAACGTCTCGATCGCTGCGAGGGCCTGCTCGATCGCGGCGGGCGAATAGTCCGGGAGCCTGTGGTCGTGTCGATGGATGCCGATGAACGTGGCGCTGACCGGGTTCGTCCGATAGTACCAGTCAAAGAAGGCGTCGAGCGTAGCCTCCGGTTCCGGAGGATGCAGTCGCGCAGCGGCTGGGCCCATACCTAGCGGTTCAAAGGGAACTCGATCCAGCGGCGTTCCTGAAACGACAGTTCGACCGCATTGATCACTTCCTGGACCCTGGCACCGTCCTCAAAGTTGCCCTGGTTACGACCGCTTGCACCCAGGATCTCGTCGGCGAAATCTTTAATGAGGTTGGCATAGAACAGTGTCCGCCAGGACTCCCGCGGGTGTCCGCCTGTGGGGTAGAACCGTTGCGGGATCCGTATCGGCTTGAACTCCACGTCCCCGGGCGTCGCTGTGCTGATCGTTTCCGCGACCCCAGACTCCTCCACCAGCCGGCAGATCACCGCGCCGTTCGTGCCGTAGAGGCGCGCCTCAACGCCGGGGTAGTTGCCGATTATCACGAAGGAGGTCTGGATGGAGCCGGTGGCGCCGTTGGTGTAGTCGACCAGATGAATGTCGCCGTCGTCGATATTCATGCGCATCATGTGACCAGTGGCCCGCACCATCCGGCGCCCACCCACCACATCCCGATATCAATAATGGGAGCGCCATAGCCTTCCAGTGAGGACGTCTGGAGGACCGCCTGGTCGGCGGTGTGGTCGACTTGTCGCAACGGCACCTGGGGATCCAGCCATTGCGAGTTCTGCTCAAAGCCGTTGAAGACCAGCGGCCGGCCGACGAAGCCCTCGTCGATGAGGGACTTGGCGTACTGCACCCCCGGGCTGTACCGGAACGTGAACCCCAGCTTTGTGAGTAGCCCTTTCGCCCCGGCGCGCCGAGCCAGCGTCCACGTATCCTGGAACTCATACGCCACAGGTTTCTCGCACAAGACGTGCTTGCCGGCTTCGACGGCGGCGACCGCGAGCGGGTAGTGCGTATGCGACGGGGTGGCGATATCGATCACATCCAGGTCCCGTCGCGATACCACCGCCTCCCAGTCGGCGCTGGACTCGCCCGCACCGAACTGCCGCACCGCATCGTCGGCCAGCTCGCGTTTGAGATCGCAGATGACCGCCACATCACACCGCGGGTCGCGCAGCCAGCCCGGGATGTGGGCCGCTCGCGCCCATGCCCCGGCACCAAGCACACCGATCCTGAGCTTGCCAGTCGCCACGCCACCAGGTCCCTTCGAGGTGCCCGACGAGCGGGTGAACCAACCGAGGCCAGCCGGCTGCTTCCACGCATTCGTCTGCCGCGATGCCAACTCCTGGGAGCGCGGTCCACGGGAGACCGTCGTGCCTGGACAAGCGGACCCGGGCGGCGGGTGACGAAGTGTCCAGCAGGAGGGTCCAGCCGTGCACTATCTCCTCTTCTACGACGTGGTCGACGATTATGTGGCCAGGCGTGCGCAATTTCGCGACGCCCATCTGAAACTGGCCCGCCAGGCCTTCCAGCGGGGTGAGCTCGTGCTTGCCGGGGCGCTCGCGGATCCCGTCGATGGCGCGGTGCTGATCTTTCGAGGACCGTCTGAGCAGGCCGCAGAAGCATTCGCCCGAGCCGACCCGTACGTCATCAGCGGGCTCGTCACCAGGTGGCGGGTGCGGAAGTGGACCACCGTGGTGGGCGACGGGGCCTCGCCGCCATGATCGCCCGTCTCTGGTCGGCTGACACGACGCCGGCACAGGCCCCCGCCTACGCCGAGCACCTGCGGGCCCATGTCTTGCCGGCGCTAAACGCGATCGAGGGATACGCAGGGGCCACGCTCTTGGAACGGACCACCCCGGCCGCGGTGGAGATCATCGTCATCACGTGGTGGCGGTCGCTGGAGGCCATCCGCGGATTCAGTGGAGCCGACCTCGAGCACGCAGTAATCGCCGATGAGGCGGCCCGGCTGCTGACCCGGTTCGATCATCGCGTCCGGCACTTCACGCTGGTGGTGGAGGACATCCCCCGCCCGGCGACGGCGGGGTAGATCGCCACCCCCGCGGGCTCGGGAAGACAGCTCCTGGCTTACACCGAGTGGGGCGCGCGTGCCCCGACCGCATGCTCCAGTACGCGGCCCACGACCCGGCGGGCGTCGAAATGTTCCTCAGCCAGCGCGCGTGCCTGGCGACAGTGCCGGTCGTATTCGGACTCCGCCGTGTCGAGAGCGCGCCCCGCTTCGTCCAGATTCCGGAACCGGAAGAGCCCGTCGGCGTCGGGCAAGAAGCGGCTCGGGCCGGTATGCTGAACGATGGCGGGCTTTCCACTCGCCAGATAGCAGATGGTCCGGTCGCTGATCCAGCCGGCTTGGAGCGTCACGTAGGCCGGCTTGGCACAACTGAACTCTCCCCGCGATTGTTGAATGTATGCGCGGTAGTGGTCGGGTGTCGCGCTCACATCCCAGGCTTCGCGAATCGTCCAGCCCAGCGGCTCCATCTGGCCGCGCCACTCCTCGTAGTGGCGTCCCAGACAGATCGCCAGTTCGAGTTTCGCGGACGTGGTGGACGGCAGGCGCGCAAATTCTAAGAATGCGGCGCGCTTTTCATTGCTGAAGGTGACTCCGCGATAGTCGAACGTGCCGCCCCACCAATGCGTGAGCGTGGTGTACGGCGCGCCGGGCTCAGCCGCGGTCTGCGGCCATTCCGGGAGGAACACCGGTGGCGGCGTGTAATGCCACCGCAGGCCGCAGTCAGGGAAGCGGGTTCCCGGCGCGCCCACGGTTTCTCCGATGGTGAAGTAGAGGTCGTGGGGCGCCACCGCGATGTCGCCCGTGCTCATCCAGATCTGAAGTAGCCCCGGATCGGTATCCACAAACGCGGATCGCCGAAAGCGACGGACGACCCGCGCCGGCAACGAGTGCCACAGGTTGACCAGCAGGTCGGCGGTGGCCGCCGCGTCCAGGTCCAGCGCCATGGCCGCCACGTCCGGCGGCAGCGGGTCACCCGGGAGTGAAAATAGCGCCAGCGATTCCGCCAGCCCGTACGGCTGCAGGCGGGCTCGCAGCATCGGGACCAGCTTCCGCGGGTCGCCCGCGCGCAGGTGCCGGGGCTTCGACGCCTGGGGCGTTCCTCGAGCACTCGGATCGACGCCTTCAAGCCAGATGACCCGGCAGCCGAGGGCCCGCAGCGCCAGCGCCCATTGGAGATAGACCCAGAGATGGCCGCTCCCCTCGGGGTAGTCGATGGTCCTCGCGGGGGCGAGACAGACGGTGAGGCTCACGGTACGCTCACCGAGGCGGCCCGGTGCCCGGCCGTGCCGCTGCCGAGCGCCGCGTTGAGCATGGTCGTGAGCACTCGTGTCGAGTCGAAGTGGGTCTCGGCGATATCTCGGGCGGCGCGGCAGTGGCGCTCGTAATGAGCGTTGATCTCCTCCAGCGCCTCAGCCGCGTCGCGCAGGGAGGTGAACCGGAACATGCCCTCGCCGTGGGGCAGGTAGGAGCTCGGCCCGGTGTGCTGCACGACGACCGGCTTTCCGCTGGCCAGATAGCACAGTGTCCGGTCGCTGATCCACGCGTTCTGCAGCTCCATGCACGTCGGCTTGGCGCAGCTGAACTCGCCGCGCGACCGCTGGATGTAGGCGCGGTAGGTCTCGGGGGTGCCGGCCACCTCCCTCGAGTCACACACGCGCCAGCCGCGCGACTCGAGGCGTGCCCGGTCCGCTGCATCTTTATGTTCGACCAGATATAAGGCGAGCTCGAGCGGCTGGCGCGTGTGGCGGGGCAGATCGACGAACGGGAGAAACGCCACCCGCTTCGTGTTCTCGCGCAGCACGGTCTTCCCGTCTTCAGTGACTTTCAGCCAGCTGGCCCCTGACCAGCTTGAGACGGTGGTGAATGCCTCGCACCGTGGATCGTAGACGGCAGGCCAGTCCTCGAGGCTCACCGGGCGACCGACATAGATCCAGCGGAGCCCGCAATCGGGAAAGCGGGCCGCGCTCGTCCCGACGGTTTCGCCGGTGGTCAGGTAGCAGTCGTGGGGGGGCACGGCGAGTTCGCCGCTGCTCATCCACAGCTGCAGCAGTCCCGGGTCGATGTCCACGAGCGCCGTGCGCGGGATGGCGGCAAGGAGTCGGGGGTCGATCGCGTAGTGAAAGTTCAGCAACAGGTCCGCCCGTCGCAGGATCGCCTCGGCCTCGGCCCAGGTGCATCCGACGAACTCGAGGGCCCCGGGGCCTTCCTCCTGCGTGCGGTCGCGCCTGTACAGCAGCGTCCTGCCTTCCAACCCGAATTGTTTCATCCGCTCCAGGAAGGTTTCAAGCAGCTCGGGTTCCCGCTTGGGATCGCGGAGCGGTCGGAGCTGCTCCAGCCAGTAGACCTCGCACCCCAACCGGCGCAGCCCCGCAGCGTACTGCATATAGGCCCAGAAGTGGCCGCCGCCATCCGGAAAGTTGGCCACCTTGTAAACCGAGATCACGACCGTGGTCATCGCGCGCCTTCCGGCACGGAGGTGTGGGACACGAGCGCGGGAAGGTCCTTGAAGTTTATGAGGTGGATCGCCATGTCCCCGATCGCGCCGCGCACGCGGTGGTCGCACAGCGTCCGCAGCTCTACCTCGCGCTCCGCCGTGTAACTTGAGAGGAACTCCGGCTCCACGTAGCCGGGATGACAGCTCAGTTCGGTCACGCCGTCGCGGACCTCCGCGTCCAGCAGGTGGACCAGCCCATCGACGCCGATCTGTTCCAGATGCGTTTCGCCGCCCCATTGGCCGTAGAACTTCGAAAGGTGGTGGATTCCCGAATGTCCCCGCACCGGGACTCCGGCGGGCCGGGCCCAGGCGAGCAGGTGAGGCAGAACTCGCGGGTCGCGGTGCACGTCATGGTGGGAATCGATGTGGGTGGGAGGAACGCCGATGAGATCACGGAATCGCGCCAGCTGGCGCGCCAGGGCGGCGGGAACGCCTTCGGAGTCGTCCGGGTCCAGTTCCAGATGGAGTCCGAGGCTCAAGGTCAGATACTGGCGCCCGAGGGACGCCGCCTCCTCACAGGCCGGCCGGGTCACCATGAGGCTGGCGCTCGTGAGGACCCCACCCCGGTGTGCCTGGACGATCCCGCGGTTGATCCCGCGACTCATCCCGAAGTCATCCCCGGTGACGATGAGCCACTTCATGGCCTCACTCGCGCGTCACGCGGCCAGGCCGCCTCGCGCGGGCCGGTCGGCGCGGCCCGATATCCAGAGTCTGCTCCAAGACGCGGGCGACGACATCGCAGCCGTTGAAATGCTCCTCGGTGAGCTGGCGTGCGAGCCGGGCGTGACGCTCGTAGTCCGACTCCACGGCGGAAAATGCCTGCACCGCCTCGTCCATGTTTCTGAAGCGAAAGAGCCCCCCAGCATCAGGAAGGACGCGGCTGTCGCCCGTGTGCTGGACGACGGCCGGCTTGCCGCTGGCCAGGTAGCAGAGGGTCCGGTCGCTGACCCACGCGTTGGCCAGGGTCATGCATGCCGGCTTCGCGCAGCTGAACTCGCCCCGTGATTGCTGGATGTAGGCCCGGTATTGGTCGGGTGTCGCGCTCACGTCCCAGGCCTGCCGGACCTGCCACCCCAAGGGCTCCAGACGGGCCCGCCAGTCGTCATAATGCTCGCCCAGACAGATGGCCAGCTCGAGGCTCGCACAGATCCGGGACGGGAGTTCCTTGTATTCCAGGAACGAGACGTGCTTTTCCTCGTTGATGACCTGTCCCCCAAACTCGAATCGGCTTCCCCACCAGTGGGTAACCGTCGTATAGGGTGCGGTCGAGTCCACCGAGACTGTCGGCCACGCCGGCAGGAACACCGGCGGCGGCGTGTACAGCCAGCGGAGGCCGCAGTCGGGGAAACGCGCCGCTGACGTCCCGACGGTCTCGCCAATGGTGAAATAGAGATGATGTGAGGCCACTTGTACGTCGCCCCGGGTCATCCAGATCTGCAGCAGCCCCGGGTCGGTATCGACGAATGCGGCGCGTCGGAAACGGTTCACCACAGACGCGGGAAGGGAATGCCACAGGTTCAGCAGCAGGTCGGCCTCGGAGGCCGCGTCGAGATCCATGGCGTGCTCGGTCACGTCGGGCGGAAGGGGCTCGTCCGTCAGCGAGCAGAGCGCGACGGAGTCTGCCAGGCCGTAAGGCTTCAAGCGTTGCTTGAGCGTGGTAGCCAACTCCCGGGGATCACGCTCGGGATCGCCGGGGTCGATGCCTTCGAGCCAGATGACCCGCCAACCCAATGCCAGCAGTGACAGCGCCCACTGCAGGTACACCCACAGGTGGCCGCCGCCGTGAGGATACATAATGGTCCGCGCCGCCGCCAGACAGATCGCTGCGCTCATGATGCTCCCACCAGCGGCGGCCGGAGGGCCTCAAACCACTGCTCGTAGGCGATCAGCTCCGCAAATCCCCAGTCGGCGCCGTCGTTCAACAGCGCCATGGCGTCAAAGAGAATACAGTGGGCGTAACGCGCGGCCTCCGCGGTGTGAAACAGCAGGTTTAACTCCGCGTCTGAAGGCAAGCGCCGGCCCGCCCGCTCCACGGCCTCGCGGTACCGGCGCAGCATCCACGGCCGCTCGTCGGGAGAGGACTGGTACAGGAGCGTGGAGACATCATAGCTGAACGGCCCTGCGCCGACATGGTCCCAATCGATGAGCCGCGGGTGCGGGGCGGCGGCATTCATGCTCACGAAGATATTTTTCGGCCAGAGGTCGCCGTGGAGGAGGGTATCGGGCCCGCCATGCTCCTTCATGAGTCGAACGCGCCGCGGGGCGTCCTCGAGGAGTGTATGCAGGCGGTCCAGCAGGCGCGTCCGCGCGGCCGGGAACTCAGGTGGCGCGTCCCGCGGGAGGTCCGCAAGCGCGTCAAGCGCATCGATGGCGTCCCGGAGGTTCGAGAGGAAGAAGGGCGCCCCATGGTCGCGGGCGCGGCAACGGATCTCGGGTATGAGCGAGTGGCCCGCCGCACGGGTGTGGAGCTCGGCGATAAGATCGACCGCCGCCTCCAGGCGCCACGGCAGGCGCTGCGCGGCGAGGTTGTCGTGGCCCAGATCCTCATAGATGTGCCACGTCCAGCGTCCCTCTCGCTCAGCCGCGGCTGCCAGGAGCTGCGGGCAGCGGTCTTCGAAGCCGAGCGCAGGGAGCCATCGTTCTGCGACGAGGCGATCTATTTGTGCAATGGCCGGGGTGTGGCGTTTGAGCACGAGCGCGCGACCGGGTCCGTCGCCGACCCGCAGCCGATACACCGCCTGCTTCAGCCGCTCAAGACGGATCGCCCCGTTCGAGCTCTCCGCGCGGCCGAGCATCTCCTGCAACCGCTGGTAGACCTCCGCCGCGCCGGGTTCCCGCCTCTCCTCAAGCGAGCGTACAAATCCCTGGCGCAGGTCGACGTCTTGACTCACCCGGCTCGTCATCGCTCACCTGCCGTGGGCATTGTACTCACCGCACCGGCGCGGCCGGGACCGCTGGCTCTTGTCTCCGCCGGCTCACGCAACGGCTGCGCCCGGGCGGCGCGCTTGGCCGTATCATACAGGTACGACGCCAGATGCGAGGGCGCGTCAGGGACGCCTTTGAACCCGGGCATGCTGGACATGTCGACGACGTACGGTCTCCCCTCACTCTCAACGATGTCGATGCCGAAGAGGTCGATGCCGAACGCCCGGCTGCAGCGCAGGGTGATTTCGCAGAGTTCCCGGGCGGGGATGAACGGTTCCCCATGTTTCTCCGCCTCGGTCCTGGCCGGGAAGATTTTCTTGACCCCGAACAGGCGCCCTCCGATCGAGTAGATCTTCCGGTCGCGGCCCTGGGGCGGATGGTAGCGCTGGGCGAAGAGGGGATCCTTACCCGCCGGCACCGCGGCAAGCTCGCTCAAGGTACGGACGATACGCACCCCAAACCCCTCGGTGCCCCCCACGGGCTTCACGACAAGCGGTCCCCCGTCCAGCAGCGGTGCCAGCTGGTGCAGATGCGAGGCGACATAGGTCGCAGGCGTGGGCACGCCGGCGGCCTGCAGCAGGCGGGAGGTGATGATCTTGTCGCGCAGCGCCATGGTCACCGGGTACGGATTGACGATCGCCGCGCCCTGGGCGTGCAGCACTCCCGCGATGCTCACGGCGGGGCCACTGATCTTCTTCAAGACGTACAGATCGTGCTCGACCTGGAGGGTGGACAGGTCGACCGCATGATCCCGGGGGTGGATCACCTCGACGATGACGCCCCACTCCGCGAGCGTCCGCATGACCGCCGGCATGTGGCTTCTGCTCGGCTGATGGTAGCGCGGCAGCAGGAATCCGATCCGTAGCGGCGTCATGTCCCCACCGCCTGACGCGGCGCGGCGCCCGGCGCCCAGCCGAGTTCCTCAAGGGCGCCGTCCAGCTCAATGACGTACGTCTGCACGCTGCGGACAAACGACTGCGCCCAGTCGTTGGCCAGGTTCTGCGCATCCCAGTACAAGGCAGACAGCGTTCGACACACCGTCCCGCAGTAGGCGAGCTCCCGCCAAGCCTCCAGGCTTACGTCCGGCCAGCGATCGCGCACCGTCGACCAGTAGGTCGAGATGTCGGGATTCGCCGACAACCGGTGCGACGGTACGGTGAGCTGGGCCAGGTCCACGGCGGGGACGCCCCAGCCGGCATGCTCCCAGTCGAAGACGACCACGGCCGTGTCTCCATCCGCGGAGCGCAGGCGCATGTTCTTGCCGCTGAAATCGCCGTGCACGAGCGTTTGCGGCATGCGGCTGCAGATCGCGTCCACCCGGCTCCAGTGCGCGGCCAGATCATCGAGACGGGCGCGGATCTCCTCGATGAAGACCACATCGTCTGGCGAGAGCACGGGATTGTCCAGGTGCTGGTGGATCAGTTCGCGAGTCGCCCGCAACAGGTCCAGATAGCGGCCTGGGCTGCCGTCGGGCAGACGCGCGGTGGCGGCCGCGCCAGCCGCCGAGCTATGCAGCAGACCGAGCCAGCGGGCGGCCAGGGCGCGGTGTTCCGGTAGGAGGTTGGAGTAGTCGGCGCCGGTCGCCTCTTCCATGAAGAGCCAGGAGTATTCGCTATCCGGTTCTTCGATGAACCCGTAGTGGTGGAGCGACGAGACCGCGGCGTGGGGGAGAATCTCTTCGTAGATGGCGCGCTCGACCAGGGCGACCGCCTTGGGGCAGCGCTTGGCGATCACCGGGGCGCCGGCCCACCCCGTCCCCTCGAGCCGGTAGACTTGATTCTTCCTCCGGCGCACCTTCAAGGGCGTGATCCGCAGCGGCTCAGCGTCCGGATACAGCCGGCACCAGGCCACCACTGCGGGATGGCGCATGAGACTCACCCGCCGTTCGGCGACCGGGGTGGGCGCAGCCGGAATTCCTGCCGCGGCGGGAGAGAGGGTCGTGCTCGACGCAAGCCGTCCGTGCTCCAGCACGATCAGGGCGGTGCAGCGCTCGAGCAGTTGCGGCCGGTGTGTGATCAAGATGACGGTGCGGCCGCGCATCAGCCGCCGGATCGCGTCGACGATCGCCGCCTCCGCCTCCTGATCGACGGCGCTGGTCGGCTCGTCCAGGATGAGCACCGGGCTGTCTTTCAAGAACGCGCGGGCGATGGCGATGCGCTGGCGCTGCCCGCCGGAGAGCTGGACCCCACGCTCGCCCACCTGGGTCTGGTAGCCCTGGGGGAATCGAGTGATGAACTCGTGCGCGTTGGCCGCCTGGGCGGCTGCGATCACCTCGCGCTCGCTCGCACCCGGCCTGGCATACGCGATGTTTTCGGCGATGCTGACTGAGAAGAGCACGGGATCTTGCGGCACCACGGCGAACTGCTGGCGCAGATCGTCCAGCCGGTAGTCGCGGACATCGACACCGTCCAGCAGAATCTCCCCTTCCGTCGGGTCGTAGAATCGTGTGAGCACGCTGATCAGCGTGCTCTTGCCCGCGCCGGACGCGCCCGCGATCCCCAGGCGGGTGCCGGGCTCGATGGTGAACGAGATGTCGTGCAGCACGCGGCGATCGGGGCTGTAAGCGAAGGACACGTTGCGAAAGGCGATGGCCCCGGCGGCCCGGGTGAGTGGCCGGGCGTCGGGCCGCTCGACGACATCCGGCGGCTGGTCGAGCACCGCGAACGCCCGCTCGGCGGCGACCAGGTTGGCCTGAAGGCTGGCGGCTTTCCGGCTGATGGTCTTCAAGGGAGCGTACAGCTGGTTCAGATAGCCCATGACCATGAGGAGCTGGCCTAGGGTGAGCGCATTCGCGCGCACATGGCTGAGACCAATGAACAGGACGGCGGCCGTCCCCGCGGCGGTCGTCAGGCCGACGAAGACGTTGAACTCTCCTTCCATGAATGCCTGGCGCATCCGTGCCCGCATCACATCGCCGCCGCGCCGGAGGTACCGCTGCTCCTCCCGCGCCTCCTGGCCAAAGGCCTTCACGATGCGCAGGGCGCCCAGCACTTCCTGGACGATCCCAAGCGCGGAGCTGTCGAGCTTCTTGGCTTCCCGCGACTGGCGGCGCAGGCGTCTGCGGAAGAACCGGGCGATCACGATCAATGGCGGTGAAATCGCGATGGCGATCAGCGCCAGTTGCCAGTCGATGCGGGCCATGACGTAAATCATCCCGACCAGCGTGATGCTGGAGCTGACAAACGGGATGGCGCTATCGGTCAGGACCTGCTGGATGTCGGGAACGTCGTGCTGGATCCGGTACACGGAGTCCGCGGTGCCCTTGCTGTCGTGGTAGGAGAGTGAGATCCGCTGGAGGTGGCGGAACATGTGCGTGCGGAAGTCCAAGATCATCTTTTCCTTGACGTAGTTGCCCAGGAGTGCTGCGGCGAGTTGCTGCGCCTGACCCAGCAACGTGATGGCGGCCAGGAGGCCAACGACAAACAGCAGCAAGGCAGGTGGTGAGCCCGTCACAGCCGGCGGCAGCCACCTGTCGAGCGGGCGCGGCAGGGGATGGGAGCCAATCAGGCTGTCCACGGCGATCTTCAGCGGTAGGGGGGCGAGCAGGGCAATGGGTGACGCCAGCAGGTTCAAGGTAAACATCCCCAGCATGTGGAGCCAGTAGGCCCGCGTCTGGCGGAGCACCCGGCGGAACAATACAAGATCGGTATACGTGGCCATGGCGCTACCGCTTTTCCCTGTCGACGGCCTGCCGGATCGCCGCCACCGCATCAGCGCAATCGATGGACGTGCGTAGTGCGAGAAGGAGGGTGATCGCGCCGAGCACAACGGCGACCGCCGGCGCCCTGTCCTCGATCGCTTCAGCGGCCAACCCGGCGAAGGCGAGCGTCGCCGCCACCCCCGCCGGGGACCAGCGCGGCCACCAGCGATACCGGGCCAGCTGCACGCCCGCGCCGGTGTCTTCGACGGCCGCGAGCAGCCTGGCCGCGCCGAGTGTGCCGACGCAGGCTTCCAGATCCCAGCGGTCGTAGTCGCCGCCACGGCGCACGTTGGCCCCGGCCGCCTTGAGGCTGGCCTCGATGCGTTGGAGCTTGACATCGGGATCCTCCCAGCGCTCGCTCCAGACGGCAACGCGCCCGGGCAGCGGCAGCGCGATGCCGAACAGACGGTGCCGCCGCGCCCCGTTCCAAGTTGGCGGAGACGAGTCGTATTGCCGCAGCGTCGGACTGGTGACTCGGAGCGGAGCGTGTCGGCGCCATGGCGCGAGGCCGTAGTGCAGGCGGCCGGAGAGACGCGCCAGGGGCTGGAGCAGATACAACGACGCTGTGAGCATCCACCGCTTGGTTCGGCCGGCACGCGACGGAGGGACGTCGGGAAGGACAGCCCGCGCCGCGGCCAGGCAGGCCTGCGTGACCACCACAAGCACAGAGAGCGCAAACGGCAGCAGGGCGACCAGCAGCGGCCGCCACAACGCGCCAAGCGCTGAGACCATGCCGAGGAGCAGGATGACCAGGTACCATTCCGGGATCGCCGGCATCAACCACAGCGTGGCCGGCGATCGCTCGTACAGCGATTGGTAGGGCGCGCTGCCCCAGACCCCATGGTAGATTCGTCTCAGCGGGCGAAGAAAGGATGCGGGGTTGTTGCCGTACACCCAGCCGGACCAGGTCACATGGCCCGCGCCGTTATATCGATGGGGCCACTTTCGTGCCAGCAGCGCCTCGGCTTTGCCATACTCGCGCTGTTGCCGCCAGTACGCGCGAATGGAGTTGCGGCGGTGGTGCCAGACGACAGCCGCTGGAGAGAATCCAATCGTCCAGCCGCGCTCCCGGAGCCGCCAGCAGAGGTCGACATCGTCGCCAGCGATGCGAAACTGTGGATCGAATCCGCCGACCCCCCGCAGGCGCTCGGTGCGGAAGGCCATGTTGCACCCCGGGATGTGCTCCGCCTCTCGATCCGAGGTGAGCACATGAACCGGCCCGCCCGGGGCGTTCGCCACGCAGCCGGCGATGAAACCGTCGCCCGGCGGCGCGATGTTCGGCCCGCCGACCGCGGCGTGTGCCGTGGTGAGAAAGCTCGCGGCGAGATACTTGAGCCAGTGGGGATCGGGGTACGCGTCGTCGTCGATGTACGCGACGATTTCCCCAGTCGCCGCCTCCAGACCGACGTCGCGCGCGGCGGCCAGGCCGTGCTGCTCGGTGCTGATGACGCGTACGCCAAACTCGCTGGCGATGGCCGCCGTGCCGTCGGTCGAACCGTCGTCGACGACGATCACCTCGACACTCGGATAGTCCTGCGTTCGCAGGCCCGCCAAGCAGTCGCGAATTGTGCGCGCGCCGTTGTGGGTGCAGACGATCACCGAGATGCGCGGCCATGGCGCATGGCCTGGGAACGGAAGCTCGGTGAACACGCGCCTCACCGCGCCCAGCGCCGGTTTTGGTGTACGGTCACGACGCGTCAGGCCGAATGCCCAGTTGTCGACCTCGGCGCCGCCCCGGAACCACTCGTCGGTCCAGGCAAAGACGAACCCTCCGGCGCAGCCCGAGCCAAAGACCGAGCGGATCTGCCAGTCCAGCGTGCGCGCCTGCTCGGGCTCACCGTGCCGCAGGCTGTCCAGCCCGATCTCGCTCATCACCAGCGGGCGGTCGCCCGCGATGGTGTGCAGGCGGGCCAGGTATGCCTCAAAGCGTTCTTGGGTTTCCAGATAGACGTTGAAGCTGACCAGGTCCAGGAACGGGAGCTGCAGATACTCGGCGGTGGGGTAGTTCACGTAGGTGACGAGTCCGTCGGGATCTTCCGCCTTGACGGCCCGGAATAACCGCTCCAGGTACCGTTCCACCGGGCCGGGCCCCAGCCAGCGCACGATCGAGGCGGGTACCTCATTGCCCAGGGCGTAGCACAGGAGCGCCGGGTGGCCGGCGATGGTCCGCACTTTTTCGCGGAGCAGATCCTCGATGTCACCCATTGGCTTCTTGCGATCGATCAAAAAGCCCAGATATTGCTCCGCGGAGAGCCCCACCATGACGCGCAGGTCGTGCCGCGCCGCCGCGTCCAGCAGGGCCGTGGGGGGCGTGGTGTGCGGAATGCGCACGGCGTTCACGCCTGCCTCCGCCATCTGCGCAAAGTCGCGCTCGATGGCGTCTGGGTCATGGTATTCTTGACCTGCGGCATTGGGACGAAACGCCCCGTAGGTCACACCGCGCACGAAAAGCTTGCTGTCGCCGGCAAAGATGAACTTGCCCCGCACCTGCGGCCGGACCAGTACCGGAACGCCAGGCGGACTATGGCGGGGGATGACCGGGGCGATCGTCTGCACGGTTCGCACCACGGGCGCGGACGAGCTGGACGGAGTGGTGATCGACACGCCGCGATCCTACGACGTGACCAGATTTTGCTTCGGCGCCATCCTCACGAACCATGCGATCGTCCGCCGCAGTCCCTCCCGCAGCGGCACGGCGGGGGACCACCCCAACACGGCCTGGGCTTTCCCAATGTCCGGTCGCCGGCGCGCCGGATCGTCCTGGGGCAGGGGCAGGTGGACAATATTCGGCGTCGTTCCGACCAGCGAGGCGACGATATCGGCCAATTCGAGGAGCGTCATCTCCTCGGGGTTGCCCAAATTGATGACCTCGCCGGCTAGGCCGTCATACGTGGCGAACCGGTAGATCCCCTCGACGAGATCGTCGACAAAACAAAAACTCCGCGTCTGCCGCCCGTCGCCATGCACCGGTAGGGGAACGCCAGACAGCGCGTGGGTGATGAACTGGGGGATGACGCGGCCGTCGTCGGCGCGCATCCGCGGGCCATACGTGTTGAAGATCCTCAGGATGCGTGTATCCAGCGTGTTCGCGCGATGATAGGCCATCGTCAGGGCCTCGGCGAAGCGCTTCGCCTCGTCATATACACTGCGCGGACCAATCGGGTTGACATGGCCCCAGTACGATTCGGGCTGGGGATGGATTTGGGGGTCGCCGTACACCTCGCTGGTGGAGGCCAGCACGTATCGCGCCCCGCGCGCCCTGGCCAGCTCGAGGGTGAGCAAGGTGCCCACGGCATCCACTTTGAGCGTGTCGATGGGATATCGCAGGTAGTCTTTGGGGCTGGCGGGCGAGGCAAAGTGCAGGACGAGATCGACGGGATCGTCAACGACGAACGGCTTGGTGACGTCATGCTCGATGAACCGGAACCCGCCGTCCCCGTCCAGGTGAGTCAGGTTCCCGGCCGTCCCCGTCAGCAGGTTGTCCACGCCCACGACGCGCCAGCGGTGCGCCAGGAAATGATCGCAGAGGTGCGAACCGAGAAATCCGGCCGCTCCCGTGATCAACACGGTCGCAGGAGTTGCGCGGTGCGCGTTCATGTGCGCTCGCGTCGCGGTTCGGGGTGGAGCGACACGTCCCCGCGGCCCAGGCTGTAGTACTCAAAGCCCGCGGCCTGCATCTGCGACGGCTCGAAGAGATTCCTGCCGTCCACGACCACGGGCGTTCGCATCAACGTCCGGATTCGGCCGAAATCGAGAGACCGGAACTCATTCCAGTCTGTGAGGATCACGAGGGCGTGGGCATCGCGGGCCGCATCATAGGCCGACGCCACATACGAAAGGCGGTCATCGGGCGGATGGAACCGCTCGAAGTTTCGCACCGCCGCGGGATCATAGACGCGCAGAATGGCTCCGGTGCTGTGCAGCCGGGGGATCACCCCGAGGCTGGGCGCGCCCCGGATGTCGTCGGTATCGGGCTTGAACGACACACCCAGTACGCCGATGACCTTCTGCGGCAGCACCCACAGCGCGCGCTCGACCTTCCCCAGCAACCTGTCGATGCGGGCGACGTTGATGCGCTCCACCTCTTTCAGCATGCCGACGTCGACGCCGCTGCTCCCGGCTACCCTGATCAGGGCGCTGACGTCCTTGGGCAGGCAGGAACCGCCGAAGCCCAGGCCCGCGTTGAGAAAGTCGCGGCCGATGCGCGGGTCGAGGCCAATACCCTTGGCCACGGTGGTGACGTCTACATCGAGTTTCTCGCAGAGGTCCGACACCAGGTTGATGAAGGAGATCTTCGTGGCGAGAAAGGCGTTGGCCGCCTGCTTGATCAGTTCGGCCGTCGTCACGCTCGTGACGATGATCGGGCAGTCGAAGCTGGACTGGTAGAGGTCGAGGAGCAGCGACCGGGCCCGCTCGCTGTCCGCGCCGATGACGATCCGGTCCGGATGCAGAAAGTCGCGGACGGCGGAACCCTCCCGCAGAAACTCCGGATTGCTGGCGATGTCAAACTCCCGTTCCCGTCCGGCCAGCCGGCGGATCGTCCAGTCGATCCAGTGTGCCGTGCGGGCGGGAACGGTGCTCTTCTCCACGATCAGCTTGTAGCCATCCAGCATCGACGCGATGGTGCGGGCGACTTCCTCGACCTGGGACAGGTCGGCGTGCCCATCGCTTCGGGGCGGGGTTCCCACGCAGACGAAGATCATGTCGGATGCGCACACGGCATCCTCGGCTTTCGTGGTGAAGCTGAGGCGGTCGGCCTCCAGGTTGGAGGTCAGCAACTCCTCCAGCCCGGGTTCATGAATGGTCGGCACGCCATCCGACAGGCGTGCAACGATGTCTGGATTCTTGTCGATGGCCGTGACGGTGTGCCCCAACTGCGCGAGGCACACCGACGTGACCAGTCCCGCGTATCCTGTGCCGAAGAGGCCAAGTCTCATACTACTCCTCACTTATACCCCTGGAAGCGATGGAGTCCGGTGGGGAAATCCCCGGTCGATTTTGGGTAGGTTATGCATTTGGGCTCATGAATATCTCAGCCTCTGGCGGGAAAACGCCCCGATCATCGCTCTATCAAACGGCTGACCATCCCCGGGCTCGTGTCTGGTCCAGGCGCACAGGCCATTGAGGTCACCACCCGGACGGAACATGTCTCGAGCACTGCGAGTCGCCGTGTTCCTATGATTGCCGGCAGCTGAACGGCGTCGCGCGCGTCAGTTCGCGCCTGCAGCCCACGACAGATGCCGGATGGCGTCGGCCAGCCTTGTGACCGCGGTGGCCACTTCCGCCGCCTGGTAGCTACGGCCGGCCCGGTAATGCTGCCGTGCCAGCGAGAGATACCGGATGGCCAGGGCGTAGAGCATCTGCGAGTCTCCACTCAAGCGGGCGTGATCGCCTTCTGCCAATAGCCGCTCCTGAGCGATCAGCAACTCCCGCGCTGCCCGCTCGGCGTCGAAGTCGGCCGAATCCAGTGATGGTGTCGCGGGTGTTGCGGGCGTCGCAGGCGTCCCGGGTGTCTCAGGCGCCGCGGGTGTTGCGGGTGTTGCGGGCGTGCCGGGTGTCCCAGGATGCCCCGGCCGCACGGGATGCTCGGGAGGCGATGGAGCCGTCGGCGCGTCGCGGGGAGGAGCCGCGAATCCCGCAGGGCGCAACGTTCCCGTCACCACCAGCGTCACGATCGCGAGGATGAGTACCGGTTTCATCCCTGTCCTCGTTTACGAAGGCAGCGTGTTCCGTATCGTCTACCGTCTGGTGAGCGCAGCGACGAGAGATAGCCTAGACGGCCTGTCTGACATGCGGGTGATTGGAGATGACGGAATGATTACAACCGCACGGCGGGCACGGTCAAGGTCAGCGAGGTGCCATGCCCAGGGATGCTTTCAGCCGACAGGCGGCCGCCGTGAGACTCCACGATGCCGCGTGCAATGGCCAGGCCAAGCCCGAATCCGTCGCCCGTCGGCGGATAGCGATAGAATCGGTCGAAGATCCGCGGCAGGCGCTCGGGGGCAATGCCCACGCCATCGTCGCGCACCGTGATCCGTCCGCCTCCCACCTCGATCGTGATGGTCCCGGTCGGCGCGGTATGACGGATGGCGTTGTCCACCAGGTTGCCCAGCGCCTCGCGGATCTGGTTCGGGTCCACGTCCGCCGTCGCATTGTCGCCACGCACCAGCTGCAATTGTCTGGCGCCGGCCAGCACGCGAAAGTCATCGAGCACACGCGCCGCGATGTCGCCGAGGTTCACCTCTTCCCGCTGCAACGGGGCGCCCGCATCGAGCGCAGAGAGCGTGATGAGGCGGCGCAGCACATGATCCAGGCGGCTCACCTGCTCGCGCATGGTGGCATACGACGTGAGGACCTTGGCCGGATCTGCAATGACCATCCGCTCCAGCAGCTCCAGGTGACCGCTGAGCACGGTGAGCGGTGTCTTCAACTGGTGCGCCGCATCGGTCACAAACCGCTGCTGCGCGGTGAACGCGGCTTCGAGTTTGTGAACCATCTCGTCGAATGAGGTGGCGAGCCGTCCGACCTCGTCTCGGCCGTGCGGCAATTCAGACCGCCGGTGGAGCTCCCCCCGGGCGATCGCGCAACAGGTCGCCTCGAGTTTCTCCAGGGGGACCGCAAGGTAGCCGCCGAACAGCAGCGCCAGCACTCCACTGGCCAGCAGCGTCGCCATCGCCGCGCCAATCAGAATGAGGCGGAGCCGGCCCAGCGAGCGATCCACGTCTGTCAAGGGCGTGCTGAGCTGGATCACACCGACGAGGCCGGATGCGGGCGAAAGCGACCGCAGCGGGATGTACATGACGAGTTCACGTCCACCCTCGACACGGTGGACGTATGTCGCCAGGCTGTCTCCGCTGAGGATCCGCCGGACGGCGTCATCCCGAACGGGTGCCGGGTCCAGGTCCTCCGGCAGAATCTTGCCCGAGGCCACCACCCTGCCGTCGGCATCCAGCACGAGCGCTGCGACGTCGTGCCTCGTCAGGTCCAGCGCCAGATCGCGGCCCAGCGCGGGAAGCGGCAGCCGCATCCTGGCGAGGCGATTCATGTACACGTCGGCCGTCGGAGAGAAGTGTTCCCGCAACGTCTGGGCGCTGTGATCCAGCAGGAACTGGTCGAGGTTCCGTTCGTAGGCCACGCTCAACACCAGGTCCAACAGGCCGACCGTGGCCAGCACGACGATGGCAATCTTCCACCGGAATCTCACGGTATGCGCAGCGTATAGCCGATGCCACGGACCGTCGCGATGATGGTGTGTGCATGGTCACCGAGGTTGTCACGCAGGCGTCCCACCGTTACTTCAACCACGTTGCTCTCTCCCTCGAAATCGACACCCCAGACGCGATTGATCAACTCGTCCCGGCTGAACACCCGCCCGGGACGGCGCGTGAGCGCGGCCAGCAGATCGAACTGACGCGCGGAGAGTTCGAGCGGCCGGTCGTGCCACCAGGCCCTGCGCTGGTCGGGATCCAGGCACAACGCCCCGGCTCGGATCTGGCCTCCTCCCCGCCCCGTACGCTTGAGTACCGCGTGCACGCGGGCTGACAGTTCTTGGAAACTGAAGGGCTTGGTGACGTAGTCGTCCGCGCCGGCCTCGAAGCCCGCGACTTTATCCCGGAGTTCGCCGCGGGCGGTGAGCATGATGATGGGCAGGTCGTACGAGCCGCGGATCAATCGGGCCAGTTCGAGCCCGTCAGCGTCCGGCAGCATCAGGTCGAGGAGGACCAGATCGTAGGTCTCATCGAGCGCATCCAGGCTGCCCTGCAGGCTGAGGCATACTTCATCTCCTTCGTGCTGCAGGGCCGCCTGCAGGAGTTCAGCGATGGTGCGGTCGTCTTCGATGACGAGGATCTTCGCCATGGCAGCGGGATCTGGCCAGAAGATCAGCGGCGGGCGCGAGGCGAGTGTTCCTGGGGCCGGTCGGCCTTGCGGCTGAAGGTGACCAGTCCTGCGCACCCTGCGCCGAAGATGCCAAGTTTCATGTCAGTTATTTATACCCGTCAGAACACCGGAGATGATCGTTCGAGTGAGGACGAAGCGCCTCCCAAAAACCCTGTAGATCGATTGGAGGAAATGCCTTGACATGGCCCTCAAACGAGGGATGGGCATGATGACTGACCGACAGAGACAGATGCCCGACGTGTGAATCGGCACAGCGAGCGCGCGCGTGATCATGGCCCGAGCGGCTATTTGATAAATCCCTTCCGGATGGCGTGGGCAACTGCCTGGGTGCGATTCCGGACGTTGAGTTTCTGCAAAATGTTGCGGATGTGCGTCTTGACCGTGCCCTCGGAGACCGTGAGCTTGCTCGCGATCTGGCGATCTGTACTGCCGTTGGTGAGTTCCACAAGGACCTCGAGTTCTCTCGCGGTGAGGCCCTCGGGTGATGGCCCGAGCCGGGCCGGCTTCCCGTCTGCCGGATGGCCGACCCGCTCAATGAGCTTGCGGGTGATTTCGGGGTGAAAGAATACCTGCCCCTGGCGCACCGAATTCAGGGCCGTGACGAGATTGGCAGCCGGGATGTTTTTCAAAATGTACCCGGCGGCCCCCGCCTCGATGGCCGCGAGAGCCTTCGCATCGTCGAGGCGCTCGGTCATGATGATGATTTCGACCCCAGGCATCGCCTGCTTAATGGCCCGCGTCGCTTCGATGCCGCCCGCCTTGGGGAGGTCCTGGTCCATCAAGACCACCGCGGGATCCAGGCGACGCGTGAGCTGGACCGCATCTTCTCCGTTGGTCGCCTCTCCCACAATTTCTATGTCGGCGGTGGCTTGACGCAGCGCAGATTTGACCCCTTCGAGGAACAATCCCCAATCGTCCGCCAGCAGGACCTTGATGATCGGCATGAGTCCGTCGCTCCCCCCAAAGCTTCCAAATTAGGTACAAGGACCAAACGCAGATCCTCAGGGGGCCCGGCGGGCCACCTGCTCAGGGGGGAAATGCTAGGGATGTCACTGCGGCGCGACGACCGGATAGCGCAGTGTACGTCCTGTTAGATATAGGTCTCCCAAGTTCCTCTATCGTCCGGTATGGGCTTTTGCATAAATCCAACCTGGCTCCCGGGAGCATGCCCGACACCCAGGCTAGGTCCAGCGTGACGCCGGGAATCCCGGGGAGGGGGGGTTCCGAGGCCAGCACAGGGGCTGTGGGGGCGGGTCGCCCGGATCCTGTCGCCCGCGCCGCGTGGGTGGCGGAGCGCGTCCAGCAGACCGAGCGTGAAGGTGCGTGCGCTACTGGGCGTCGACGGTAATCGTGACCGCGACCGGATTGCCGTCGGAGCCGGTCGTGCCCCGCACCACCACATGCATCCCCGGCCGCAGATCGCTGAACTTGATCACCGTCAGCCGGAAGACCTGGGCGTCGTTGGGCACCGCGATGATCACGCTGCCGTCTCCCAGCTTCAGATAGAGTGTCCGCCCTTCGACCCGCCGCACGTTCTGGAAGACCGTGGCATTGGTCATGATATTGCCGGTGTCCATCGGAAACTGCGCCTCGCGCACCCGCCCTTTGAACTCCGGCGGGAAGATGTTGATGGAGATCGCCGTGAGCGAGCCGTCGGCCTCACGTCTGGCGGTGACCCCGACAAAGTCGTTGGGCTTGATGCCTTCGAGGGTGACCGATTTCCGCTGGATGACCACCGTGTCGCCGGTCACGGCGACCCGCACCTGGCTGCCCGAGTTCGTGGCCACGGCGACCGTTCCCATCTCCACCGCGGCAATGGTCCCCTCAGCCTGAGTGGACGGCCCGGGCGCGGCGAGCACCACCGGCGAGAGAAAAAGCCCCACGGCCGCCACGGCGGTCACCATACCTCTGCCTGACCCTGCACGTTGGTTGGTCAATTCACGTCACCTCCTCGGCACGCTCAAGCGTATCACATCGAGTATCACGGTGTGGTAACGGGACCCATCAGCCCGCGTCTGCCGGCCCCCCTGCGCGGGCAGAGTCAGCGTAAGATGTCACCCCCTTGAGGTGGATTCATGAAGACACGCGATCAGGCGACCGATCGCCATGGCCTGCCGCTGATACCCGGTCTGATGGTCCGGGTGTTCGATGCAGCGCGGCAGCTGGAGGCGAGAATTGTGCGCGTGCTCGGCGACTACGACGCGGTGACGGTGCTCGTGGAAGACCGAACCGGCAGAGCTGAGAGAATGTACCCCGCTGACGGCATCGAAGTGCTGGTGCCGGCCCGCGTTCCCGCACGGAACCGCCAGGGCGTCGCGTAGGCCAGGTCATCTCGCGACGTCAGTTCCCCGAGCCCTCTGCCAGGTCGGGGTCAGCGACACGCTGCCTCGGTGCGGGCGACTCGCCGGCGCCCGGGAAGGGCAAGGACCTAACGAGGGGTGTGCGATGCCGGATATTGTGTTTGTGGCGATCGGACTGGTCGCAGGACTGGCGGTGGGGTGGTTCCTGGCTTCTTCGCGATCACGCCCTGGCATGGTGAAGCAACTGGCAGAGACAAAAGTCCGCGGCGCACGAGCGGTCGAGGTGATGAAGCAGGAAGTGACCGTGGAACTGGCCCGCAGGGACAGCGAACTTGCGGAAGCGCGCACCAAGCTGGAGCACGAACTGCACAACGTCGCCAAGATGCAGGCGGAGGTCAAGTACGCGTTCGATCAGAAGGTGCAGCTGGGCGCCGAGCTGCAGGCGGTCGTCGACGAGAGTTTCCGCGAGATCGGCCAACTCTACGAAATCGGATCATCGCTGGAAGCGGCGGTCCAGGCCGTCGAAGCCCGGTTACTGGCGGCCACGAAGCGCCTCCGGGAGATGGGCATCGCCGCCGGTGTTCCCGGATCGGTTTCTGTGGGAGCCGGCGCCGAGCCAGAAAGACCGGAACAACCACAGACGGCCGATTCCGCGGGCGCGGTATCGGAGGCGGTGCGGGTTGCGGGGCCCCCACAGCGGAACCCCGTCAGAACTGATAGCGAACTTCCCACCAGGCGAGCCGGTCCTGGCGGGCCCGGCCGGCCACACGCCACTCGTTGAGTACCGGCCGACCAGCCGACTCCGAACTTTTTACCTGAGGCTGGGAGGCGCCGAGGACGTCCCTCGTGGCGCAGCCGCGCACCGTGTGAACCCCACTGATTCGGTCCAGATGCGTTCCGTGTATTGCCCGTCGGCGAAGAAGAATCACCCGGAGTCAGGAGCGGCTGTCAACCGCCGCGGCGTCGCGCATCGCGTTGATCGTCAAACGCAATCCGGCCTTGAAGTCGATCCGCGGCTCGTATCCGATCGTGCGCCGGGCGAGGGAGATGTCTGCCTCCGTGTGGCGGACGTCGCCGGCCCGCGGCCCTTCGTGAATCCGGCCCACGCGCCGGCCGCGGATGCGTTCGATGGCGTGAATCAGATCCATCAGCGTGTACCGCTGGCCGGCACCAATGTTCAGCACGGCTTCGTGTGCCGCTGATTCGGCGGCGGCCATATTCGCCTCCACCACGTTGTCCACAAAGGTGAAGTCCCGCGACTGCAGGCCATCGCCGTGCACCGGCACGGGCTCATCCCTCATGGCCAGGAGGATGAACTTTGGAATCACCGCCGCGTATTCGGATGCCGGGTCCTGCCAGGGCCCGAATACGTTGAAGTATCGCAACGAGACGATGGAGAGTCCAAACACACGGGCGTAGACGGAGCAGTAGGCCTCCGCTGCCAGCTTGCTGGCCGCGTACGGAGACTTCGGCTGCGGGATCTGATCTTCGCGCGATGGGATGTGCGCATCGCCGTACACGGAGGACGATGACGCGAAGACGACTCGGCGTACGCCGGCCGCCCGCGCCGCCTCGAGCACCCGTAGGGTTCCTGTGACGTTCACATCATGGGTGGTCCACGGGTCCGCGACCGAACGGGGCACGGACCGCAAGGCAGCCTGGTGGAAGACGACATCCATCCCGGCGCACGCTGTGGCGACAGTGTGCGCATCGCGGATATCGCCGACCACCACATCGCAGCTTGCGGTGAGCGACACGGCGCCGCCCGATGCTGCGCGCAGCGCGCTCGCAATTTCGGCGTCGGGTACTCCGAGGGCGCGGCTGAGGTTCGCCGGGCTTCCGGCCCCCAGGTTATCCAGCACCCGCACGGGGGTGCCGCGGGCCACCAGCGCCCGCACGAGATGGGCGCCGATGAAGCCCGCGCCTCCTGTCACCAAGGCGCGCTTCACCATGGACGCATCTCCGGATCGGCCGTGTGCGCGTTGCGTAGTACGGGATTCTTAGAATTCATAGCGCGCCTCCCACCACACAAACCAGTCCGCTCGGGTCTGGCCGGCCAGATGCGATGCGTTGAGCACTGACGACCAGCCGGCTCCGATCTCCTGCTGGAGGCTCGGATCCTGCATCCAGGAATACCTGAGCCGCCACGCCTGCGTCGTTTCCACCACGCCTGACAGATACAGGTTCGCCCAGGCGTCTGCGGGATTGGCCGGCAGCGGCTGACCGAGCTGTCCCTCGCCTTTGCGCACCAGGTCGTAACCCAGCGTGAGCACGGACCCGGAATCGAACCGGCGCGACAGATCGGCTGACCAGAGTTCGCAATCCGGCGCGCACCAATGCCCCAGAGCCCTGCCGGAATAGACGTAGTCGCTGGCGCCGCCTGCCGTCGAGTAGATCCAGTTCGTCGCTCGCGTGTGCTCTAGACGCAGGTCCGTGCGCCCATCCTGAAACGGATTGCCAAAGAACAGCCCGGCTGTTCCTGCGCCGATGCTGGGGAAGGCATTACTGCCTGTGGAGAGGTTGTCGACGTATAGTTCTCCATACAGAGTGGTGCCTCGTCCGATCCGCCAGTCGAAGTCGAGAGCAATGTTGTAGTTATCGGTGATGCCCATCTGTTGCTGCCGGATCCATAGATCGAGGCCGTAGGTCAGCAGAGGGATCGGATTGAGCGCGTAGGGCAGGTACACACTTCCTGAGGCCACGACGGTTTCGCCCACGCCGAGGCGGAGGGCATCGGTGGCCAGCCAATCCACGCGCATGCCGTATAGGTAGCGCTCGGCCCCCTCGCTGAGCAGTCCGAGTAGATTGACGATACGGAGCCGGTCGCCTTCGCGCGAAAGCCTCAGCGTTTGCAGCGGGCCGGCGTTGTCAGACAGGAGAAATGCCCCGCGCGCTCCCGGCCCCCACCAGTGCCGATCGCGCCCCGCCTGCGCGAGTACGGTGTCGCCGCTTGCGCTGGCGTACAGCCGATCGACGCCGATGGTCAGGGGCCCGGGCAGCACGGCGTGCTCCAGGCGTGCGCCGACCATCAGCAGCGGTCCCAGCCCTGCGGTGCCGGACACCTCGAGCCGCAGCAGGTCCCCGGCATCTGTCGCCCACCGGCGGGAGCCGGGAGCGGGGAGCCGGGAGCCGTCGATTGAGGGTGAGGCTCCAGACCCCACGCGCCAGACGAGGGCGCGATTCAGCTGAACGCCCCAACCGGTGACGGTCTGAGCCGACGGCCCCCCAGGAGGCTGGACGACCCGGTATCCGAGCAGCGCCAGTTCGTCCGCGAACTGCAACACCAGCTGTTCCAGTGTGAGCACGCTATACGGACTGAAGGCCGCGCGGTCGGCCACCAGGCGGTCCAGGGACCGCGCCACCATGCGGGCCAGCTGGAGTCGTGTGAGTGGTCGCACCGTCGCCGCCCACAACGGAGCCAGCCCAGCCGCTGCCAGGCGGTACAGGTCGGCATAGGAGACATCATCAAACGGGATGATGTCGAGCGGATGCGCCGCTGCCGGCCGTCCCGCCGCAAGCACCGCCGCGAGGCAGAGAACCACCGCGCTTCGCCACCGCGCCTGCTGCATGTCAAGGACGCTGCCGGTCGCGCGGCGAGGTTACCGTAGGAGCACGGACGCGTTAACCGCAACGCCGAGCAGGAGCGCGATGTTCTCGAGCGCAATGGGGTTCTCGGGAACGTAGAGAACGTCACCGCGCCGGAGGGCCACATCCCGCGCCACATCCCCTTCACGGATCACTTTGAGCAGGTCGACCGGAATTAACTGGATGCCGGCGGCGCTCTGTTTGGCGACGACGACGGTGGCGAGAGTCACCTCGGCGGCCGGCTGAGGCGGTTGGATGCCTCGTCTGATGACGTGCGCCCGGTTCAGCATGGCACGCCGGGTCGGACCGCCGGCCAGCGTCAACGCCTGCAGCGCCGTCAGGGATCCTCGCAGGGGGAAGATCCCAGGTCGCGCCACCTCGCCGAGCACGTAGACGCGCCCGGTTGGGTCTTCGGGGATCACGAGCGCGTCTCCGGGGAGCAGGGCGAGGTTCGATGCCAGGTCGCCCCGCAGCAGCAGGCGCTCCAGATCGATGAGCACCGGCGCGTCCTGACCCCGGATCAGACGCGCTTCTCCCAGTCCTGCATCCGTGGCCAGTCCCTCGGCCGCGGCCAGTGCGTCCAAGACCGTCGCTCCCTGCGCGAGTTCATAGACACCGGGTTTTGTGACCTGCCCGAGCACTGAGACGCGCACCTTGTGAAACTCGCGCACGATCACGGCCACCTGCGGATTCCGGAGAAACGAGGCAAAGAGTTGGGTGAGTTGCCGGCGGAGTTGCTCGGGCGTGAGCCCCGCCGCCGCAACTTCCCCGATCAATGGGAGGGAGATCATGCCGTCAGGCCGGATCGTCACGGCGCGGGAGACGTCCGCGTTGCCGAACACCACGACCTCAAGCACATCCTCCGCCGCCAGGATGTAAGGCTGCTGCGCCTTCACGTGGAACGGGAGAGACGCCGAGAAGACCACGGCCAGAATCAGCCACGCGGCAATCCTGCGAAACGACACGGGTGCACCTCCCCACATTCCAGCTGTTTTTTCCCGCCACCGTTGTCGTCTGCGCGTTCGTCGCGGGCGGGACGCGATCATAAGAGGCGCACTCCCGCACGTGGGACGGGGTGCACTGTCTGTTCAGGTATTTTCCCATCATCGCACCAGGTAATCTCTCGATGAACCATACACGGTCTCCTGGATAAATCTACAGTAGAAGGGAAACGGGGATGGATCAACCATGCCACGGTTTGAAGTATGGCAATCACCGGGAGGGAGGGCCTGGGAGGGTCCGGATCAGGAAGAGGCGATCCTGACCGCGCTGCGGGTCCGCCAGCCGGGCGTCATCACTGAGGTTGCCGAGGTCTACGATCTGGCCTATGAGTTACACCTCCGTCGGATCGCGTGCTTCAACGATGGCGTGAACGCCGACCGGTCCCGCCGGTAGATCCAGGGGGAGGCTGCTATCTGGGCTCATGGTATTTCTGAGCCTCTCGTACGCGTAATTCGGACCCTCGACTGATAGATTTTCCTCCACCAAATTCAGGTACTTGCCGGATTGGCGCCCTCGGGTTCCTCCCGTACGGTACTCTTTAGGAAGTGTAATATCACTGGACTGGACGGGGGCGCGCAGTGTCCCTTGCCAGAGGAGTTTCGAGTCCTACGCTCAATCGAACACAGGCCGCCGCCTCAGGGAGCCCCAGCGCCTCGGCGGCCGAGAAACCGCTGCGCGTCCTCCTGGCTGACGATCACGTAATTTTCCGTCAGGGCGTTCGCACCCTCCTGGAGCGCTATGAGTTTGAAATTGTCGCCGAGGCCGGCGACGGCCGGGAGGCGATCCAGCTGGCCAAAGACGTCAAACCCGACGTGGCGATTCTCGATCTCGCCATGCCGCAACTCAGCGGTCCCGACGCAGCCCAACAGATCGCGCAGGTGTCGCCCCAGACCCGCGCCATCATGCTCACGATGTACTCGGAGGAATCCAGCGTCGCAAAGGCGCTGGATGTCGGGATCACCGGGTACGTCCTCAAAATCCAGAGCGCCGCGGATCTGGTGCAGGCGATCCGTGACGTGATGGCCGGCGGGATCTATTTGAGTCCCGGCATCTCGCAATCCATCGTGAAGGCCTATCTGGCCCGCCACCAGGTAGCCAGCCACCCGCTCACCGTCCGCGAGCAAGAGGTGCTCCGCCTCGTCGCGGAGGGGAAGACGACGCGGGAAGTGGCGCAGCTGCTCGGCATCAGCGTGAAAACCGCAGAATCGCACCGCATGCGGATCATGGCCAAGCTCGATATCCACGACACGGCCGGGCTCGTCCGCTATGCCATCCGTCAGGGCCTGATCCAGGCTTGAAAGCGACCTTCCAGACAGCGTCGTTCACCTCACCCGCCGAAATGCTCATCCCGCGTTCTCGCGGGCGCCAGCGGCCTCCCCGGTCGAGGGTGAGTTTCGTTGCCGTCGAGGCGGACTGTTACCAGGGTGGTTCGGGAAGGTGAGTTCCCCCTTCGTGCTCAGGTGTTTTCCACAGCGAGTATATCGTTTTTCTGGAGCGATTCCTTGCCATGGCGGGAAAAATTCATCGTGAGAATTCGCTCGCGGAGAT
The DNA here is from genome assembly GCA_005882335.1 of Candidatus Segetimicrobium genomatis. Classification (GTDB taxonomy): domain Bacteria; phylum Sysuimicrobiota; class Sysuimicrobiia; order Sysuimicrobiales; family Kaftiobacteriaceae; genus Telluricultor. The sequence goes on from VBAP01000060.1 coordinate 27,671, forward strand.
CGTGGCGTCAAGAGGAGAAGTCGTGCGGCCACTAGGAGTCCTGATCGCGGAAGGGAAGGACCTCGTCGCCGGGCGCCTCACCACCCAGCTGGAGGGCCTCGGTCATCGGGTCCTCGCCGTGACCACCGATGCTCACGCCGCTGTGGAGTCCGCTGGACGGCTGCATCCGGATCTCATACTCATCGATCAGCACATTCCCCCTCTGGAAGGCATCGAAGCGGCTCGGGCGATTCTCGCTCGACACGTCATCCCCCTCGTGCTGCTGATCGATTACCCTTCTGCGGATCTGGTCGGGCGGGCTCAAGAGACCGGAATCCTCTCCTATCTGCTGTGGCCGGCAGATGCCACTGCGCTGGAGGCCGCCATCAACGTGGCGCTGGAGCGCTACCGAGAGCTTCAGTTCCTGTGCGCCGAATCCGGGGATCTACGGCAGGCTCTGCACGCCAGACCGGTGGTGGAACGGGCAAAAAAGATGGTGATGCGGCGGCTGGAGTTGGGGGATGCGGACGCCTTTGCTTATCTGCGCCGCCAGAGTTGGAGTACGATGACACCCCTTCGCGAGGTGGCGGCGAACTTGCTCGCGGCCGAGCAGGTGTTGTTTGGGAAGCTCGATCTTCTTGGATGCGTTGACACGATGCTTAATGTGCTCGTGCGACCTGAGGGCGTTCCCCGCGGGGTCGCCTGACCTGCGCCGGCTGTGTCAGAGGCCTGAGGACGTCCCCAATGGAATCTCTGGTCATGCGATTCGTCCGCGCCATCTCTGGCGGCGAGAATTCTCCCGGCGATTCCCCGAAGTTGTATATTATCATCCCCCGCCCCCACGCCTATCTCGCGGACCTGCTGGCGAAGGCGTTCGAAGGGCGTAAGGATGTCGAGATCATCGCGGATCGGCGGCACGGCGAGCGGCGGATCCAGCAGCAGCCGGCGGTCGTCGAGCGGCGTCGCGCTGACCGGCGGAAGCCAAAAGAGGAAGTGATCGAAGTGGTGATCGGGGTGGGTGACCGCCCGAAGGGGACGCCCGAAGGGCCCGCGTAGCCATCTGCGCTGTCTGATTCGGGCCTGACCTGACCTCAGGGATTCCACGCTCCAGGGCACAGGGATTTCCCCCATCCTCCTCAGGTCCTCACGATACAGGGCCGGGCGCGCGCCAGGAAATAATTACTTCGGTTACGTCAGGCGCGGAGGGTAAGAGACGTGAATACCCGATGGCGAGTGCTTGTGTTCACGATCGCGGTGCTGTGCGTGCTCAACGGGTTCGCTGCGGCACAGATCCTGCCGCTCCCCCTTCCCCCACTGCCCCAGCCGATCGTCTCCACCGCCGCCATTGATCCGATCCTGCAGCAGATGCTTCAGACGGCTTCGCTCGGACAGATCATTGAGGCCGTGCTCACCTTCGACCACGTCCCGACCGCCGCCGACCTGTCCGCCGTGACCAGCACGGGCGTCGACGTGGCGCGGTTCAGCGTGCTCCCCATGATCGGGGTGCGAGGCACGAACACGCAGATTCTTGCCCTGCTGGGACTCTCCGGGCTGCGGTCCGCCTACGCCAACCGCCAGCTCAGCTACTTCCTGAATCAAAGCGTGCCGCTGATTGGCGCGGATCGAGTGTGGAACGAGCTGGGCATCACGGGGAAAGGCGTCACTATCGCCGTGATCGATACCGGGATCGATGCGACTCATCCGGATCTGCCGTATGGGGAGAAGGTCATTCAAAATGTGAAGATCGCGCCCGATCTCTTCGGGACAGGCTCGATCGTGGTGGAAGGACTCGCCAACACGGACACCACCAGCGGACACGGCACCCACGTGTCTTCGATCGCGGCGGGCACCGGTGCCGCGCTGGCCGGCAAATACCGCGGCGTGGCCCCCGGAGCCAAACTTGTGGGCGTCGGGGCCGGCGACGTCATCGTCATTCTAAGCGCGCTGGAGGGTTTCGATTGGGTGCTGGCCAACCGCGCACGCTACGCGATCCGGATCATCTCCAACAGCTGGGGAACCACAGGTTCCTTCTCCGCCGATGATCCGATCAATGTGGCCAGCAAGATGGCGCACGATGCCGGCATGACCGTCGTCTTCGCCGCCGGCAACTCCGGTCCGGCGACGAACACCTTGAATCCGTATTGTGTCGCTCCCTGGGTGATCTGCGTCGCCGCTGGAGCGAAAGACGGCAAGACGCTGGCTGACTTCTCATCGCGGGGAATTCCCGCCGATGCACTCTACCATCCGACCATCACCGCCCCCGGCGTGAGCATCGCCGCGGCGCGCGCGACGACGGGTATCTTCATCAACACCTTCTTTGCCGTCGATCTCCTTGCGCTGGGGACCGACGCCATCTATTACGCCGTGGCCAGCGGCACCAGCATGGCCACCCCGCACGTGGCGGGGACCGCGGCGCTGATGCTGGAGGCCAATCCGGGCCTGACTCCCGACGGGGTGAAGGCGCTGCTCCAAACGAGCGCCACGCCTATGCCGGGCTACGCGGTGCACGAGGTCGGCGCCGGGTACCTAAACGCGTACAACGCCGTGACAGGGGCCATTCGGCCGTCGGTCACCCGCGTGGAAGACAACGATCCTTCCATCACCTACACGTCCAACTGGGTGTCCGGCAGTGATCCCAGGGCCAGTGGCGGTGGTTACACCGAGGCGTCGGCAGCAGGAGAGCGAGCCACGCTCACATTTACGGGAACGGGCGTAACCTGGATCGGCTTCCGCTATTCGTTTGGCGGAATTGCGCGAGTGTATGTGGACGGAGTCTTTGCGGCCGAGGTTGATGCATATGCCGCGACGGAGCCGGAGCAGGCTGAGATCTTTTCGTCCGCCGGTCTCGCGCCGGGAACGCACACGCTGGCCATCGAGGTCACCGGGACTCACAATCCACTCGCACCCTCTAGCAGCGCCTATTGGATTGTGGTTGATGCGTTCGACGTCACACACTGACGCGATGCCCGCCGCGTCGGGAGTTTTCCTGCCTGCCGGAAGGGAACCACCCGACTCCGTGTCAGGTCATTGCCGGCTGTACACTCGGGAGAAAGATTTTCCTGTCTCCCCTCTTCGATAGAGAGTGAATCTTCTGCGCCTCGTTCCTGGTTTTACCGGCGACTGGTCTTCGCCCGTTCGCCCTAAAGATGTAGCGGATCAGATCCACTCAGGAATCAAATGAGAGGAGGCAAGTGATGAGCAAGACTGAATATTTGCGGTTGAGCACCATCGCGCTCGTCATCGGGCTGACCGTGCTCGTGGCGGTACCCAGCCCGGCGAGTGCGCAACTGTCATTACTGGGAGGAGGGACGACTTCCTCGACCGGCACCAGCGCCACCGCAGTGGCGGTGACTGTGCTGGGGTCGACGACGATGCTCGCCTCGACGGGGAACCTCGCCAACGCGACCGACGCGCTGGGTGCAGAGCTGGACAGCGCGAGCGGGGATATGGGGAGCGCAGCTGTGCTCCATGCTACGGCGATCGGCTCGGGCGATTCTGTCGCGTCCGAGGCATCGCTCGGTGACCTGGTCCTGTCGATCGCGGGCACCCAGATTACGGCGACCTCGGCGTACGCGACGGCGTTGGCCGATAGCACCGCAGGAACCAGCGGCTGGTCCAGCGTGGACGGCCTGGCGGTGAACGGTACATCGCTCGTGTCCACCGGTGAAGCGAACCAGACCATCAACCTGGGCGCCATCACGCTGGTGCTCAATGAGGTGACGCAGACGGCGAGCGGGATCACCGTGAACGCGCTGCATATCACCTCGCTGGACGGGACCGTCGACGTGGTGGTAGCGTCGGCGACGGCGGGTCAGTGAGGCCACAGGAGGAGACACCCATGAAAAACATCATTCGGAACGCAGCAGTCTCCCTCCTGATCGGAGGGTTGATCTTGGTCATCAGCGCTCCCGCCGGCGCGTGGCCGGAGACGATCGTGTACGATTTCATCACCGGCGGCGGGTGGTTCATCCAGCGGCCCGGTTCGTTCTCCGCCGGGTACCGGTCGAACTTCGGATGGCACGGCGGTGCGAAGAACGGCGCCTGGTGGGGGAATGGGAACTACCTCGACCACGGCCCGATCAGCCTGCACGCACATAGCATCGATGTCACAGGCTACCTGCGCATCGGTGATGACACCACAACCGATCCCAAGCACCCCACAGGAGTCCGTGACATCTGCGGCCATGCCTACGTCACCTACGCCGGCGGCTCCGGCAACTTCTGGTATCGGGTCCGGATGAAGGATGCCGGCGAGCCCGGTCGCGACGACAAATTCGGGATCGCGTTGTATGCGATATCGCCTGGAGGCGGGATCGGCGGGAATGTCTACACCGCCTGGGGACAACTCAACGGTGGTGGAAATATTCAACTTCATAGGGGCAACAACTCGAATACCGGCCCCTCCACCTACATCTGCCCGCCGGCTGTCTTCGACGACACGTTCTTCTTCAGCTAATCGCCTCTGACTGGCCTCGACCAGTCAGCGCGATGCGTCCGAGCATCCTCCCGGGGAGCCCGCCAGGGCTCCCCGGGCTCGTTCCCTCTCCGGCTGGCGCTGGCCGCGTCCGTCGGACTGATTTGAAAGGCGTAGGCTCATGGGGGGTTTCCCCTATTTACGCCTCAGGTATTTTCCCCCCCTCGCTCCGCCCGCTTTCCCGATTCTGTGGCGAAATTCTGGGAAATATCTCTTCGCAGTGAGCCTTCAAGCGTGCGAGTTCCATCCCATCGTTTCGCTGCCGGGACACTGAGCGGTACTGGGTGGGGCAGGACGGCGCGCGGGGCGGAATTCGAACGGCCGGCGCCCCCGCCGGTCATGACCGCGGAGCTCGTCACCCAAGATGCGTCGTCCACCTCACCTAGCCGGAGATGCTCATGGTGGCGTCTGGACTCCCAGCCGTGGCGCGCGGTGGTTCACGGTGAGTTGACCACGACGCGCTCTGACTCGCGACGGCCTCGTACCCTTCAAGATCGATTCCAGGATGGACGAGTCGCGGGGGAAAAATTACGACGGCGTCATGCCAAGCGCGAGGTTTGAGCCTGATGCGGCACAAACCGAAGGGGGCGAAGCCTTGTCAACTGTAAGAACCGCTGCGATCCCAGACGCCACAGCGCCTCGCAGCGCCGCCACACCGAGCGCTCAGTGGTACGCGCTGTGGACGCGCAGCCACACGGAACGGCTCGTCTACGAGCAGCTGGCCGCGAAAGGGTTCGACGCGTTTTTGCCGACTGCGGAGGTATGGTCGTGGCGCGCCGGGGCCCGTCATCGCATTCAGGTGCCCATGTTCCCCGGCTACCTGTTTCTCCGGCACGCCATGGATAAGGCGGGATACATCGAGGTGCGCAAAGTCCGGGGCCTGGTCTCCATACTGGGGGAGTCCTGGGATCGTCTGGCCGCCATACCGGACCGTGAAATCGACGCGATTCAGACCGTGGTGGGAGCTGGGCTTCCCGTGCTCCCGCATATCTATCTGCGCGAAGGGCAGCGCGTCCGGATCACCCGAGGGCCGCTCGCCGATGTCGAGGGCATCCTGGTGCGGCAGAACCCCAATCAAGGCTTGCTCGTTCTCTCGGTCGATCTGCTGCATCGGAGTGTCGCGGTCGAGGTGGACTGTACCTGGGTCGTGCCCGTGTAAAGGACGAGATACGCACACGCGTCTTCGTCTCTCAACCCTATCAATAGGAGTTCCTGCATATGCAAAACGCAGCACAGACAACCTCCCCTCTTGAAGCGGCACTAGCCGTGTGGCACCGCAGAAAGTGGCTGGGGCTGCTGGCGTTTGCGATTCCTCTCGCCGCCACCGCCGGGATGACGAGGAGCCTCCCGGACCTGTACGCCGCCCCAGCCACCGTGCTCGTGGAGCATCAGCAGGTGTCTGACCGCCTGGTGGGCCCGTCCATGGCCGACGAACTCGAGACCCGGCTCCAGACGATCAGCCAGGAGATCCTCAGTCGGGCCAGGCTGCAACAACTGATCGATCGGTTCGGCCTCTATCCGGACCCTAAGCACCAGGACACGCCGGAGTCCCGGGTCGAGCGGATGCGCCGCGACATCCAGCTGCAATTTACCGCGGGCCGAGAATCGACCGGGCGCGATACCACCATCGCGTTCACGATCAGCTATCGAGGGCAGGATCCTCAGACCGTCGCCCAGGTGACGAACGCGCTCGCCGCGCTCTACCTGGAGCGGAACGAGAGCAGGCGCGAGCAGCAGACGGCCAGCACGGTGGAGTTCCTGCAGGCGCAGCTGGACGACCTTCAACAGCAGCTGGCCGCGCAGGAACGGCTGGTGAACGAGTTCAAGGCGAGCCACCCCGGCGAACTGCCGGAGCAGCAGGCGGCGACGCTGGCGGCGCTGCAACGGCTCAATGCGCAGCTGAGCCTGGACCTGGACAGAGAGCAGCGGCTGACTCATCAGCGGGAGGAGCTGGTCCGGCAGATGACCGCCTCCTCCACCGGCGGGGCGTCCGATGATCCCATGACCCAGCTGGCGAGGCTCCGCCAGCAACTGGCCGACCTCCGGACGCGGTTCACCGAAGAGCATCCGGACGTGGTGAGGGTGAAATCGCAGATCGCCGCCCTGGAGCGCCAGCTCGCCGACGCGAAGGTGCATCAGAGCAGTCCTGTGGGGTCGACCGACCCGGTGGCCCGTCAGCTTCAAGGCGAGCTGACTCGAGTGGAGACTGAACTTCGCACCCTGCGGGACGAGGAGCAGGCTCTGCGCCGTTCGATCGCCGACTATGAACGGCGGGTCGAGAATGCTCCCCGGCGTGGGCAAGAGCTTCAGCAAATCTCGGCAGATTATGAAGCCCTCAAGGAACGCGTTCAGTCGGTGCGCCGGCGATACGAGGATGCGCAACTGGCCGAGCGCGCAGAGCAGGGCCAGGGGGGTGAACAGTTTCGCATCCTGGATCCCGCGGTCCCCCCCACGTTGCCGGTGGCGCCGAACCGCTTCCGGCTTCGGCTGGCGGGACTCTTACTGTCCATCGCCCTTGCGTCGGGGCTCGTGGCCCTGGTCGATTCACGCGACACCTCCTTCCATACGGTCGACGACCTGCGCGCCGCGAACAGCGCGCCGGTGATCGTCACCATTCCTCCAATCGTGACACGCGCCGACGTTTGGAGCCGGCGCTGGCAGTTCGCGCTGGCTAGCGCGGCGACAGTGGTCGGCGCGGCCATCATCGCCATCGCCGCCTCCCATTTCGCCCGCGGCAACGAGGCCCTGGTGCGTCTCCTCACACCGGGCCGCTTTTTCTGATGGCGCGAGCGAGCGCCGCCTAGCAGATGCCACCCGGCGAATCAACCCACACGAGGTCCGCCGCCACGGTCGTCGTCTCGACCGACCGGCCCGAATGGCGGATGAGGGCCGTGGATCAGCACCTGGTCAGCTTCCTCGACCCCACGTCCTATGAGGCCGATCAGTACCGCGCGCTGCGCTTGGTGATCGAACAGATACACAGCCACCGGAAGACGATCGCCGTGACCAGCGCCGTCGCCGGCGACGGCAAGACCACTACCGCGCTCAATCTCGCCGGGGCGTTAGCCCATGCCCCGGACACACGGATCCTCGTCGCAGATTTCGACTTGCGGACGCCATCGGTCGGCGCTCGCCTGGGGTTGACCGCACAGAGTCCCGGGCTGGTGGACCTGATCCTCGATCAGGACCTGGTCCCCGATGACGTCGTCCAATGGCATCCGCAGTTCCGCCTCGCGGTCCTGCCGGCGGGCCGCCCCCTGGCGGTGACGTATGAACTCCTCAAGTCGCCGCGGCTGGCAGCGATCCTGCAGGACGCGCGACGGCAATATGACTATGTGGTGCTGGATACGCCGCCACTGGTGCCGGTGCCGGACTCCCGGTTGATCGCCGACCACGTGGACGGTTTCGTGATGGTCGTCGCCGCGCACAGGACGCCCCGTCTGCTCTTCCAGGATGCCCTGAAGCTGGTGGATCCTGCCAAGCTGATCGGCCTCGTGTTCAACGGAGACGACCGCCCGCGATCCCGCTACTACTACGGCTACTACTATGGCTACGGTCGCCGGCAGGCCAGGGAGAGTCGGATGGCGGACAAGATCCGGAGGTTTCTGAGCCGGCGGCGTGGGCCGCGATCTGGCCGATCACACGACTAAATGGTACCGATTCTGGCACTCCTGGAAGGAGGGTTCATCCTCGCCGCGGCGGGCGGAGCGCTGCTGGTCCTGGGCCGCCCGGAACTTGCGGGCTGGCATGATCTTGCGGAGGTGCTGGCCGGGGCCGGGACTCTGGCCCTGTCCTGCCTGCTGGCATTCTGCTACGCGGGTGTCTATGATCGCCGGGTCATTCGTAGTTTCGAGGCGTTCCTGGGAAGCGTGCCCCGCGTGATCGCCGCAGCCGTCTTCCTGATGTTCCTCGCTGCCCAACTCGTCCCGGCGGCGCGCGTCCTCGATGACCCCATCGAGTCCAGTGTGCTGTTCGCCATCGCCGTCATCTTCGGACCCATCCTGCTGCTCCGCGCCGTGGTGTCCCGGGTGGTGCGCAGCCGCCGGTTCGTGCAGCGCCTGTTGATCGTCGGCGCCAGCCCGCTGGGCTGGCGCCTCGTCCACGAAATCGAGTCTCGGCTGGACTACCGCTATGCTGTGGCGGCCATCGCCGATGACACCGCAGACCCCGCGGACGCTCCGATCGTGACGGGTCCACTCGACCGTCTCGATGAGATCGTCGACGGCATCAGTCCCGACATGATCGTGCTGGCGCTGGCCGACTGGCGTGGGCGGCTTCCGGTCCGGGAGCTGCTCAAAGCCCGCGTCTACCGGGGGATTCCCATCGAAGAGGGTGTGGAAGTCTACGAGCGTCTCACCGGGAAACTGGCTATCGAGGCGTTGACCCCCAGCCACCTGATCTTTTCAGAGGGATTTCGCCAGTCCCGTCTGACCCAAGTCGTGCGGCGGAGCGTCAGCGTGCTCATCGCCACGGTGGGCCTCGTCGCCACTGCGCCGCTCTTCGCCCTCATCGCCCTGGCGATCACGCTGGATTCTCCGGGGCCGGTGCTGTTCGCGCAGCGACGCCTGGGGCTTCACGGGAGGCCGTTTGTCCTGATGAAGTTTCGCACCATGCATCCCACCAGTGCGCCGAGGTCGGAGTGGGAACAGGACAACCGCGATCGACTAACCCGGGTGGGAAGATGGTTGCGGCGCTTCTGGCTCGACGAGCTGCCGCAGTTGGTGAACATTCTCCGCGGCGACATGGATCTGGTGGGCCCGCGACCGCACCCGGTGTCGAATGCCAATCTGTTCATCCGCAGCGTTCCGTACTACTCCCTGCGCATGGCCGTGCGTCCTGGTCTGACCGGCTGGGCACAGGTGCGGAACGGCTATGCCAACAACCTGAATGAAGAAACTGAGAAGATGCGCTATGACCTCTACTACATCAAGCACCGCTCCATGTGGCTCGATCTCCTGATTCTGTTCGAAACGGTCAGGGTCATGCTTGGAGCTCGCGGCCGCGACGCCGTCGAGGAGCACGCCATCGAACCGCGCCACGGCGGGCCGGTCCCCGCGACTCCGGCCGCGGCCCCGCTCACGCCTGCGGCAGGCGCGAACACTGCGGGGCGAACCGGGGGCGGGGGGACAGGGGCCTGGCTGGGGTACCAACCGGCAGCGGATGGTGAGGCGGTGGGTGCGGCCGGAGAGGCGATGCGACCGTCTTCGTTCGAGGTTTTTGTTGGGCCGGAGTGATCGTGGCTTCCCAGGATACTCCGGCGCAGTGTCGGAACCGCCAGCGAGCGGCGAAGAGCCTGGCATGAGGGTGGTGGTGTTCCGGTGAGTCAGGTGCTTGAGCAAGCTGACACATCTGTGCAGTATGCTGCGCTACTCGACGCGCGGATTCGACAGCGGACGGCGGGCATCACCGTCGTCGGCCAGGGATACGTGGGTCTGCCGCTGGCCGTCGAGCTGGCGCTGGCAGGTTTTCGCGTGACGGGTCTGGACACAGATGGGGGGAGGGTCACCGGACTCAACGCGGGTCGTTCGCATTCCCCGGACATCGACGAGGACGAACTGGCCGCGCTGGTGCAGGAACACCGGTACACGGCGACGACGGACTCCGGCGTGCTGGCGGACAGCGACGTCGTGATCATCTGTGTGCCGACGCCATTGCGCAAGTCAAAAGATCCCGACATCTCCTACGTCGTCGCCGCGGCCACCGAGGCCGCGGCCAAGTTCCGGCCGGGACAGCTGGTGATCCTGGAGAGCACCACCTACCCGGGAACGACGGAAGAAGTTCTCCTCCCTCTCTTTGCGGCGCGCGGCGCGACCGTGGGGGAAAACTTCTTCCTCACCTTCTCGCCGGAGCGCATCGATCCGGGGAACCGTACCTTCCGGCTCAGGGACATCACCAAGGTGGTGGGGGGAGTGACGCCGGCCTGCTCGCGCCTCGCGGCGCTGCTCTACGAGCAGATCGTCGACAAGGTCGTGGAGGTGTCGAGTCCCAAAGTGGCTGAGCTGGCCAAGTTGTACGAAAACGTGTTCAGAAACGTCAACATCGCCCTGGCCAACGAGTTTGCCTTGATGTGCCGCCGCCTGGACGTCCGCAGCCGTGAGGTGATCGAGGCGGCCGCCACCAAGCCGTTCGGCTTCCTGCCGTTCTATCCCGGTCCGGGCATCGGCGGGCATTGCATCCCAATCGATCCCAGCTACCTGGCCTGGAAGATGCGGCTCAACGGGTATGAGGCGCGCTTTATCCACCTCGCCGATGAGGTCAACCGCGCCATGCCGGCGTATGTGGTGGAGCTGGTCGCTGAAGGACTCAATCGCCGCCAGCGTGCGCTCAACGGCGCGCGGATCCTGGCGCTGGGAGTGTCGTATAAGCGCGGTGTGGGCGACACGCGGGAGTCGCCCGCCCTGGAGGTCCTCGCCCAATTAAGGCACCGGGGCGCGGAGATTGCGTACGCAGACCCATATGTGCCTGCGGTGGCCATCGATGGGGTTCTGGTGAACGCGGTCGAGCTCACCGACGAGCAGCTCAGCGCCGCCGATTGCGTCGTGATCCTGACAGACCACCCCGGCGTCAACTATCGGCGGGTCGTGGAACTGGCCCGCCTGGTCGTAGATACACGGAACGCCACGTGGGGAGTTCCCGTCCCCGCGGAGCGCGTCATTGTGTTGTAGGCGTCGATGGCGGCCTCATCTGTTTTCGGCCCCAGCCGGGCGCGCCGGATCGCGCTCGATCTTCGGTATGCGCTGTTCGCGCTGGTCTACATCGCGATGCTGTCCTGGTTGTCCTCCCATCCTGAACCCAAGGCCCCCGGGAGCGGCGCCCTGGCGCAGCTGGCCATCAATCTCTATCACCTCCCGCTCTACGCCGGTCTCGGCTTCTTTGTCCTGGAGGCGATCTCGCGAGGGCAGGGGATGGCGTCGCACCGGTGGACGCGCGCCGGGGTCACGATCGTGGTAACCGGAGTGATCGCGGCGCTTGACGAGTGGCATCAACGCTATGTCCCTGGGCGGGACCCGTCGCTCTCGGACCTGTTCCTGGATCTTGCCGGCGTGGCGTGCCTGCTGCTGGCGTGTGGGCTAGGTACCCCACGGGAGTCGCGGCGTTGAGAGTCGTCAGCGTCGTCGGGGCGCGCCCAAACTTCGTGAAGATCGCCCCTCTCGCGCGGGAGATGAAGCGCCATCGGTGGATCGTCCCCACGTTGGTACACACCGGCCAGCACTACGACGACGCCATGTCAGAACAGTTCTTCCGGGATCTGGAGATCGGGTTGCCTGACGTGAACCTCGGCGTCGGATCCGCGTCCCACGCGGTGCAGACCGCCGAAGTGATACGACGGCTGGAGCCGCTGCTCGTCGGGTCGCGGCCCGACCTCGTGCTGGTTGTAGGGGACGTGAACTCAACGCTGGCCGCGGCGCTGACGGCCGTCAAGCTCCAGATCCCTGTGGCGCATGTCGAGGCGGGGCTGCGGAGTTTCGATCGCCGGATGCCCGAGGAAATCAACCGGCTGCTGACCGACGCGGTGGCGGACCTCCTCTTCGTCACGGAGGAAAGCGGACGCCAGAATCTCCTGCGCGAGGGGGTGGCCCGCGACAAGATCCACCTCGTCGGCAACGTCATGATCGACGCGCTGGAGATGTTTCGCAGCCGCTGGATGCGCTCCAAGATCTTCGACGTCCTCGGACTCGCACCCGACCGGGCCTACGCCGTGGTCACCCTCCACCGGCCATCCAATGTGGATGATCCGGCGACCCTGGCGCGTTTCATCGCGGCGCTGGACGAATTATCGTCACGGCTGCCCGTCATCTTCCCTGTGCACCCCAGAGCCAGAGCGCGGCTGGACCGCGGGGGCCTGGCCGCCGGCGCCAGCGGATCCGCCGCCCATGCCAATGGGGACCGGGGCCTCGTGTTCCTCGACCCCCTGGGCTACCTCGACTTCATCGCGCTGCTCAGCCGGGCTCGGGTTGTCTTGACGGATTCGGGAGGGGTGCAGGAGGAGACGACGGGACTGGGCGTGCCGTGTCTCACACTCCGCGAAAACACCGAGCGCCCGGTCACCGTGACGCACGGGACCAACCGGGTGATCGGCACGGATCCGGATTGCATCGCCAAAGAAGCGTTGCGAACTCTAGAAGAGCCCCCCGTGCCGCGCCGCCGTCCTCCCCAGTGGGACGGGCATGCCGCGGGCCGGATTCTCAGCGTCTTGCGCCGGCGGTGGGAGGGTGCCGCGGAGGTCCCAGCCGCGGTGGTCCGCGTGCCGATGGAACTCGGGGCCGGCCGCGACGCATGAGCGTGGCCCATCGGGCCAAGGCTCCCCGGAGGATATGGAGATGATGAGGGGATCGCAAAATGTGGCCGACGTGCTCCGACACTTCGACAGCACGGCCGGACAGTTTGACGCCATCTATTCGTCCACCCGGCTGGTCGACCGGATCTTCCGGCGGGACATGTACGACCGGTTCCAACGCACAGTGGAGCAGTGTGAACCCATTCGAGGCAAGTCGGTCTTGGACGTGGGCTGCGGATCCGGCCAGTATGCGATCGCGCTGGCCCAACGCGGCGCAGGCGAGGTGGTGGGGTTGGACTTTGCCCAACACATGCTCGACATCGCCGAGGAGAAAGCGCGGCAGGCCGGGGTCGCCGATCGGTGCCGGTTCATCCGCGACGAGTTCCTGGCCTATCCCTCCACCCGGCGCTTCGACTATGTGCTGGCCATCGGCTTCTTCGACTACGTCCGCGACCCCGTACCTTTTCTGGCGCGGGCGCGCGACCTGACGGGCGAGAAGTTCGTCGCCACGTTCCCACGGCTGTTCACCTGGCGGGCGCCGGTCCGCAAGGTCCGCCTGACGCTCCGCCGGTGTCCGGTCTTCTTCTACAGCCGCGCGCGCGTGGCCGCCCTGATGCACCAGGCCGGGCTGGCCGTGGACCTGCTGGACACCTGCGGGCAGTTGTATTTCGTGGCCGGGACGCCGGCGAACGCCCGGCGCACCCGCGGAGGGGGGACCGAGGATGCACCCTGACACACCGGTGGCACTGTTCTCGACCTGTCCGGCGTTTGACGGCGCGCCGGAGGGTGGGTATCTCCGACGGGTCATCGATGTGGCCCGCTGGAGCGACGAGGCGGGATGCACGGGCATCCTCGTGTATACCGACAACAGCCAACTCGATGCCTGGCTCGTCGCGCAGCTCATCATCCAGCAGACCAAGGCGCTCTCGCCGCTGGTGGCCGTCCAGCCCGTGTACATGCATCCCTACACGGTGGCCAAGATGGTGACCTCTCTCGCCCAGCTGCACGGACGGCGGCTCTACCTGAACATGGTCGCGGGCGGCTTCAAGAACGACCTGGTGGCGCTGCACGACACGACGCCGCATGATGAACGGTATGCCCGGCTGGTCGAGTACACCGCCATCATCGCCCAACTCCTCCGCGGAGACCCGGTGAGCAGCGCCGGGACCTATTACCACGTCGACAAGCTGAAGCTGACACCGTCCGTACCGTCAGAGCTGTTCCCGGGGATCTTCGTCTCCGGTTCCTCTGAGGGGGGCCTGACCGCCGCGCGCGCGCTGGGCGCCACCGCGGTCAAGTACCCGAAGCCGGCGGATGAAGAAGCGGTGCCGCCGCTGGGGATCCCATTTGGGATTCGGGTCGGCATCATCGCGCGCGACACGGACGACGACGCGTGGGGGGTGGCCCATGCCCGCTTTCCCGAAGACCGCCGCGGCCAGCTCACCCGCCAGCTGGCGACGAAGATCTCGGACTCGGTGTGGCACAAGCAGATCTCCGAGATGGCGGCGCAGACCCACGGCAGCCCGTACTGGCTGGTGCCGTTTGAGAACTACAAGACGATGTGCCCCTACCTGGTGGGGAGCCACGACCGGGTCGCCCGCGAGATCGGTCGGTACATGGGGCTGGGATACAGAACGTTCATTCTTGACATTCCTACACAGCGCGAGGATCTCGATCACATCCGCCGTGTCTTCGAGCGGGCCACGGTGACGCTGGCCAGCGCATGAGCAGCCTGACCGTCGAGCGTCTCGATCAATGGGTCAGCGTTCAGGCGGCGCGCCGCCCGTGGGCCGGGGCAGTCGTGCTGAGCGGCGAGCGTCTGACGTACAGCCAGCTGGACGGCGCGTCGAACCGCCTGGCCCGCTGTCTGATCGCCAGCGGGTGCCGCGCTGGCGACCGCGTCGCTCTCTTGATGCCGAAGTCCCCGGCCGCGATTGCCTGCATTGTCGGGATCTACAAGGCCGGATGTATTTACGTGCCGCTCGACCCCGCGGGTCCTGCGCGGAGGCTGGGCACGATCCTGCACTCCTGCGAGCCCGGGTGGATCGTCGCCGCCGGGCCCGTGGGGGGCATCCTGGATGAGCTCTTCCAGGATGAACAGATTCGCGAAGGGACGCGGGTCGGCTGGCTGGGATCCGATCGCGTGGAGGGCCGGCAGATCGGGGCGGAGCACTGGACGCCCGCGTTACCGGACTTTCCGGACGCGCCCGTGGACGTCCCCACGAGGGGGCGCGATCTGGCGCACATCTTCTACACCTCCGGCTCCACCGGCGCACCCAAGGGTGTGATGATCACGCACGACAATGTCATGCATTTCGTGGAGTGGGCCGTACGACATTTCGGCGTGCGCCCCGGCGACAGGATCTCGGGCCACTCACCGCTCCACTTTGATCTCTCGATGTTCGACATCTTCGGCACCTTTGCCGCCGGCGGCGAGCTGTATCTCGTGCCGCCGGAGCTCAACATTCAGCCCGCCAAACTCGCCGAGTTCATCCGCACGAGCGCGTTGACGCAGTGGTTTTCCGTTCCTTCTATTCTCAACTACATGGCCAAGTTCGACGTGGTTCGGTTTCGCGACTTCCCGGCCCTGCGGCGGCTTCTGTGGTGTGGGGAGGTGTGTCCCACGCCTGCGCTCATCTACTGGATGCGACGGCTCCCCCACGTGACGTTCACGAATCTCTACGGTCCCACGGAAACGACCATCGCCAGCAGCCATTACACCCTCCCGGGCTGCCCGACAGACGAAACGGCCGCGGTTCCGATCGGCACAGCTTGTCCTGGAGAGGAGCTGGTCATCCTCAGCGACGAGCTCCGGCCGGTACCGGCCGGCACCGTCGGTGAGGTTTGCATCCGCGGGGTTGGGCTCAGCCCCGGCTACTGGCGGGATCCGGAGCGCACCGATGCGGCATTCATCCCCGATCCGCAGCGCGCCGATCCGGGCGGCCGCCTCTACAGGACGGGCGACCTGGCCAGACTCGGGGAAGACGGCCTGGTGTACTTTCTCGGCCGCAAAGACTCCCAGATCAAGAGTCGAGGCTACCGGATCGAACTTGGCGAGGTTGAGACGGCGGTCAGGACGCTGGACGGGGTGGCGGACTGCGCGGTGGTGGCCATCGGCACCGAGGGATTCGAAGGGGCGTTGATCTGTTGCGCGTACGTGCCCAGGCCGGGTAAGGAGGTCAGCGCCGCCCGGCTCCGGGGGGCGCTGAGTGAGATGCTTCCTGGCTACATGCTGCCGTTCCGCTGGATGGCCTTTGATGCGCTTCCGACCAACGCGAACGGCAAGGTCGACCGTCGCTGGCTTAAAGAGACGTTTCAGGCATCGCGCGAACGTGAGACTCAAGCCCATCGATAGTCCCGAACTCATCGCGCTGGTGGCGGGGTGGCTGTCGCAGAAGGAGAACTCCCAGTGGCTCGACTTCGGCGACGGCAGGCAGACCCTCACCCCGGAGTGGCTGAAGATCATGACCCAGCGAGACGGCCATCTGCTGCGCGTCTTTACCCGCGACGAGGATGACACTCCCATCGGCCTGGTGGCTCTCAGCGAGATCAACCGGCACTTTCAGACGGCGAGGATCTGGGTGGTGGTGGGCGACAAGTCGTTCTTGTCACGCGGCTACGGGACGCGCGCCACGGCGGCGATGCTCACGGTGGCATTTCGGGACCTCGGGCTGCACTCTGTGAACACATGGATCGTGGAAGGGAACCCCTCATTGCGGATGGCGCCGCGGCTGCACTTCACGCTGGTGGGACGCCAGCGCCAGTGCCACTACATCGACGGGCGATCCTATGACAGGTTCTGGTTCGACATCCTGGCCTCTGAGCACAAGGAGTCGTGAGGTGAACGGTCCCGCACTGCTGCAGGAACGGATCGGCAAACTGATCCTGGACGGGATCAACGTGGAGGTCCCGTCGGTCGACACGGACCTGTTCGACACGGGAGTGCTCGACTCGCTGGCGTTCGTGGAGCTCCTGCTGCACCTGGAGCGGGAGTTTGGCGTCCAGATTTCCATCGAGGAACTGGAGATCGAACGCTTCCGTTCGATCGAGCGGATCGCCGAGTTCATCGCTAGTCAGGTCGGTTCCGCCGCCGCTCCATCCGGCGAGTGGAGGGAGCCGTCCGCGGGATCGGGGAACGGGGCGGGGAGTGGCCGTGGACGCCCAGGCTAGACGGCGTGCCCTGCGCCTGGTCACCAACGGGATGTTCGTGATGACGGCGCGGGACGGCGACCACTACGGCGTGGCGACGCTGACGTGGTTGTCCCAGGCCTCGTTCAAGCCCCCGCTCCTCATGGTGGGAGTGCGGCCGGCCAGCAACGTGTTCCAGTGCCTGACCCGAAGCGGATTCGCGGCGGTGCATGTCCTCGGGGCGGACCAACAGGAAGTGGCCCTGAAATTCTTCTCTCCCACCCAGGTCACCGACGGCCAGATCAACGGGGAGCCGTTCACCGACGGTGTGACCGGGGCGCCCCTCTTCCCGCGTCTGCGCGCTTGGGTGGAGTGTCGTGTGGTGCGGATCGTCGACGCCGGGGGCGATCACGCGGTCGTCATCATGGAAGTGGTCGAGGCGAAGTGTCCCGGATCCTTTGAGCCGCTGACCGTCGCGGCGTCGCCCTGGGTGTACGGGGGATGAGAGAACGGCTGGCCCGCTCAGTGTTCTGGCTGGTCTGGTCCCGCGGTCTTGTGCAGGGGGTGTCCCTCCTATCTACGCTGCTGGTCGCCCGAATGCTCAGCCCCACCGACTATGGGTTGATGGCGCTGGCGACCATCTGGACCAGCACGCTGGCGCTTGTGGCCGAACTCGGGCTGGGCGCCGCGATCATTCAGTTTCCCGATCTGGAAGCGATGGAGTTGAACTTTTGTTTCTGGCTGTCCATGGCCCTGGCCGGCGCGGGTTATCTGTCCCTCGCTGCCGCCTCGCCCTCCATCGCGGCGTGGTTTGCGACTCCCCGGCTGTCCGAGGTGCTGCGGGTCGGGGGGCTCACCCTCCCCCTGGTCGCCCTACGGCTCGTGCCGGAGGGTCTCCTGCGCAAGCGGATGCAGATCGACAAGATCTCCCAGGCCGAGGTGGTCGCCGTCCTGCTCACACTCCCCGTTGTCCTGGGCATGGCCTGGCACGGGGCAGGGGTGTGGGCGCTTGTGGTGGGAGCCCTGGTCTTGCCACTCGTGCAGTTGCTGGCCGTCTTCAGGTTCGTGCGGTGGTGGCCGGGCGTGCAGATGGGGAGCCGGCGGCTCGGCGCGCTCATCCGGTATGGGTTCGGATCCCTGGGCGCCCGGGCCTCATGGGCCGTGTATGAGCAAGTGGACAACTTTGTGCTGGGGAGGGTGGCCGGAGGCGTGGTCCTCGGTTTCTACACCATGGCGAAAACACTGGCGATTCTTCCGGTCGTCAACATCACGGTCGTCGTGAATCAGGTGGCCATGCCCGTGATGGCAGGCCTGCAGGCCGATCGCAGCGCACTGCGCGCGTCGTTCTTGCGCGGCCTCCGTCTCGTGGCGTGTTTCACGATTCCGGGATGCATCGGGGCCGCCCTCATCGCCGACGATCTGGTCCTGATCGCGCTGGGCGCCAAGTGGCAGCCTATGGTGCCGCTGCTGCGTGTGCTCGCACTCTTCGGTCTGATCCGTTCGCTCGACGCGCTGCTCCCTCCGATTCTCTTCGCGCGCTACCGCCCCGCGTTTCTTTTCTGGTGGACAGGCGCGCTGCTCCTGATCATGCCGTTCGCGTACTGGATCGGAGCGGTGCAGCGTGGGGCGCTGGGGGTCGCCCTGGCCCTGGTCGTCGTATACCCGATCATCATGGTCTGGATGGCGCACGAAGCGTTCAAGGAGTTGGCACTAGACTGGAAGACTGTCGCGCACCAGTTGTGGCCGATCATGGGCGCCACACTGGTCATGGCCGCGGTGGTCTCGGCGCTGCATGGGGCCGTACCGGCGTCGGACTCTCTGGCACGACTCGGCCGGCTTGTCCTCACGGTGGTTTCCGGCGCCCTGGTCTACGCCGTGGCCATCTTGCGGTGGAATGGATCCCCCGCCCGTGAGGTCGCAGACGTCATCGGGTGGCTGTTTCCCCGGAGGCCGTCCCTCCGGTCACTGCCGCATCGATCGGTGGAGGCCTAAGCCTGGGATGACTCCGCAGGGTGCGGTGCTGGTGTTCTGGTCCAGCGTGGCCTTGATCGCCTACGGGTATCTGGGCTACCCCGTGCTGGTCTACCTCCTGGGGCGGCTGCGCGGGCGCCCCCATCTCCGGGAGGAGATCACGCCGAGGATAAGCCTGCTGGTGCCCGCGTACAACGAGGGCGCGGTGGTCCGGGCGAAGATCCACAACTGCACTCAGCTCGACTATCCTCGGGAGCAGCTCGAAGTGTTCATGGCCTCGGACGGATCCACCGATGGGACCTCCGAACTGATTGCCGAGGCTGGGAACGCCGGCCTGCTTCGGGGGGTAGTGTACCAGCAACGGCGGGGCAAGGCGGCCGTCCTCAACGATCTGGTGGCGATGGCCTCCGGAGAGATTCTGGTGTTCTCGGACGCATCGACCATGCTCGATCGCGGGAGCCTGCGGGCCCTCGCCAGCAACTTCGCCGATACCCGCGTGGGATGTGTGAGCGGGATCTATCGAGTCGTCCCAGGTGATCGACAGGGCAGCGGCGGCGCGGAGGCGGTCTACTGGCGCTATGAGACGTTCATCCGCCATGCTGAGGCGCGGCTCGGCTCAATGCTGGGGGCTCACGGAGCGCTGTATGCCATCCGGCGGGAGTTGTTCGAGCCTCTCGAAGCGGGCACCAGGAACGAGGACTTCATCCTGCCGGTGATCATCCTGATGAAGGGCTACCGGTCGGTGTACGACATCCGGGCGGTGGCGACCGAGGATGCGGGGGAGATGACCGGCTTTTCGCGGCGCGTCTCTCTTGCGGCAGGAAACTACCAGCAGATGGCGCTGTTGTGGAAACGGGGAGGCTGGCTGCGGAAACCCTTCCTGGTCTTTCAGTTGTGGTCCCATAAGGGGCTCCGCCTGGTGACGCCCTTGCTGCTCCTGGGCATGTACCTGAGCAATCTGTGGCTGGTTTCCTCTGCGGGGTACAGGGCCGTCTTCGCCGCGCAGACCGTGTTCTTTACCGCGGCGCTGCTGGGGGCGCTCCCTCGCCTGCGGCGCTGGGGCCGCGCATTGGTGGCCGCGCCCTACTACTTTTGCATGGCGCACGCAGCCGGAGTCGTGGCCCTGCACCGCATGATGTGGGGAAAAACCTTCGCGGGCCAGCGCGCTCCATCTCTGCTGTCCCACCGCAAATGACATCCCAGAGGGGGTCGAGACCGCTGATGCCACAACCGGAGTGGGGAGCGGCGCCGCCGACCGCGCTGATCACGGGCGGGGCAGGATTCATCGGGTCTCATCTTGCCGAAGCGCTGCTCGACTCGGGAGCTGACGTCTACGCCATCGATGACCTCTCCACCGGGAGCATCGAAAACATCGAGCATTTGAAAGCCCGCGAGCGATTCCACTACATGGTCGATTCGATCATGCACGTCCCGGTGCTGGCCGAGCTCGTGGATCGATGCGACACCGTGTTCCACCTGGCCGCGGCCGTGGGGGTGCGCTTGATCGTGGAGAGCCCGGTACGCACCATCCAGACGAACATCCGAGGCACGGAAGTGCTCTTGGAGCTGGCGGACAAAAAGAAGAAAAAGGTCGTGATCGCGTCGACCTCGGAGGTGTATGGGAAGACCGTCCGGGTGCCCTTCAAAGAGGATGACGATCTCGTCCTGGGGCCGACGGTCAAGGGGCGTTGGTCCTATGCCTGCTCCAAGGCGATCGACGAATTTCTGGCCCTCGCCTACTGGAAGGAGCGACATCTGCCGGTCGTCGTGGCCCGATTGTTCAACACGGTGGGCCCCCGCCAGACCGGCCGGTACGGGATGGTGCTGCCGACCTTCGTCACCCAGGCCCTCAACGGCCAGCCGATCACCGTGTTCGGGGACGGGAGACAGTCCCGCAGCTTCACGTACATCAGCGATGTGGTCTGGGCGCTGATGAAGCTGGCCGAGTGTGCCGGCGCGGTGGGGGAGGTGTTCAACGTGGGGCAGGACGTGGAGACCACTGTCGAGGACCTGGCCAGACAGGTGAAGGCAGCCACCGGCAGCTCCTCCGAGATCGTGCACATCCCGTATGACCAAGCCTATGAAGAGGGCTTCGAAGACATGCCCCGCCGTGTGCCCGACATTGCAAAGTTGAAGCGATACATCGGGTATGAGCCGAAGGTGCAGCTGCCCGAAATGATCGACCGCGTGGTGGCCTACGAGAGGCGACGGCGCTCGCCGCGGCGGGATGGCGCATCGCTCCCCCAGACCCGGAGCGATCCCTCGATGACGCTAAGTCGGATCAGCGGCAGGTAGCCTGTCCCGCAGCGGCAGGGCGTGACTGCAACCCACAACCATGTGCGGAATCGCCGGTATCCTCTGCTATGATCCGAGTCGCTCGCCGGATCGCGACCTCATCGAGGCGATGAATCGGGCCATGCTCCATCGAGGCCCGGACGACGGCGGCATCTACCTGGACGGCCCTGTCGCGCTCGGCAACCGGCGGCTGAGCATCATCGATCTGGCGGCCGGGCACCAGCCGGTGGACAACGAGGATGGGACCATATGGATCACCTACAACGGCGAGACCTATAACTACGCCGACCTGCGGGAGGAACTCCTCGCCAAGGGGCATCGCTTCAAGACCTCCGGCGACACGGAGGTCATCGTCCATCTGTACGAGGAGATGGGGGAACGGTGCGTGGAGCGTCTGCGGGGCATGTTCGCCTTCGCCCTCTGGGACAAGCGCCGGGCGCGCCTGCTCTTGGCCCGCGATCGCCTCGGCATCAAGCCTCTCTATTACTATCGCGGAGGAGAGTTTTTGGCCTTCGCCTCGGAGATCCGGGCGCTGCTGGCCCTGCCCACCATTCAGCCGCGGCTGAACCGGCGGGCCCTGCATGACTATCTCAGCTTTCAGTACACCGTGGCTCCCCAGACGATGTTTGAGGGGGTGCAGAAACTCGAACCCGGCCACCTCCTCGTGGCGAACGGCGCCGAAACGCGGCAGGAGCGATACTGGCGACTCGACTATTCCCGAAAGCTCCCGCTGTCCGAGGAGGCGTGCATCGAGGAGTTCCACGACCGGTTCGTGGCCGTCACCCGCAGCCACCTCGTCGGGGAAGTCCCCCTCGGCGTGATGCTCAGCGGAGGGCTCGATTCGACCGCGGTCGCGGCCGTCGTGTCCGAACTGGTGGGCCAGGTGAAGACCTTTTCGGTCGCGTTCGCCGACGACGGCGAGGGCTACGATGAACGCCGCTATGCCCGGCTCGCGGCGCGACACTTTGCCACCGACCATCACGAGATCGCCATGACCAGGCAGGACTTCGTTCGCGGCCTCCGCGACTACATCTGGTCAATGGAAGAACCCATGGCCGATCCATCCTCCGTGCCCCTCTACGCCGTCAGCCGGCTGGCCAGCGATCACGTTACCATCGTCCTCTCTGGGGAGGGCAGCGACGAGCTCCTGGGCGGCTACTCCTCGGCATCGGACTTCCGCGGCGTGGCCCGAGCGCGGTGGTTCCGCAAGATTCCCGCCCCGGTCCGCCGTGGACTCCTGGAGCCGCTGAACGCCGGACTCCTCCGCTCCTCGCGGATCCGCCGGCATCTCGACCTGGCCGACCGTCCGCTCTCACACTACCTCCAACTGGTGCCCACCTACATGGGAGGCAACGTGTTCTCGGAGGAGGGGAAGCGGCAACTCTATGGACCTCGAATGCGCGAAGACGGCTGGCCGCGCTCCGAGGCGGTGGCGGTGGACGCCTATCGTCAGGCCGCGTCCTTCGAGTTCGTAGACCAGCTGCTCTCCGTGTACACCACGCAGTGGCTCCCGGACGATCTGCTGCTGAAGGCCGACAAGATGACGATGGCACACTCGCTGGAACTGCGCGTGCCGTTTCTGGACCACACCTTTGTCGAGTTCGCGGCCAGCCTCCCCGTACGCCTCAAGATCAGGATGAACGGGCGCCGGAACCTCATCACCAAGTACGCGCTGCGGCGGGCGTTCCAAGGCAAGATTCCGCGCGAGATCATCGAGCGGCCGAAACGCGGATTTCCCGTTCCACTGCAGCGGCTGCTTCGAGAGGATCTCAGATCCATGGCCCGGGACCTGCTCGGGTCGCGTCTGGTCCGCGAGAGCGGTCTGTTCGATCCGCAGCAGGTGCAGGCCCTCCTGCAGCTGTCCGAGGGGGCCGGCATCCGGGAGTATCTGCAGCTCTGGCGGCTGCTGGTCTTTTGCATCTGGCTCGATCTGTTCAAGGTCACCCCCTGACCGTGATAGGCCGCGTGCTGGTGATCAGTTATCTCTATCCTCCGTCTGAGGAGATGGGGGCCCAGGCGTGCGCACAGATCGCGCGTTACCTGCCAGACTACGGATGGACGCCCATCGTCCTCACCGTGCGTCAGCCCCACCCCGACCGCGGGCGGCAGGCGGAGGGGATCCGCCGGGGGACGGAGATTCGCACCGCGGTGCTGCCGCACCCGTTCGCGATGTATCGTGCGCTCAGGTCGTGGGGGAGATCGATCCAGGTGGAGCCGGTTGATGAGGGGCTGCCGGACGAGTCCCGGCGACGCAGCCGGCTGCGCTATTGGGCGCTGTCCCTCCTGGCGGTGCCGGATGCCTTCACGGGGTGGATTCCCGCAGCAGTCCTGGCCGGGTGGCGGGCCATTCGACGTCACCGGGTCGAACACCTCATCTCCTCCGGACCACCATGGACCAGTCATCTGGTCGGCCTGATGCTGGCGCGCCTCAGCGGTCTGCCCTGGACCGCGCACTTTCGTGATCCGTGGGTCATGTCACGCGTGGAGATGGCGAGGTTCAAACCCGTCAGCGCGCAGTCCCGGCGGCTGGAGGCAGCGCTGGAACGCATGGTCGTGACGAGGGCAGACACCGTGGTGTGCGTGACCGAAGAGCACGCCGCGCTGCTCCGCCGCGTCCATGCGCAGACCGACGCCAGCAAGTTTGTCACGATCCCAAATGGGTTCGACGGAGTAGAGTGGGAAGAACTGGCAGGCGGGGACCGCAGCGACGCCGCGGAGGGCGGCTCGTTTGTCATCACCTATGCCGGCACGCTGTATGATCGGCGGACGCCGGCGCCGCTCTTTCGGGCCCTGCGGGCGTTGATCGATGCGGGAGAGGTGGATCGCGAGCGAATCCGCATCGACTTGCTGGGACGCTGCGACGTAGCCGACGGCCGCCGCGTGAGTGACCTCGCGGCGGAGTGTGGGCTCTCCGACTGCGTGCGGTTGACCGGACCGCTTCGCAGCAGCGACGCGTTGCGTCGCATGACACAATCCGATCTCCTGCTCCTGCTGGCCGAGGGATTGACCCTGCAGGTTCCCGGAAAGACCTATGAATATCTGCGGGCGGGCCGTCCCGTTCTGGCGCTGGCGCCGGAGGGGGCCGTGGCGCGGCTGTTGCGGAGGACGGCCGGGACATGGGTCATTGACCCTGCCGACCAGATAGGCCTTATCACCGCGCTGCGCGAGGCCTATCGGCGGTGGGCGGATGGGACGGAGCTTCCGGCGCCGGACCCGGCTGCCGTGGCCGCCTTCGACAGACGGATCCTGGCCGGCCGGTTCGCTGAAGTGTTTGCAGGAGGAGCGACCGCCGCGCCCAGGCCCGAGAGTCGGCCGCAGGCCGGTGAGGCCAGATGATGTGGACGATGGACTCTGCGAAATCCGCCCACCTCATGCAGGTCGTGTACTCCCTCGTCCTGGGGGGCTCTGAGCGCCTGGCCTGTGACCTCGCCCTGCGGCTCGATCCGCGCCGCAATCGCTCCTCGATCTGCGCGCTGGCGCACGGGGGGCCACTGGCCGGGACCCTCCACAACGCCGCGATCCCGTTCCACATCATCGGATGCGGGCCGGGGTTTCAGTGGCGTGTCGTCCCGAAGTTGTACCGCCTCTTCCGGGACAACAAGGTGGACGTGGTGCAGACGCATCACCTCAAGCAACTGGTCTACAGCGCCATCGGGGCCCGGCTGGCCGGCGCGGCGCTCGTGCACGTGGAACACGAGCACTTCTCGCTGCGGCCGCCGCGGGCCAGATGGCTGCTGCGTCTCATGGCGCCGCTCTGCCATCACATCGTGGCGATTGGAGACGATGTCAAGACGTTTCTCGTCAACGGCGTGGGACTTCCCGCCGCCAGGATCACCGTCATTCCCAACGGGGTGGACGTGGCTCGCTATCAGCCGGAGCCGCGGCGGGCCCGCGATGCCCTGGGACTCCGGCCACACCATCGGCTGATCGGCCATGTGGCGCGGCTGGAACCGGAAAAGGATCAGGTGAGTCTCTTGCAGGCATTCCGGACGGTGGCGGATGCCCATCCGGATGTTCGGCTCGTGATCGTCGGCGACGGCTCCCAGCGTCGTGAGCTGGAACGCGCGGCGACGGAGCTTGGGGTGGAAGGGCGCGTGGATTTCCTTGGCGTGCGAGAGGATGTGCCGGACCTGTTGCCGCACTTCGACGTCTTTGTGCTGTCGTCATCCAGCGAGGGGCTGCCCCTCTCGATCCTCGAGGCGATGGCGTGCGCGCGCCCGGTCGTGGCGACGGCGGTCGGGGAGATCTCCCGCGTGGTGACCAACGGAGTCACCGGCATGACGGTGCCGCCCGGTAATGCGCCTGCGCTCGCGCACGCCATGAGCATGATGCTCGACCGCCCGGCATGGGCCGCAGCCATGGGTGCCGCAGCCCGCCGGCTGGTCGAATCGGCCTATAGCCTGACACGGGTTGTCGAACAGTATCAGGCTCTCTATGCGTCGGTGTATGCGGCCCGCGGTTACGATCTGCCCACGTTGGGCGACTCAGACATCACACCCCCCCGGACCCGCTGATGGCGTACGCGTTGCTATACATGCTGACCGCGTTTGCGGTCGGTCGGATCCAGGAGCTCTTCGAGTTTCTGGCGCCTCTCCGGATCGTCTTTCTGATGGGAGTGGCGTGTGTGATCTTGGCGCTCTTGACACCGCGGGGGAAACGACAACCGGTGCTGGCGCAGCGCGAGGTGCGGATCGTGCTCGGATTGGGCGGCCTCGCTCTCCTGCTGGTCCCCTTCAGCGTCTGGCCGGGTGGGAGTCTGGGCTTCCTGCTGGATAGCTACAGCAAGGTCATCGTCCTGTTTCTGCTCGTCGTGGCGCTCGCCGCGGATCCTGCGGTGGCCCGCAAGCTCGTCTGGGCTGTGCTGGTGGGTGTGGGCGTCCTGGGGATCTTCACGCTCGGCGGGGCATCCGTCAAGACGTCCCTGGAGTACACCGTCGCCAGGGCGTACGCCAGCTCCACATACGATCCCAACGATGTGGCCATGATCATGGTGGTCACATTGCCGCTGGCGGCCCTGGGCGCGGCCTCGCTCAAAGGTGGGGGCCGGCTCGGCGCGGCAGGCGTCGCGGTGATCTGTGTGCTCACCGTCATCAAAACGGTGTCGCGCGGCGGCTTCATCGGACTGGCCTGTGTCTCACTCCTGCTCATCCGCCGCTTGCGGTCGGCCGGGGCGCGCCTGCTCGTCAGCACGACTATCGTCGCAGCGCTCACCGTGGTGGCCCCCGCCGCCTACTGGGACATCATGGATTCGATCTGGAACCCGACGGGCGTGGGATATGTGGAGCGTGGGATCGGACCCCGGCTGGAGATCTGGTCCAGGGGGCTCGGGCTCCTATCCAAGCATCCCTTGACCGGTGTGGGGATCGGCATGTACGAGACGGCCGCCGGATTTCGATATGGCCGCAACGGCGGATGGGTCACAGCGCACAACTCGTTTCTCCAGCTCGCGGGCGAGCTGGGCCTGACCGGCTTCGTCCTCTTTGTCATGCTGCTCATGTTTAGCATCGGCAATGTCCGGCAGACCCTTCGGGCGGCGCAGGCCGACCCCGGACTGCGCGAGCTGGAATGGATCGCGGCGGCGGTAGAGATCTCGCTCTACGCCTACCTGGTGGTCGGGTTCACGCTGTCGCAGGCGTACGCGGCCATCCTCTACTTCCTGGTCGGTGTGGCCACCGCGTTGCGGGTGCAGGTCGAGCGTCGCCACCCGAGTGCCGTCCCGGTGGAAGAAGCCGCGGGTGGGCAGGCGCAGTGGGTCGGCCCGACCGCACAGGTGGCCCGCCATGCCTGAGTCGCTCAAAGTGGTCATCCTGACCGGACAAGACTCCCCGCTTACCTGCTCGATCGTCTCGACCCTGGCGCACCTCCCGGAGGCGCAGGTGGCCGGCATCATGATCGACTCCGGACGCGTCTCTGTCAAAGCCCGGCTGCGCAAGCTGCGGCGCAATGTGCGACGACAAGGGTGGTCCTACCTCTGGTTTCGGTGGTGTGGTGCGATCACCGACTGGCTGGAACGGCTCGCTGCCGGCGTGGTGCCCAAGTCAGAGGTTTCCACGCTGTTCGCCGCGGCGTTTCCCGGTCAGGCCCTGACCCTTGATCAGCTCGGCATGCTGCATCGGATTCCGGTCTTTCGTGTAGACAACCTCAATAGTGCAATCGCCGCCGAGATCCTCCGGCGCCTGACTCCGGATTTGGGTGTCGTGATTGGTACCAGGATCCTGAAACGGTCGACATTTTCCGTCCCCCGCATCGGCTGTCTGAACCTTCATCTCGGCAAGGTCCCTCAGTACCGGGGGATGCCCCCCGGCTTTTGGGAGCTGTATGACGGGTACCTCAGCGCCGGCGTGACCGTGCACCTGGTTGACGACGGCCTCGATACAGGCGATATCGTGGCAGAGGAAACCCTCTCCGTCCACGACCGAGACACACCCGAGACCCTCAAACGGAGGCTCGAGGCCCGGGGCCGCGAGGTGCTCGTGCAGTCCGTCGTGGCGCTCGCGCACGGGGTGGTCACCCCGAAGGCGCAGCCTGCCGGCCGGTGGCCGGTACGAACTGCACCCACCCGCCGCGAGCGGAAGGAGCTGGCGCGGCGGCTCCCAGCGATGCGGGAGCGCCAGGCGATCTGGATGCACGCGCTCAAGACGGCGTATTACCTCCTCTTGTACTACGCGGGCCTACCATCGCTGTTTCGCACCGTGCGGAGAATCCGTGGGAAAAGCCGCGCCTGCATCCTCCTGTATCACCGGGTGAACGATCTGGCCGATGACCCGCTGACCACGGACGTGCGCCGATTCGCAGAGCACATGATGGTCCTGCGCAAGTCCTATGCCATGGTTCCGAGCTCGGTGCTTGTGGCCAAGGTCTGTGGCGGGCAAATGTTCCAAACCAACGCGGTGACCATCCATTTCGACGACTGCTACAGAGATGTGTTCGTGAACGCCAGGCCCGTGCTCGGCGCCCTCGCCGCCCCGGCCACGCTGTTTGTGTCATCTGGCTATGTGGGGACGCAACGACGGTTTCCGCACGATGAATCCGGCCCATGGATCTTCGAGAACCTGCATCCCGAGGAGGTGCGGGAACTGATCGCCTGCGGCTTCGAGGTCGGCTCGCACACCGTCAATCATGTCGATTTGGGCCAGGTGAGTGACGACACCGCCGCGACAGAGTTGACCCAGAGCAAGCGCGACCTGGAGGCGATGACCGGCCGCCCGGTGACGCTCTTTTCCTTCCCGTTTGGACGCGAGACGAATATCCGCCCGGGAGTCACCGCGTTGGTCCGCCAGGCAGGGTATCGGGCCATGTTCTCGGCCCATGGAGGCTATGTAACCCGCGCATCGGACCCCTTCGACCTGCCCAGGGTCGGGGCCAGCGGCGACACGCGGCCGCTCGACCTGATCATGGAGATCGAGGGGCTGTCGCTCGGTGCGCTGCGACGGCGGTGGAGGAGGGCGTGGTGGTTCTGCAAGAAGCCCTCGGCTTCCCGCTCGCCAGAACGGACACCATCACCACAGCCAGACGATGCCAGACTCATTCGTGAGGAGGAAATGACGTGAAGACGTGCCTGAGGTTGCTGCTCCTGGGTGTGATCGTCTTTGGGTGGCCTGTGGGGGGAGTCAACGCCGCCGGGTCGCTCGTCGTGACCCCGGACACCCCCACGATCACCGTGGGGCAGACCCAGCAGTTCAGCGCGAGCGGGGTCAGCCCCGCCATCGCGGTGTCCGGGGGTGGATTTCACACCTGCGCACTTCTCGCGGACGGCACCGTGCATTGCTGGGGGCGGAACGACTACGGGCAGCTGGGGAACGGAACCAGCGTGTCGTCCCCCACAGCACTGGCCGTTCCCGGCATCGCCACCGCCATCGCGGTGAGCGCGGGAGGCTATCACACCTGCGCGCTGCTTGCTGATGGCAGAATCCTGTGTTGGGGGGCCGATGACTTCGGGCAGCTGGGGAATGGGACGCGAACCCATTCGTCCACCGTCCCCGTAGAGGTCGCAGGAATCACCACGGCGACCGCTGTCTCCGCCGGCGCCTTCCATACCTGCGCGGTGCTGGCGGACGGGTCGGTCCGTTGCTGGGGATGGAACGACCTCGGGCAGCTCGGCAACGGGACCGTGTTAGCCTCTGCCACTCCCACCCAGGTCACCGGCATCTATACCGCGAGCACGGTCAGCGCGGGCGGTTACCACACCTGCGCGGTGCTGGCGGATGGGTCCATGCGCTGCTGGGGACGGAACGATAACGGACAGCTTGGGAACGGCACGTTTACCCCGTCGGCCGTCGCCGCGGGCATGGGGGCCGGTGGCGCCGTGCCGGTTCCAACGGTCGTCGTGGGCATCTCCACCGCGGTCGCGGCGAGCAGCGGGTTCATGCACACCTGCGCCGTGCTGTCGGAGGCGACGGTGCGGTGCTGGGGATGGAACGCTTATGGCCAGTTTGGCAACGGCACCGCTGCGGGGTCGGCCATACCGACTGAGCCTGTTGGACTTGATCCCACCTCCGCAGTCTCGGCCAGCGAGTGGCACACCTGCGCGCTGCTGTCCGGCGGCGCTCTTCGATGCTGGGGGAGCAATGACTACGGGCAGCTCGGCAACGGCAGCACGACCCCTGCCTTCACTCCGGTGGCGGTCTCTGGTGTGACGGCGGCCACCAGCATCACGACCGGGAACATCCACACCTGCGCCCTGCTCAGTGACGGGGCGGTGCAGTGCTGGGGCAGCAACGATTACGGGCAACTGGGCGATGGGACCACAACGCAGTCCTCTGTGCCTGTGACCGTCATCGGGAGCCGGGTGACGTGGGCGAGCAGCGATCCCGGCGTCGCGACCATCGACACGACCGGGCTGGCCACAGGGGCTGCCCCCGGGTCGTCGACAATTACAGCGTCCTCCTGGGACCGCTGCGGAAGCACGACCCTGACCGTCGCTTCGCTATAAAGTGACTGCGTTTCGCGAGTTGATCTGTTTCGGCGAGGACTGGGGGCGGCATCCCACCATCTGGATCAACTCTCTGGGCTGGCGCACCCCCCGGCTCAGCTCACAAGACGTGGCCCGAGTCATGGGCAAGGTGCGCGCCGCGGCCAGGGGCGTGCAGCGGCCGGATCCGAACCTGATGGTCTACACGCCGCTGGTCATGCCGTGGTACCGCTCCGCGCTCGTCCGTGACGTGAACGCTCGCTTCCTGCGGCGGGCTATCCGCAGCCTGGCCCGGCGCCACGGGTTCTCCCGGTATTCGCTGATGACCACCTATCCGGCCGTAGCGGAAGTGTTCGAACAGATGCGGGACGTACGGCGAGTGTACTATTGCGCCGACGAATACACCACGCGTCCCGAACTGCAACCCCAGCTGGCGAAGGCGTTGGAGACCAGGCTGCTGGCGGCCGTCGACGTGGTAGTGACAACGTCTCGGGCGCTCTTCGAGGCCAAGTCGGGGCTGCATTCGCACGTGGTCTATCTGCCGCATGGGGTGGACGTCGAGGGTTTCGCCAAGGCGGCAGATCCTGCGACGCCCATCCCAGACGAGCTTCAGGCGCTGCCCCGGCCAGTGATCGGATTCCACGGGCTGATCGGAAACTTGATCGACCTCGACATCATCGACACGATCGCCGCGCGGCGGCCGGAGTGGTCGGTGGTGATGCTGGGTCCGACCAGCGTCTACACGCCGCTGCTCCCACACCGGGCCAACATCCACTACCTGGGGGAGCGCCCCCATGACGAGATCCCCGCGTACCTCCGGGCGTTCGACGTGTGTCTGATGCCGTACCGTGTTGTGCCGGCACTGACCTATGCGAACCCGGTGAAACTCCGGGAGTACCTGGCGGCGGGGAAGCCGATCGTGTCCGCGCGGGTCCCTGAGGCGCTCCAGTTCGGGTCGCTGCTGCAGATTGCCGATTCCGCCGACGAGTTTGTTCTCAAGATCGAGCGCTGCCTATCCGAAGACCCCTCACTCGTGGCTCGGCGGATGGCGAGCGTGCGGAATCAGACCTGGGCCTCTCGCGCCGCGGAACTCGCCGCCGTGCTGTGAGATCTCTCATGCGGGTGATGATCGTCATCGACGCTCGCCGGGTGTCCGGGCCCGCAAAGGGCGTCCTGGACTTCTGCGAATCTGTCCGCGGTCGTGTTGACCCTGTTGTCGTCGCCTTCCAGCGGGGCGCCGAGGGCACCGAGTTTCAGCATGAATGCCGGCGCCGCAGCATCCGGGTGGAGGTGGTCCGGGAACGGTACCGATACGACGTGTCACTGGTGAGCCGGACGCTGCGACTGGCGCGCGTCCTTCGCCCGCATCTCGTGCAGACGCACGGGTACAAGGCCGATCTCCTCGGTTTCGCTATCCGCCGGTCTCTGGGAATCCCCTGGGTGGCCTTCAACCACGGACCGACGGATGAGGGAACCAGAATGCGGTTGTACCTCGCGCTAGACTCTGTGCTGCTCCGTCGGGCCGACCAGGTGGTCGCAGTCTCCGAAGCCCGACGGACCGCGATGGTGCGGACTGGGTGCCCGCCCGCACGGCTGGTGACGATTCACAATGCGGTGGAGATCCCCCAGATGGGTCAGGTCGGTGTGAGCCAGGTGCGACACGAGCTTGGGCTTCCATCTGACGGGCCCGTGCTCGCCGTGGTGGGACGCCTGAGCCCTGAGAAGGGACAGGGGTACTTTGTGGACGCCATGGCGGAAGTCTCCCGCGCCGTTCCCGGGGTACGAGGGCTGATTGTCGGAGAGGGACCAGAGGAGGGACGGCTGCGCGGTAGAGTCGCGGCGCTGGGAATGCAGAATGTCATCCATTTCCTGGGCTATCGCCGGGACATGGATCGCATCTATGCGGCGATCGACCTGTTGGTGCTGCCCTCGCTCAGCGAAGGCCTGCCCAACGTCGTCCTCGAGGCGATGGCGCACGGACGGCCAGTCGTCGGGACCCGTGTCGGCGGGGTGCCAGAGGTGATTGACGACGGCGTCACCGGCTGGCTCGTCGCCGCCGCAGACGCTCCCGCCCTGCCCCAAGCCACCCTGACGCTCCTCCGCGATCCGGCCCGCTGCGCTGCTATGGGTCGGGCTGCGAGCGAACGCATCAACCGCAACTTCTCCCTGGGGGCGCGAGCGGAGCGGATCCTGACCCTCTACGAGGACATGCTCCAACACCACACCGACCGCGGCACGCTCGCGGAGATACGCCTTACGGATCGATCCGCCGAGGTGCGCTGACAACATGTGCGGGATTGCCGGACAGGTGGCTCTGCAGCGCGACCGGGGCGTCGATCTTGCGGCCGTCCGCGCGATGACACGGGCGCTCGCCCACCGCGGGCCAGACGGCGAGGGCGAGTATCTTGCTCCCGCGGGCCGCGCTGCGCTGGGACACCGTCGCTTGAGCATCATCGACCTGGTTTCGGGCGGCCAGCCGATTTTTAACGAGGACCGCTCCATCGCCGTAGTGTTGAATGGCGAAATCTACAACTTCGCCTCCCTGCGCGCCGCTTTGGAGAAAGCCGGACATCGCTTCACGACTCGTTCCGACACCGAAGTCATCGTGCACCTCTACGAAGACCGAGGCGTGGACTGTGTCAGGGAACTGCGGGGCATGTTTGCATTTTTGCTGTGGGATGACCGGCAGGGACGGCTCCTCGCCGCCCGCGACCCCATCGGGAAAAAGCCCCTCTACTACGTGGAGCAGGGGGGGCTGTTGTCGTTCGCTTCGGAGATCACAGCCCTCTTTCAACTTCCCGATCTGCCGTGGCGACTCGACCCGGCAGCGATCGACCTGTACCTGTCGCATTCGTACATCCCCAGCCCGGCGACGATCCTCGACGCCGTGCGAAAGCTACCGGCGGCGCACCTCCTCGTGGTCGAGCGCGGGGCCGTCACTCTCAGTCGCTACTGGAGCCCGCCACAGGAGACCGTGGCGCTCGCGGCGGACGCAGAGCAACGGCTGGTCCACGCCCTGGAGGAGGCCGTCCGGCTCCGGCTCGTGGCCGACGTCCCCGTGGGGTGCTTTCTGAGCGGCGGCGTCGACTCGAGCGTGGTCGTCGCCCTGATGTCGCGCCTGAGTTCCAAGCCGGTCTGCACCTTCTCTATCGGCTTCGATCGCGAGGAGTACACCGAACTCCCTCATGCCCGTCGTGTGGCTGAGCTGTTCAACACCGATCACCACGAGTTCGTTGTGAAGCCCGATGCGGCCGGCGTGCTGCCCGACCTGGTGGCCAGCTTCGGCGAGCCGTTCGGCGACGCGTCTGCGCTGCCGGTGTGGTACGTGGCCCAACTCGCGCGCCGGCATGTGACGGTGGCCTTGAACGGCGACGGCGGCGACGAGTTGTTTGCCGGGTACCCCTGGTATGCGACCGGCGCCCGGCTGGCCGCGGCCGCGCAGTGGATCCCTCCTCTGGCGCAGGCGGTGCTGCGTCGCGACCCGGCACGCCGGTGGGTTCATGCACTTCCCCGCCGCGCCGCAAAGGGGCTCGATCTCGCCAGCCGCGACGACGCCGCTCGTTTCGCGGCGCTCCGCCGGACGCTGGAAGAGCCAGTGCGGGCGGGACTCTACACATCCCAGTTCGCGGCGCGGGTGGACGGCGCTGCGCTGGCCTACCTCGAGCAGACCTATCGCCAGGTGGGCGCGCGCGACCTGTTGCAGGCGATGACGCTGACGGACATGACCACCTACCTCCCCGAGGACCTGCTGGTGAAGGTCGACCGCGCCACGATGGCCCACGCGCTGGAAGCTCGATCGCCGTTCCTGGACACCGATGTCGTCGAGCTGGCTCTGACGCTGCCGGCCAGGCTCAAGCGCGATGGGAATGGGACCAAGCGTATTGTGAAGAAACTCTTCGGGCCGCTGTTCCCGCCGGGGTTCCTGGAGCGCCCGAAGATGGGGTTTAGCCTGCCCGTGGACGAGTGGCTCCGCGGCGAGCTGCGGGGCCGGCTCGAGGCGCGGCTCTTGACGGGTGCGCTGGTCGACGCTGGGATCGTCCAGCCCACTATGATCAGGCGGTTGGTGAGCGAGCACGACGCCGGGCGATCCCGCGGGTCGGTGCTGTGGACGCTCCTCATGCTCGCAGAATGGTTCGAACGCTTCGGAGGGTCGGCCCGCTGGTCATAGGGCCAGGCGCGGCCGGTCACCCTGTGCTGAACGCACTGACGGTCGATGTGGAAGATTACTATCAGGTATCCGCGTTTCAGTCCATCGTCAGGTTCGAGACCTGGCCGGCCTACGAGAGCCGCGTCGAGCGCAACACCCACCGGGTGCTGGACCTGTTCGATGAGCACGCGGTGAAGGCGACGTTCTTCGTCTTGGGGTGGGAGGCGGAGCAGCGGCCGAGGCTGATCGAGGAGATTGCGAACCGAGGCCACGAGGTGGCGTCCCACGGCTACCGGCACCGCCCAGTCTACTCGATGACGCCGGCCGAGTGCCGGGACGACATCATCCGCGCGAAGCAGGTGCTCGAGGACATCACCGCAGCGCCTGTCCGTGGATTCCGAGCGGCGAGCTTCTCGATCGTGGACCGATCGCTCTGGTGCCTCGACATTTTGACCTCGCTCGGCTTCGCCTACGATTCGAGCATCTTTCCCATCCGTCATGACCGCTATGGGATCGCCGGGGCCAGGAGGTTCCCACACGTCGTGCGGCGGTCGAACGGAGCCATCGTGGAGTTCCCGCTGTCCACCGTCCGGCTGTGCGGACAGAACATCCCGGTGGCGGGCGGCGGGTACCTGCGTTTCTTCCCCGCTGGCCTGATCGCGGCCGGCATTCGACGGATCAACTCCATGGAGCGCCAGCCGGCGATCGTCTACCTCCATCCCTGGGAACTTGATCCTGGACAGCCGAGGCTGGGGGGACCGCTCCCGAGGCGGCTCCGTCATTACGCCAACCTGCAGCGGATGGAGGAAAAGCTGCGCCGCCTGTTGCGTGAGTTTGCGTTTGGCACGGTGAGCACGGCGCTCGCGGCGTGCGGCGCGCTCTCGCCGACGCCGCGCGGGCAGTGGCAAGAGGCGATTGACGATGAGACCGCGGCGATCCGTTAACTCCGCCTGGATCCTGAGTGTGATGCTGGCGAGTTGGCTGGCCTTCGGCCCTGCCGCGGGGGCCGAGTCCGACCCGCTCCCGGCGGTCAAGCAGTGGGAGTCTCGCATGGTCTCGGTGGGCCGGACCGTGTGCGACCTGCTCGGACGACCGGAGAGCACGGACCAGTTGCTGGCGCAAGTCTATTACGACGGGACGCGCGTATTCTTCCAAATGGCTGATTACACCAACGATGCGTCGTGGGTCGCGTGCGCACAGCGGGCCGAGGCCGTGTATCGGGATCGATACGTGCTTCCGACCCAGGGCGCCGTCCCCGGTCACTGGAACTTCACCCGCGGCCTGGCTATGGATTACCTGCGCAGCGGTGATCCTGCGTCCAGACGCGCGGTGATGCTGCTGGCCGAGAATGCCGCATTTGCGCGGGACGGAACGCCGCCCGCCTGGACGATGCCCGCCGAGGACAGCCGCGAGGTGGCCTATGCGATCTTGAGCTACCTCGACGCCGAGTCGGTGGGAGCGCCGCGGCGGGCGCGCCTGGCGATGCTGGTGGAGCAGGCGCTGGGACATCTCGATCAGTGGTTTGGGGCACGGACCGCCCCGGTGATCACGCCGTTTATGGCCGGCCTGACCGCGGAGGCGTTGATCAAGTACTACGAGCAGACGCGGGATCCCCGCATCCCGCCGGCGATCAAGCTGGCGCTGAACTGGCTGTGGGCGCACGCGTGGATCTCGGAGAAGGAAGCGTTCTGGTATGACAGCCGGGACACGTCCGCCGCGTCGCCCGATTTGAATCTGCTGATCGCGCCGGCGTATGCCTGGCTCTACCATCAGACCGGCGACTCCTTGTATCGGGACACCGGGGACCGCATCTTCGCCGGCGGGGTCAAATATGCGTGGCTGGGCGATGGCAAACACTTCAACCAGAACTATCGATGGAGCTTCGACTACGTGAAGTGGCGGCGGACCACCGGGAGTATGCAGCTCCACACGCGCGCCGCTGCGGTGATCGGTGATGGCCGGGACAGCGACTAATGCCGCGCGAGTGGCCACGGTGCTCGTGGGGCTCGCCCTCATCACCCTGGGCATCTCTATTCAGGCCGGGGGGACAGAGCCGCCCATCCCCGAGCTGGCCCGCTGGGAATCCCAGATGCTGAGTTTCGGTCAGGTCCATTGTGCCTCCGTGACGCAGCTTCTCAGCCTCGAGCAACTGTTCTGGGCCATCGAGTACGATGCCGGGCGCGTCTACTACCAGATCGCCGACTACACGGGCGACCCATTCTGGAGTACCTGTGGCCAACTGGCCGAGGCAGTCTACCGCGATCAGTATGTCCTGCCCATCAACGGTGGCGCCGCCGGCCATGTGAACTACACCACCGGCCTGCGGATGGATTACCGCCACACGGGCCAGGTGGCGTCCCAACAGGCTGCGGTCTTACTCTCTCAAAATGCGGCCTACGCCAAAGACGGCACCCCGCTGGAGTGGACCCGCAGCGCGGACTTCAGCCGGGAGGTCGCCTTCGCGGTCCTCAGCTACATTAACGCTGAGGCCCTTGGCGAGCCTCCGCGCCAGCGGCGGGTCGACCTCGTCACGCAGGCCTACGACCACATGGACCAGTGGTTTGTACGGTTCGCCTGGCCGGGTCCCTGGGAGCAGAATCCTGTCGAAACCAATCGTCTGGCTCCCTTCATGGTCGGACTCACCGCCCACACGCTGATCCGGGACTGGGAGCAAACTGGGGACCCTCGTCTCATCCCGGCCCTGCGGCGCGCGGCCGACTGGCTCTGGAGCAACGCCTGGATCCCCTCGGCCGAGGCCATGTGGTACGAGTTCCCGGACCAGGAACAACTGTGCTGCCAGGCCAGCGGCGCGGCCCCGGACCTGAACCTGCTCATCGCGCCGATCTACGCGTTTCTCTATCGACAGACCGGTGAGATGCAATACCGTGATCGCGGCGATCAGATCTTCGCGGGGGGCGTCAGGAACGCGTGGCTCGGTGGCGCCAAGCAATTCGACCAGAACTACTGGTGGAGTTTCGACTACGTCAGGTGGCGGCTCGGCCCATGAGCATCCCTCAGGGCGGTGAGGGTCCGCTGACGCCATCGGCAGTGTGGCGAGATGTGGCCGGTTCAGTCAGGCACGGTGGCCTCCGCGAGCAATATTGGGCGGCGCTTCGCTTCCTGGGACGCCTCGGCCGGCTGGCCCGGCCCGCCAATCGAGCCTTTGCGTCGGTAGTCGTGAAAAGTTACGAGGACTTCCTGCTCGGTCGCGTCCGGCCGGTGCGAGGCCAGACGCGCCAGCGCATGGACGCTGCCGTGGGATGGTTGCTCCGGGCCCAGGACGCGACGCCGGACGACGGGGTGGCATACGGCTACTTCCCGGCTGATGCCGGCACCTCGGGCTGGCTTCCGTCGTACCCCGAAACCACGGGGTACATCATTCCCTCGTTGCTGGAATACACCGCCATCCACAGCGATGCGTCGATCCGAGAGCGGGCGCAGCGGATGGCCCTCTGGGAGACGACGATTCAGATGCCGACGGGGGCGGTGCAGGCAGGGCGGGTGTGTCCGCCAGAGCAGCGGCGGCCCGCGGTGTTCAACACCGGCATGGTGCTTCAAGGCTACGTCGCTCTACTGTTCGAGCGCGAGGACAAACAGATCGCGGACGGCGCGCGGCGCGCCGCGGAGTTCCTGCTCGGGGATAT
>VBAP01000060.1:65523-73089 GCA_005882335.1 Candidatus Segetimicrobium genomatis
CCTACAACTGTCTGTGCGCATGGCCCCTCTACCGTTTTGGCCTGCTCACCGGGGAGCACCGCTGCATGGACGCCGCGATCCGGGCAGTGGAGGCCGCGGTCGGCGAACAAACGCCAAACGGATGGTTCGCGCACAATAGCCTGGACCGGCCCGAGGCGCCGCTCACCCACACCATCGGATACGCGATGCAAGGCATCCTGGAAGTCGGGCTCCTGGCCTGCCGAGAGGACTTCGTGGCGTCTGTCCAGCGTACGGCCAGGGCGCTTCTGGCGCGCATCACCCCGACGGGGTTTCTGCACGGCCGGTTCCGCGCCGACTGGACGCCGGCATGCTCCAGCTCTTGCCTCACCGGGAGCGCGCAGATCGCCGGGGTACTCTATCGGCTCTTCGAGCACACCGCCGACCTATGCTACCGCGAGGGCGCCGACCGGATCGTCGACTTTCTCAAGGCGTTGCAAATGGTGCACTCGTCCAACCCGGCCCTGAGCGGCGCGCTGGCGGGATCCTTCCCGGTGCTGGGCGAGTACATGCCTGGCGGCTATCCCAACTGGGCGACCAAGTATTTTCTCGATGCGCTGATGTTGCAAGACCGTGTGTCGAACTCCCGTGACGATTCTGGAGCCCGCGACCATGCACCCCGTGCAGGGGTGCCTGTGAGTCTGCCGGGTGTCACACGATGAGCAGCATGCCGGCGACGGTCGACGTCATTCCTACTCCGTCCGCGAGCGTGCGTCGCACCGCAGGCTCCCGGGGTCGTCTGCGTCTGGGGATCGTTGGCTGCGGCGCAATCGCCGAATCGGCCCATCTCCCAGCCGCGCTCCGCTCTGACCGCGTTGACCTCGTCGCACTCGCCGATGCGAACAAGGCGCGCCTCCGTTACCTGCAGGGACAATTCGGGCTGCGAGTGGCCGCCGCGTCCGATTATCGCGAGTTGTTCGATCAGGTGGCGGCGGTCGTCATCGCTCTCCCCAACTCCCTGCACGCCCCCGTGGCGCTCCAGTTTCTGCGCCGCGGGATTCACGTACTCTGCGAGAAACCCCTCGCCCCCACCTCCGGGGAGTGTGGCGAACTGTGCGAGGCGGCGCGATCGAACCACGTCGTGCTGGCGGTGGGATACGTGACGCGGTTTTTCCCCAGCACGGAGTTGACCAGGACGTTGCTGGAGGAAGGGCTGCTGGGTCAGCTCACGTCGTTTGACTACGAGGCGGGTACGGCGCGCGGCTGGGAGACGATCTCCGGTTACAACTTAATACGCTCCAGTGCCGGAGGCGGAGTCCTGGTCGTCAGCGGGAGTCATTTCATGGACCGCCTGCTGTATCTCTTTGGTCAGCCGGACGTGATCCGCTATGAGGACGACAGCCGCGGCGGCGTGGAAGCCAACTGCCGGATTATAGTCACCTGCCAGGTGCAGGGACGCTCATTGCCCGGGGAGATTACTTTTTCGAGAACCCATACGCTCGCCAACCGCCTGCGCATCTGCGGGGAGAACGGATTGCTTGAGGTGCGAGAAGGAGAAGCGCGTGTGGTGACGTTCCGCCCCCGGCGCGGCGGACGGGAGCATCAGATCTCCGGTGGCCCCGCGCCTAAGGACGGCGATTACTTTCGGATGCAGCTTGAGGATTTCGTTGATGCGATTCAGTCCAGCACCGAGCCTCGCGTGAATGGTGAACAGGGCTCCCGGTCGGTGGCGCTGATGGAACACTGCTACGGCATGGCCACGCGCATCCAGGAGCCGTGGGTGGATGCCACGTTGCCGCGGCTGTGGGCCGGTGCGCTGAGGAGCGATCAGCCGTGAAGCCGGACGGCGCAGGCCTGGGCGGTCGAGTCCTGATCACGGGCGCGGCGGGCTTCATCGGCAGCCGGCTCTGCGAGGTCATGGTGTTGAACGGGATTGGCCGGCCCCGGGCTTTCCTGCGGTCAACAGCGACGGCAGCACGCATCGCGCGTCTTCCGCTCGAGTTTGTGGTCGGTGACCTGTGCGACCGCCGTTCGGTCGAAGACGCCATGCGCGGGTGCGACGCGGTGGTGCATCTGGCGCGCGGGGATCGACGCGTGATGCGCCAGGGCCTGGCACATGTGCTGCGGGCGGCCGCGCGTGCGAACGTGCGGCGGTTCATCCACTTGAGCAGCGTGGCCGTCTACGGCAACCATCCGCCGCCGGAGAGCGTCGCCGAGTCCGCCCCGGTGCGGCAGTGCGACAACCTGTACGGACAGGAGAAGCTGCGACAGGAGCGCCTTGTTCTGAAGTATGCGCGACACGGCCTGCCTGCTGTCATCCTGCGGCCGCCGGCGGTCTATGGCCCGTTCTCCTCGTTTGCGTTGGCGGTGCTGGAGAGGATTCGCGCGGGCACAGTGGCGGTGGTGAACGGCGGCGCGTCACCTTCCAATCTGGTCTATGTGGATAATCT
Source organism: Candidatus Segetimicrobium genomatis (assembly GCA_005882335.1). Lineage (GTDB taxonomy): Bacteria > Sysuimicrobiota > Sysuimicrobiia > Sysuimicrobiales > Kaftiobacteriaceae > Telluricultor. The sequence goes on from VBAP01000060.1 coordinate 67,932, forward strand.
GGTGCAGGCCATCATGCTGGCTCTCTCCAAACCTGCGGCTGTGGGTGAGATCTTCTTCGTGAGGGACGATGACGTGGTGACCTGGGGAACCTGCCTGGGGGACTATGCCCGCTGGGTGGGCGCCGAACTGCCGCGCGTGGCCGGGGCAGAACTTGTTCGGGTTCCGCGGGGGCGTCTGTTCCTCGACTCCATGCGCGTGCTGCCGCGCGTCCTGATGTCGGCGCAGTTTCGGTCCGTGCTGCGGCAGGTTCCGCTCGCGCGCGCGGTCGAGGAGCCTCTCTACCGGGCCTTTCAGTCCCTTCCCTGCGAGGTGCAGCAGCGAATTCGGCTGTGGGTGACCGGCCCGCGGAAGTTTTCTGTGAACGGGGGGGCGCCGGGGTACTACGGCGCGCAGGACGAGGTGCTTGCGGCGCAATTGCGGGGAGTCGTGCACTCGTCCGAAAAGGCCAGACGGTTGCTCGGGTACACCGCTCCGGTCTCTTACCACGAGGGCATGCAACTCACCGAAACGTGGCTCCGCTATGCACGGGTCATCTAGCCTGCCGCCCCAATCCCCATGAGCTCCGCGGCGACTCGATGGGGAGACACTCCGGTCTTCTCCTTTCGAGAGATAGTGATTCCTCTGGGCCTGATTCCGGGTTTTCCCGCGATTGGCCCCCCCGGGTTTGCCCCAAAAGACTGTAGCGGAGTGAGTATGATCCACAGAGCCTGGCGATGCGGAGCAGGATGAACGCACCATCGTGCTCGACGAGGGCCAGGAGGACGGCAACACGCTGGTTCCACCAGGCCCGCTCGGCGTATGTGCGCCGCCAGCATGCCTTTGGACCAGACGCCTTCCTCTCGGCCCTGCGCAAGGTGGGGGTGAGCCCGGGAGATGTCCTGATGGTGCACAGCTCTTTTGATCGGTTCCGTGGGTTCACGGGAAAGCCTATCGACGTGATCCTCGCCCTTCAGGAAGCTGTGGGCGGCGCCGGAACCCTCCTGATGCCCACCATGCCGTTCTCGGGTTTGGCCCTCGAGTACATCGCCCAGGGCGAGATCCTGGATGTCCGCCGCACCCCGTCACGCATGGGTCTGCTGACCGAGTTGTTCCGCCGGCTCCCGGATGTGGTGCGCAGCGTGCACCCGACGCACCCGGTGGCGGCGTGGGGCGCGAACGCCGGGGCGATGGTGGCAGGCCATCACCTCGCCGGCACCCCCTGCGGGACCGGGACACCGTTCGCGCGGTTGCTGGATTACCGCGGAAAGATCCTTCTCCTCGGCACCGGCGTCGCCGCGATAACATTCTTTCATGCCGCGGAGGAGATACTCGAGCCGGTGATGCCGTTTACGCCGTTTACGAAGGAGACGTTCTCCCTGCGCTGCCGCGACAAGGACGGCAATATCGTCGTCTGCCAGACCCGGCTCTGGGATCCTGAACTCGCCCGCCGCCGCAATCCGGCGAAGCTTGTCGCCACGATGAAACAACGCGGCCTCTGGCACGAGGACCGTGTGGGGAGGCTCAAGTTCGTTCTCCTCCATGCGCAAGACGTCCTCGACACCCTTCGCCTGCTGGCCGAACGCGGCATCTACTGCTATGACGGCTGAGACGTCCACGATCCTGTCCGTTGACAGATCCTCGGACGTGCCCGGGGACGCCGGAGAGACATACCACGCGCTGATGCTTGACGCGCGTCAGCGGCAGTCGCTCGTCGCGGTGCGCTCGCTCGGCCGGCAGGGGCTTGCCGTGGCAGGATTGGATACCTCGAACCACGTCCCGGCGTTTTCGTCTCGCTGGTGCCGGCGGGGATTCGTTTGCCCGGCTGCCGAGGGCACCGAAGCGTACCTGCTCTACCTCGAGGAGGTGCTGGAGCGGTCGGGGGCGACTGTGCTGATCCCCGCGGCCGATGGCACGATCGCCCTCCTGCGCCGGCACCGCGCGCGGATTGAACGCCGAGCGCGTATCGCCCTGGCCAGCGAACCGGCATTGATCACCGCGGTGAATAAGGAGCGAACCCTGGCGGTTGCGAGACGCCTGGGGATAGGCGTCCCGCGCAGTCTGCTGGTCCAGGCAGTCAGCGAGGTCCCCACGGCGCTGAAAGAAATCGGGCTGCCCGCCGTGGTCAAACCCACCGAGTCCTGGCTTTCTAATGATCACAGCGGCATACGGGTGGTGTCCCGCCTGGTCACGACGCCCGATGAGGCCCGTGGCGCGGTCGCGAAGCTCACGCAATCGGGGGGCGCCACACTCTTCCAACAACTCCTCTCGGGACGGCGCGAGGCGATCAGTTTTCTCTATGCCAAGGGTCAGGTGTATGCTCGTTTCGCTCAATGGGCGCCGCGGACGCTGCCGCCGCTGGGTGGGGAATCGGTGTTGCGTCAGAGCATTGCGGTGCCGCCCGATACCGGGAGCCAAGCGGAGCGGCTGGTCCGCGAGATCGACCTGGAGGGGTATTCAGAAGTCGAGTTCCGGCGCGATGGGGCCGGAGTCCCGCATTTGATGGAAATCAACCCACGGCTGTCCGCATCAGTGGAGATCGCGGTGCGATCCGGCGTGAACTTCCCACACCTACTCTACCAGTGGGCGAGCGGCGCGCCGATTGACATGGTCGAACGTTATCGCACGGGTGGCTGGATGCGTTATCTTAGGGGCGACCTCATGACAACGATCGCGGCGCTCCGGCAGCGGGGCCGCCCAGGAGTGGCACCACCGATCGCGGCGCTCCTGGACTTCGGGCTCACGTTCTTCAAACCCATGGGCTACGACTATCTGGACTGGCAGGATCCGCTGCCGGCGCTCACGGCGACGGCCGATTTCACCCGTGAGCTCGCGACGATGATGGTCAAGCGAACGGTGTTCCGCTTGCAGAAGAATTCCTCGTGAGCGTCGTCCAGGAGGTCGAGACGTCACCGCGGGCCAGGCCCGTCGCGCACTACGACGCGGTGGTCGTCGGCGCGGGTCCGTACGGGCTCTCCACGGCAGCCCATCTTCTGGGGCGAGGGCTCCACATCGCCGTTTTCGGCAAGACGGTGGGATCGTGGCGCAATCACATGCCCACGGGCATGCTGTTGCGTTCCCACTGGTGGGCCACCAACCTCTCCGATCCGCGACACCGGTATGGTTTTGAGCGATTCTTCCAAGACTCTGGAAGATACGATAAGTGCTATCCCGTGCCCAGGGACGCGTTCATTGAGTACGCCTGCTGGTTTCAGGAGCGTGCGGTCCCAGGCGTCGATGAAACCTATGTGGCCCTGATCGAGCGTGACGTCGACGAGTTTCTCGTGACGCTGGAGGACGGCCGCAGCATCCGGAGCGCGGCCCTCATCATGGCCACCGGCTTTCCCTCGTATGCCGACCGTCCGGAGCCGTACGGTCGTTTGCCGCCGGCATTGGTATCGCATTCCTGCGAGCACCGCGATTGCAGCCGTTTCAGGGGGGCCACCATCGTCGTCATCGGCGGTGGGCAGAGCGCCGTCGAGTACGCGGCGCTGTTGCACGAGGCCGGGGCAGCCGTCCACATCGTCTCCCGCCGGCCGATTCGCTGGCTGCCGCCGGATCGGGCCAATGCGCGGTCGATGTTGGAGCGGATCCTGGCGCCGACCGCGAGCATTGCGCCAGGCTGGCAAAACTGGGTCCTGGACCATCAGCCCTATGTGCTGTATCGTCTCCCGCAACCGAGGAAAGATCTCTACAATCGCAACCATTACGCTTCAGCGGCGGCAGATTGGCTGCGGGATCGGGTCATCGGCAAGATTCGACTGCACGAAGGCCACACCATCGTGACGATGGAGCCGGTTGGTGGGCGCATGGATGTCGCCATCTCTGATGGCGAACGCGTGAGGGCGGATCATATCATCCTGGCGACGGGGTACAAAGTCGATCTCCACAAGTTGACGATGCTGCACCCCTCGTTGCTCGCCGAGATCGACGCCGACGCGGGGACTCCCACCCTGAGTCGGTGGTTTGAAAGCAGCGTCCCGGGGCTGTACTTTGTGGGGCTGACGGCGGTGCGCGCCTTCGGCCCTCTGTACCGTTTTGTCGCCGGGTGTGAGGCGACGGCGCCGCGTGTGGCAACAGCTGTGGCGCACAGACTCGCGGCAGGCTCACCGCAAGCAACCTGATTTTCTGCGCATCATTTCCGGGCGTTCAATCCTTCTCTAGGGTCCCGCTGCCACCGGACCAACCGTGTAGACGGTCAGGACCTCAGCGCTGCTGAGCGCGCGGGTATAGATCCGGACATCCTCGAGGAGGCCTGCAAAGTACTCGGCCCCGCCGTAGGCGCCGGGGTAGCGGCCGAGGTACACCGGCTGGATGGAAGTGGATGCTCCGGGGGTGCCGGTCCACGGAATGCTGCCGTGTTGTGCGCCGTCGACGTATAACGTGCCGCCTGTGGCGTCGACGACGAAGGCGACGTGGTGCCACTGGCCGTCGTTGTAGCCGGGGAGGTTGAAGGGACAGCCGCCGCCGGGATAGACGTAGTTGGCCCAGTCCTTGTAGTACCAGGCGCAGAGGTTGCCGTTGTTAAGGAACAGCCCCCAACCGTTCATGGAGAGGGGGACGTACTTGTTGACGATGCCGCGCACGCCGCTGGCAGATGTGGTCTTGAACCAGGCGGCGACCGTGAATGGATAAGCGCTGAGATCGGGAGTGCTGGGGACCTGGACGTAGTTGGTCACGCCGTCGAAGGCCAGGGCCGGACCGAGTGTGTCGGTGGTCCAGGTGGGGCCGTTGAGCAGAGTACCGGTATGGCCGTTGCCGGAGGCATCGGTGGCGATCAGGCCAGTCCCGTCAGCCAGGGGCCAGAGGGCCGCCAGCCCGGAATCATGGAGCGTGAGCACTTCGACGCTGCCGAGCGCGCGGCTGTAGATTTGAACACCGTCGAGAATACCGGGGAAGTACTCGCCTATGCCAGCGCCGCCGGGAGAGTCAGCCCCGCCGCCGGGGTAGCGGCCGAGGTGCACCGGCTGGGTGGTGGTGGGAGCACCGGGGGTGCCGGTCCACGGAATGCTGCCGTGCGCTGAGCCGTCGACATACAGTGTGCCGCCCGTGGCGTCGACGACGAAAGCGACGTGATGCCACTGGCCGTCGTTGTAGCCCGGAAGGTTAAAGGGACAGCCGCCGCCGGGATAGACCGAGTTGGCCGAGTCCTTGAAGTACCAGGCGCAGAGGTTGCCGTCG
>VBAP01000118.1:0-6423 GCA_005882335.1 Candidatus Segetimicrobium genomatis
AAATGCCGTGCCGGTCGGCCAGCGCCCGCAGCTCTTTGAAGAAGTTCACGGGGGGGACGACGAACCCGCCTTCCCCCAAGACCGGTTCCACCACGATCGCCGCCACGCGATCCGCCTGCACGTGCGTCGTGAACAGATCATCGAAGTGGCGCATCACCATGCGCGTCGGATCAGGCTCCCCGCTGCGGTATGGATCCGGAAACGGCACCCGGTACACTTCGGGCATGAACGGCCCGAAGTTTTTCTTATACGGCTCGACCTTACTGGTCAGCGACAGGCTCATGTACGTGCGGCCGTGAAAGGCACCTTGAAACGCAACCAGCCCGGCACGACCCGTCGCCGCCCTGGCGATCTTCACCGCATTCTCTACCGCCTCCGTCCCGGAGTTGAACAGGATCGCCTTCTTCGGCCGCGGGCCCGGCGCCAGCCGGCACAGCCGCTGGCACAGCCGGATATACGGCTCATACGGCGCCACGCTGAAGTCGGTGTGCGTAAACCGGCGGGCCTGATCAGTGATGGCGGCGACCACCTTGGGATGCGAGTGTCCGACGTTGAGGCAGCCTACGCCCCCGGAGAGGTCGAGGAAGGTATTCCCGTCCACGTCGGTGAGCAACGCGCCCTCCGCCCGCTGCACGACCGCGGGGAGGTGGATTCCGATCGCGTTGGCGACATATTGTTGTTTCTCGGCCAGCAAGGCCTTCGATTTGGGTCCAGGAATCGCGTGGGTGATGGTGGGGGCTTTGGACAATGGAGATTCCTCCTCAGAAAGAACTGCGTCTACAAGGTCTACTAAGTCTACAAGGTCTACAAGGTCTACCAGGTCTCCCTGCCATCTTGCCCCAATGCTCTAAGACATAGTAGACCTTGTAGACCTGGAAGACATAGTAGACGCCCTTGGTCATTGGCGTTCCATCGCGACAACACAGTGAATCCTGCTCGTTTGCGGGAGGAGGTCGACGGGTTGTATTTCTATGGGTCGGTAGCCCGCCGCCTGTGCCGCGATGACGTCCCGCGTCAGCAGCGTCAGGGAGTGGGCGGCGCACACCACGCGGCGCGCGCCCGACGCCGCGGCCTCCTGGAACACCTCGGCCGCTGTGGGACGACCCCGCGGGCTGACCACGATGGCGTCGATTCTCTCCCCACGAGCCCGCAGCTTTGCCAGCACCCCGGCTGGGGCGCGGGTATAGAAAACGCAGTTCGTGATGCCGTTCAACCGGGCGTTTTCCCAGGCCCGGTGCATGGCCTCACGATCTGGCGCGATGCCAATTACCTTGGCCACCCGTGATGCCAGCGCCAGCGGCACCAACCCCTCCTCGCACGCGGCATCGGCCACGGTCTCGGTCCCGTCGGGGCCGACGCCCCGGGAAATGGCCTCGAGCCACAGCGGCAGCGCACGTGGGTTCGGTGGAACCGCCGGTGTCGCATAGAGGCGCAACTGCAGCCGGGCGATTTCGTCCTCAATATAGGCCCGGCCCCAGAGCAGCCGGATCGATCCGAGGAGCTCGGACGTGTGGGCCGGTTGAACCGACAGCAGAAGCGACGTCAGATTCAGAACACGGTCACGTACCGCGCGCACCAGGGCCATACGGTCCGGGACCTCGCTGCCGGTGCAGAGCACTAGCATAGCCTCACCACTGTGCATCCCCACCTGCCCGATTACGCCGCGAACCAGCCCGCGACCGGTATCGTGGTCGTAAATCGGCCAGCCCAGCTCCGTCACAGCGTCGCGCGCGGCCCGCAGCAGATGCACGTTGTCGCCGTGCTGGATGGGGCACTCCTGCACGTTGATGACCCGCAGGTCGTCGCCCAGCGTGTAATACCCGACGACGACTTTGTCTCGACGGAGGGCGAACGCGGCCTGGACCCGATTCCTGTACTCCCATGGCGCCGCGCCTACCGTCTCCCGCACCACGCCGCCTGTACCCTGCAACACGTCCTCCAGGTGTGCGCGCACCAGCCGGGTCTTGTGCTCCAGTTGTGCATCGTACGAGAGGTGCTGCCATTGACAGCCTCCGCACACGCCGAAGTGCCGGCACTGCGGGATCGCGGCGTGGGCGGATTTCCGCACCAGCGACACGATCTTGCCCTCGGGGCGCCGCCCGCCGCGCGTAATTTCGACGATCGCCTCCTCCCCCGGCAAGGCGAACGGCACCGCCACGCGCAGGGGACCCGCGACCGCCACGCCCGCGCCATCGAGGTTGAGACTGCGAAACGACAACGTCAGCTTCTGACCGGCCCGAAGCGCAACAAGTTGACGGGCCTCGGGCCTCGGGCCTGCGGCTCCAGAGCCGCGGCGCGTGGGGGATCGGGAAGCTCCGGTCCCACCGGTTTGAGGTCTTCGCGCAGGCGTCTTCATAGTTTCGCCGCGTCCGACGTTTCAACGTTCCAACGCTTCAACTTTTCAACTTCTCCTTAAGCAGTCTATTCGCCATCTCGGGGTTCGCCCGCCCCCGGGTCTTTTTCATCACCTGGCCAACCAGAAAGGTCAACGCCTGTGTCTTCCCCGCCCGGTACTCGGACACCGGACCGGTGTGCTCGGCCAGCACCTCGTCCACGATGCGCGCCAGCGCCTCTTCGTCGCTGATCTGCGCCAGCCCGCGCTCGCCAACAATGACCTCGGGCCGCCGGCCCTGGGCGAGCATTTCAGCGACGATCTCCTTCGCGGTGCGGCCACTGATCGCCCCGCGCTCGACGAGCTGCAGGAGTTCTGCCAGATGGGCAGGAGTCACCGGCAGTTCGTCGATCTCCTTGCCCGCGACGTTGAGATAGGCGGTGATGTCCCCAACCAGCCAGTTACACGCGGCCTTCGGGTGCGGGAAGAGCCGGACCGTCTCCTCGAAGAACCTGGCCATCGCCGCCGATGACGTCAACAGTTCAGCATCATACTCCGGCAGCCCGTAGGTTGCCACGTAGCGCCGGCGCTTCGCCTCCGGCAGTTCGGGCAGTGAGGCGCGGACCTGCGCCACCCACTGCGGGGCGACGGCGATCGGGACCAGATCAGGCTCCGGGAAGTAGCGATAATCCTGCGCCTCCTCTTTGGTGCGCGACGAGAACGTAATGCCGCGGCGCTCGTCCCAGTGCCGGGTTTCCTGCTCAACGGGCTGCCCGCGGTCCAGCACTGCGCGCTGGCGCTCGACCTCGTAGGCCAGCGCCCGCTCGACGGAACGCAGCGAGTTCATGTTCTTGACCTCGGTGCGGATGCCAAGCTCCGCGCCGGGCCGGCGCAGGGAGACGTTGGCGTCGCAGCGCAGACTGCCCTCTTCCATCTTGCCGGTGCTGACCTCGATGGCCTGGAGGACGGCGCGCAGCCGCGCCAGGAAAGTCCGCGCTTCCTGCGGCGAACGTAGTTCGGGCTCGGTGACAATCTCCATCAGCGGCACGCCGCTGCGGTTGAAATCGATCAGGCTGTAGCGGATCCGTCCATGCTGCTCGGCGTGCACGAGCCGACCGGTGTCCTCCTCCAAATGCACCCGGCGAACGCCTATGCGCCGGCCTGTCCCGCCGGGTACGAGATTGTCCTCCCTCGGGATCTCCAGGCTGCCGTCGATGGCCAACGGCGGGTGGACCTTATACCGGTACTGGGTGATCTGGTAGTTCTTGGGAAGGTCCGGGTAGTAGTAGTTCTTCCGATGAAACTGGCTCGTTGGCTGGGCCGTGCAGCCCAGGGCGACCGCTGTGCGCAGTCCCAGGTCGACCGCCTTCCGATTGAGCACCGGGAGCGACCCCGGTAATCCCAGACAGACCGGACAGATGAGAGTATTGGGCGGCGCCCCAAACGTGACCGGACACGCGCAGAACATCTTCGATGCGGTCAGAAGCTGGACATGAATCTCAAGTCCGATGACGGTTTCGTAGGATGTCGCGATGGCAGGGGTGCTCATGGGGACTTCCCCACACACATGCCGTCATTGCGAGCCCGAAGGGCGAAGCAATCTCGCTTTGACAGGAGATTGCTTCGTCGCTTCGCTCCTCGCAATGACATGGGAAGTTCCGGTCGCATCATTTGCGCGTTCTCGCCTTTTTGCTCTTTCGTGACGATCGCTGGCGAGTCTGCGCGCCGCGCTTCGGGGCGCGTCGCGGTGGCGTGGTCGCGTGGTCGCGTTTGTGCACCTCCGCGACTGCCTGACTGCGCGACTGCCCCACGACCGGAGGTCGTCGGGTGTGCCAATCCGTATCTTGCTCATATGCATACGCGGCGCGAAGGACCGTTGCCTCGTCGAACGGTTTGCCGATCAACTGCAGGCCGATGGGCAATCCACTCGAGAACCCGCACGGCACCGAGATGCCCGGCAGGCCGGCCAGATTCACGGGGATGGTGTAGATGTCCGCCAGGTACATCTGCAGCGGGTCGTCCACCTTCTCGCCCAGCCGGAACGGCACGGTAGGCGACACCGGCATCAGCACCAGGTCGACCGCGTCCAGCGCTTGGAGAAATTCGCGCCGGATCAGCGTGCGCACCCGTTGGGCCTTCAGGAAGAACCCCTCGTAGTAGCCGGCGGACAGCGCATAGGTCCCAAGCATGATCCGTCGCTTCACTTCGCTGCCGAATCCCTGCCGCCGCGTGCGCGTGTACATGGTAAAGAGATCGTCTGTCGGTACGCGCAACCCGTACTGCACACCGTCGTAACGGGCCAGATTCGCGCTGGCCTCCGACGTCGCCAACAGATAATACGTGGGCAGCGCGTACGGGATGGACGGGAGCGACACTTCCGTCAGCGCGGCGCCCAGGCTCCCCAGGTGGGCGGCGGCCGCCCGCACGGCCTCCCCCACGTCACCCTGCAGTCCCTGGCCGAACGCTTCTCGCACAATGCCAATCCGCAGGCCCCGCACGCCGCGCGGCAGCGTCCCAGGGTAATCCTCGACCGGGACATCGACAGACGTCGAGTCCTTTGGATCGCGGCCGGCGATGACCTGCAAGAGCAGCGCGGCATCGGCGACTGTGCGCGCCATCGGGCCGACCTGATCCAGCGAAGAGGCGAAGGCGACCAACCCATACCGGGACACGCGGCCGTACGTGGGCTTCATCCCCACGATGCTTGTGAATCCGGCCGGCTGACGGATGGAGCCGCCCGTATCGGTCCCCAGAGCCAGCGGGGTCATGCCGGCCGCCACCGCGGCCGCCGATCCTCCGCTGCTGCCTCCCGGAACGCGTTCCGGATCCCACGGATTGCGTGTCGGCCCGAACCCGGAGTTCTCGGTGGACGATCCCATCGCAAACTCGTCCAAATTTGTCTTCCCCACGATGACGGCACCGGCGTCCTTCAGCCGAGACACGACGGTCGCATCGTAGGGCGGAACCCAACCCGCCAGGATGCGCGATCCACAGGTGGTCGGCATGCCGGCGGTACAGATGATGTCCTTCACAGCCACGGGCAGCCCAGCCAGCGCTGGCAGGGCACCCCCGCGAGCGTAGCGGGCATCCCACTCCCCCGCCGCTCGGAGCGCGCCCTCGCGGTCCACATGCAGGAACGCATGAATGGTGGGGTTCAGCGCCTCGATGCGGTCGAGGCAGGCGCGGACGAGGTCGCTAGACGCGACTTCCCGGCGGCGCAGACGGGTGAGCAGTTCGGTGGCCGGGGCGTCGACCAGGGTGGCTACTCCGTCTCGATGATCGGCGGAACTTTGAAGAACCCGTCCTCGTGATCCGGCGCGGCGGCCAGGACCGCGTCGCGCGGAAGGGGTGTGCCGGCGACGTCGTCCCGGAAGACGTTGGTGAGCGTCAGGACATGCGAGGTGGGCTCGACGTGCTCGGTATCCAGTTCATTGAGCGTCGCACAGTACTCCAAGATGCTGCCCAGTTGGCGGGCAAATCGCTGCCGTTCCTCGTCAGAGAGTTCGAGGCGGGCCAGCCGGGCCACATGCTCCACAACGGACGGGTCCATTGGCATCGTCACATCACCTGCTTATCCTAACAAATCGTCGTCTAGTGCGTCCATTGCGTCAGGATTCGACGACGATCGTCAGCGTGATTCCCTGGTCGGGGGCAAACGGCAACAGGATGCGGATGGTGTACGTGCCGGGTTTTCGGGCACGGTAGCCTTGCTCCAGAATGTCCAGCCGGACATCAGGGATGATGACCGGCGTGGGGCCACCGCCGTTCAATGCCAGACGGACGGGCTGTCTGAGTTTGACCTGCAACCAGAGCCTCTGCGCCGTGATCACGCCGGCATGAGTTCGATACCGCCAGGTGACGCCGGGCAGAGCCGGAGGAACGGCAGCGAGCACCCGGGCCGCGTTCCCCTCGTCGAGGATTCGAAGACGCCCGTGCTCCAGGCTGAGAACACGGGACACCCGGATTCCATCCTTACGCAGCGCGCTGAACACCGCGGCCTCACGGCCCCCGCCGAGCGGGACGGCGTCGGGCGAGAGCGGGATCGGGCCGGGCAGGGGCTGGGTGTAGATACGCTCCGGCCGCCTGCGCCA
>VBAP01000118.1:6495-14945 GCA_005882335.1 Candidatus Segetimicrobium genomatis
TGGGGCGTTCCATTCATCTCCAGCCGTATGAGTTCGCGGATGATGCTGGCGGGCGGGAGGAGCTCCTGAATTTGCCCCACCGACGGCGCCGTGGATGGCGGCCGGGTCCAGACCGCGGCGGCGACGATGATGGCGAAAGCGGCAACAGCGCCTGCGGGATGACGGCTCACGCCATGACGGTGCACCGCTCTCCAGTTCCCCCGCTGCACGACTCTATCTTCAGCAGCCCGGTCCCTGGTCTCCGGTCCCTGGTCCCCGCAGTTAGGTCGATCCGCGCAGACGAGGGTCGAGGATATCTCGGAAGGCGTCGCCCAGCAGGTTCCACCCCAGCACAAACAGGAAGATCACGATCCCGGGGAAGACCACGGTGTACCAGTACACGAAGGGGTTTCCCGGCAAACCGAGGATCCAGCTGCGGGACATATTGATGAGCTGGCCCCAGTCGGCGTAGCCGATCTCCGCGCCCAGTCCCAGGAACGACAGCGCCGCTGCGACGAGGACAATGACGCCGGTGTCGAACGCGGCATAGACAAGGAAAGGATAAATCGTATTGGGGATGACGTGCTGGGCGATGATGCGCAAATCTCCGGCGCCGGCGGCGCGGGCCGCTTCCACATAGTCACGCTGTTTGACCGACAGAATTTCTCCGCGGAGGAGGCGCGCATAAACCGGCCAACCTACGGCTGCGATCGCGATCATCACCTTGTCAAGCCCTTTCCCCAGGACCGCGGTGATTACTACCGCAAGTACCAGGCTGGGAAACGCCAGGAAGATATCGGTCACCCGCATGATCACTTCGTCGAGTCGCTTGCCATAGTACCCCGCGATGCTCCCCAACACCAGACCCACCACAATGGAAATCGTCACGACGACAGCCGCCACTCGGAATGCTGTGCGCGTCCCCCAAACAAGCCCGTAGAAAATGTCGTACTGCCGTCCGGTGGTCCCAAGCGGGTGTCCCAGCCGCGGGGGCTGGGGATCTGGCAGGAAGCCCTCGTGAGGGATGAGATACGGGTCCCGCGTTCCCGGCTGCGGCGACGCCAACACAGGCGCCAGGGCTGCGACAGAAACGAAGCCTATCACGATCACGAAACCCGCGATCGATAGCGGGTTCCGCTTCATGCGTCTGGTGAAGTCAGACGGCAGCGACCAGAATACACCAACGGCGACCACGAGCAGCAGGAAAGCTGCGACGTCCAGTGGGTGCTGGATGACACGCACCCGCACCACGGGTGCAGCGGCCAATACCGCCAGCGATGCAATCAGCGCCACGCCGGTGACGCGGAGTAACCGCGGCGAGGTGGTGCGGGAAAGGGTGAGGCGGATGACGCTGATCATGGCCCCGTCACTGCAGCCGGATACGGGGATCAATCGCCGCGTAAAGGATATCGGCCGCCAAGTTCCCTACCACCGTGACGAGGGCAATGAACATCCCGAAGCCCGTCACACCTGGAATGTCCAGTTGCACCGCGGCCTCAGCGCCCCACTTCCCGATCCCCGGGTAGTTGAAGATCGTCTCAGCCAGTACCACCCCGCCCAGAAGCCCGACGAATATCAGGCTGGTCAGCGTCACCACGGGGATCAGCGCGTTTTTCCGCGCGTGGCGATTGATGACCACGGGCTCGGCCAGCCCTTTGGCCCGTGCCGTCCGCACGTAGTCCTGCCGCAGGACCTCCAGCATCGAAGAACGAGTGATGCGGACTATCAGTGCCATCTCGACCAGCACCAGCGTCATCGCAGGCCCGACGATGTGGCGCAACGCATCGACGAAGATCCACGGCTGGCCGTTTAGTAGCGCATCTACCGTCATCAGGCGCGTATAGCGGTGGAACTCAGGTGACTTCACGAAGAGGTCAGCGTCCAGGGACAGCCGCCCTGGGGGGAACCAGTTGAGCCATCCATAGAACACCATCAGAACGATAAGGCCCCAGACGAATGAGGGCAGGCCACGCAGCGAAATGGCAAAAAACCGAGAAAAGTGATCGACAAACTGATCCTTACGCACGGCCGCCTTGGTCCCGAGCCACAGCCCGATCAGCACCACCGGAATAAAGATGTAAATCGTCAGCTCCAGGGTCGCAGGAAAGAACGTGGCCAGCGCCGTGCTGGTGGGCATTCGAGCCGTCTGCGACCAGCCCAAATCCCCTTGGGCCAACTGCTTCAGCCAGGTCCAGTACTGCACATGGACTGGCTTATCCAACCCATACTTACGGATAATGGCGTCGATCTGCGATAGCTGCCTTGGATCTGTGACAAAGAGCGCGGCCCGCTGGGCCGGCGTGAGGAACTGGAGAAGGGCGAAAATGAGAATCGTCACGCCGAAGGCCACGAGTGGCAGGAGTAGCAGGCGGCGGGCGACAAAGGTTGTCATTTGGTCTCACCATCCAGGCCTGGGGGCCGGTTCAGCATACCCCGGCCCCCAGGGTTTTAGGCCGTGGACACCTCGGGCTTACTGGCCCTTGGACAACCGGTATGCATCTTGCCAGGTCTGGAAGAACATCGGATTGTGATACCAGCCCTTCACCCAGGAACGCATCACGACAAACGCGGTTGGATAGGCAGTGTAGATCGTCGGCACGTCCTGGTAGGCGATCTCCTGTATTCGGAAGTACAGCGCCTCCCGCTTCTTGGCGTCGGTCTCCTTTCCGGCCTGCTCGATCAGGCGGTCAGCTTCAGGGTTCTTGTATGACTGCCGCCCTGGGTACGTCCCTGTGCTGTGCATGAACGGCACAGCGAAGTTGTCCGGGTCCGCGTAGTCGGCTGCCCACCCGATGATGAACATGGGAAGCTTCTTTTGGTTCATGAGACCCAGGATTGACGACCAGGTGACGCCGCGGGTGTCGATCTTGAACTTGGGGTTCAGCGACTCCGCCGCTTCTTTCACCATTTGAGCCTCGGTCTGCCGCGTCACATTCCCGCTGTTGTACAGGACCGAAAACTTAAAGCCGTTGTTCCAGACCTGCCCACCCCAGGCTTCCTTAAACTCGGCAATGGCCTTGTCCTTACTCACTTCATACCACTTGCCGCGCGGGTTGTAGCCCAGCATTCCAAATGGAATGGGACCATTGGCGATCCGGCCCTTGCCGCGGAGCGCCTGGTCAATGAAAGCCTGCCGATCAAAAAGGTGGGCGAAGGCCCGGCGCACGTGGACGTCAGAGAAGAAGTTGGGCGGGATGCCGTTGCCATCCAACTTTCCAGTGCCGATATCCGGATTGCCCTCGGCGTTGACGTTCAGGTTCATGAACAGAGCGTTGTTGGTGCTCAATTGAGCCAGATCATCCACGATGCGCACGCCGGAGATCCCGGTCACAGCTGGCTGGTCGGCGCGGCTGACATCAATGATGTCCGCGTCACCGTTCTGGAGGGCCAGCCGCCGCGGGCCAAATTCTTCCACCTTCTGGATGACGATACGGCTTAATTTCGCCGGCGCGCGCCAGTACCCGTCAAAGCGCGTCAATGTGACATTCCCCGTGGCGTGATCCCAACTGTCGAGCTTGAACGGGCCGGTTCCGTCGCTCTTGTCGAACAGCGTTGCATCCTCGGGCTTTGGAGGGTTATTGTACTGGGCGACGTTGGTCTTGGCGCCATCCCATCCGCCATTCTTCACGACGAATCTCTTTGACACGACCATCGACCACGACGCCATGATGTTCAGGAACGGCCCGTAGGGATCTTTCAGGGTGATGACAACGCTGTTGCCCTTCACCTGAATGGCCTGGTTCACGCGGTCCCAGATATCGGGCAGCAACTTCCCGTTGTCATCGCGCGTGGACTGCACGTCGAACCCCAGAATCGATGCAAGGAGGATCCAGGAGGGGCCCCCGTCGGCATCGAGCAGCATGAACCGCATCAGGGAGTACCTGACGTCGTCGGTCGTCATGACGCTTCCGTCGTGGAACTTCACGCCCTGGCGGATCTTGAAGGTGTAGGTCTTGCCGTCGGCCGAAATCCCGCCGTTGGCGACGCTGGGGACCTCGGTAGCCAGCATCGGTTCGTAGAGGTCGGTCCGGCCTCCGTTGAAGAAGATCAGCGTCTCGTAGATGTTCCAGAGAAAGGTGCCGCTGCTGACTGTGTCATAGGCAACGGCCGGGTCCAAAGTCGCCACATCACCGAACGACTGCACGATCAGTGTGTCCGGGTTCTTGACTGCCTGGCCCTGCGCGACCCCGTTGACGCCCGTCAGCGCCACGGCCAGGGTAAACACGAGCAGCATCAGCAACCTTCGTTTAAGACTCATCCTCACAGTCCTCCTTTGTGATTCCGCTGCATTGCCTTCCCAAGGATCCCCCACCATCACCCCCTTGGCGTCTATCGCTTCACGCTGTCGGCTGCTTGAGCACGGCCGCCAAGCCCCGGACGATTCGCTCAGGCCAGCCTGATGGTAAGCGCCAGCCTAACGTGAGCGACTCGTCCGGGGCTTGGCCCGAACGAACGTGATTGCCACGTGCTGCACATTCGCAAGCGTGCCGATCACGTTCGTTCGGGCCTTGCTGCTTGTCCGAGTACCGCTGCCTTACTCCTCTGATGTTTGAACGGCAGAATCGGGCAGGCCACGAAGTGGCTGTTGCCCCAGTAATCCACAAGCTCCGGGTCGTTCACCCGGCAGCTGTCCTGCGCGTAGAGACAGCGCGTGTGGAACCGGCACCCCGACGGCGGGTTGACCGGGCTGGGCACGTCGCCCGGCAAGATGATGCGTTCCCGTCGCAGCCCGGGGTGCGGGATCGGCACCGCCGAGAGCAGCGCTTCGGTGTAGGGGTGCTGCGGATTGGCGAACAACTCGTCCGCCACCGCGACCTCCACGATCCGGCCGAGGTACATCACCGCGATCCGGTCGCTGATATGCTTGACCACCGACAGGTCGTGCGCAATGAACAGATAGGTCAGGCCGAACTCCTTCTGCAGTTCTTCCAGCAGGTTGAGCACCTGCGCCTGGATGGAGACGTCCAGCGCGGAGACGGGCTCATCGCAGATGATCAGTTTTGGGTTGACCGCCAGCGCCCGGGCGATGCCGATGCGCTGGCGCTGCCCCCCGGAAAACTCGTGGGGGTAGCGGTTCATGTGGTAGGGAGAGAGGCCGACCACCTCCAGCAATTCCTGCACCCGCCGCACTTTTTCCTTACCGTGGGCCAGGTTGTGAATTTCCAGCGGCTCCCCGATGATGTCGCCCACGGTCATCCGCGGGTTCAGCGACGAGTACGGATCTTGAAAGATGATCTGCATGTCCCGGCGCAGCCGGCGCAGGTCCTCCTTGGTGAGTTTGAAGATGTTCCGGCCTTCGAAGTACGCCTCTCCGCTGGTGGGCTCCATCAGCCGCAGGATCACCCGGCCCAGCGTGGTCTTCCCGCAGCCGGACTCGCCGACCAGCCCGAGAGTCTCGCCCCGGCGGATCGTCAGGGACACCCCGTCCACCGCCTTCACGGCACCGACCTGGCGCTGGATGATGAATCCCTTCGTGATGGGAAAATGCTTGACCAGGCTGCGGACGTCCAGGAGAACTTCGCTACCGGCTACCGTGCTCACGCCTCGCTCCTCCACGGTGAATCGTGATTTGTGATTGGAGATTCGAACATTTTCATCTCGGACCGTAGCTCGAGGCGGCCAGCCCGGCCGCGGCCGCGGCGCGCTTCTCTTCCGCGGTGGCGTGCTCGCTGTGCAGGAAGCAGCGCGCGCCGTGGTTGGCGCCGACGGGGTAGACCGGCGGGTCTTCCTTCACGCAGATCTCCATCGCAAACGGGCAGCGCGGCGCGAACGAGCACCCCGGCGGCAGATCGATCAGACTGGGCGGCTGCCCTTCGATCGGGATCAGGCGCTCCTTGCGCTCGTAGAGTTTCGGAATCGAATGCAAGAGCCCCCAGGTGTACGGGTGCTGAGGGCTGTTGAAGATGTCCTGCACCGTGGCACGCTCCACCGGGCGCCCGGCATACATGACGACCACGTCGTCGCACGTCTCCGCGACCACACCCAGGTTGTGGGTGATCAAGATGATCGCCATGTTGAACTCCTGTTGCAGCTCGCGCGTCAGGTCCAGGATCTGCGCCTGGATGGTGACGTCCAGCGCGGTGGTGGGCTCGTCCGCGATCAGGATGGACGGGTTGCACGACAGCGCCATGGCGATCATGACGCGCTGGCGCATGCCGCCGGAGAACTGGTGGGGGTAGTCACGCACCCGCTCTCTCGCCAGCGGGATCTTCACCTTCTCCAGCATCTGCACGGCGCGATCCCAGGCATCCTTCTTGGCCAACCCCTGGTGCAGTATCACGGCTTCTGCGATCTGCTCCCCAATGGTCAACACCGGGTTCAGGGAGGTCATCGGCTCCTGGAAGATCATGGCAATGCGGTTGCCGCGGACCTTGCGCATCTGATCTTCCGGGAGCTTCAGCAGGTCGGTCCCATCGAACAGGATCTGGCCCTCCACGATCTTGCCGGGGGGCTGGGGGATGAGACGCATCACCGAGAGGGCGTGCACGCTCTTGCCGCTCCCGGACTCGCCCACGATGCCCAGGGTCTGTCCCTTGCGAAGCTCGTAGGAAAGGCCATCCACCGCCTTCACGACGCCTTCGTCGGTGTAGAAGTAGGTCTTCAGGTTACGGACAGACAGTAAGACCTCGGCCATACAGTCACCTCATCACGACTTACCGTTGCACCCCAGGGGGAACCTCTGTTTGACGTTCCACGTTTCCGGTATCGCCCCTTCTTTGCTGTTTCGTTTCAACGTTTCAACGCTTCAACGCTTCAACGTCGTCGTTATCGGAGATGCCGCGGATCGAGCGCATCTCGCAGGCCGTCGCCCACGTAGTTGATGGCGATGACCGTCACGAAGATAAACAGCCCAGGAAAGATCGCCGTCCACGGCGCCGTGATCATCTGGTCCTGGGCGTTTTTGAGCATGTTGCCCCAGGTGGGAGTGGGCGGCTGGACCCCGAATCCCAGGAAGCTCAGACCCGACTCGGTGATAATGGAACTCGCCACCCGCAGCGTCGCGGCCACGATGATGGGGCTTGCGGCGTTGGGCAGGATGTGCCGGATCATGATCCGCCCGTTGCCCACGCCCAGCGCGCGAGCCGCCTCCACGAACACCTGCTCTTTTAAGGATAGAAAGGATGCCCGCACCAGACGCGCCACCGTCATCCAGGAGAGCAAAGCGATCGCCAGGACAATGGCCAGAACCCCGCCCCGCAAGAATGGAATCGGGAAGCTGCGCAGCACCAAGGTCAGCAAGATCAGCAGAAAGAGCGCAGGAATTGAGAGCATCAAATCGGTGAAGCGCATCAGCAGATTATCGATCGCGCCCCCGTAATAGCCGGCCGCGGCGCCCACCGCCGTGCCCATCAGCACCGCCAGGGTCATCGCCAGGACGCCGATGCTCAGCGAGATCCGGCCGCCGTACAGGATGCGCGTCAGGAGGTCGCGTCCCAGGTCATCGGTGCCAAGCAGGTGCACCGGCGAGGGCGGGCGCAGCTGGATCTGCAACTGTGGCTTGTCAGCGTCATACGGCGACAGCCAGGGAGCCAGCGCCGAGGCGGCGCCGAGGACCGCCACCACCAGCAGTCCCACCACGGCCATGCGATGACGGGTGAACCGCCACCAGGCCAGGCCCGCCATCGTCTGGGGCCGGGCCCTAAAGGAAGGGGTCAGGGGTTGGGTGTCAGGCGTCCGGTCAACGACAAGCGCCGTACCTGTTCTGACCCCCGACCCCCTGCCCCCGACGCCGCTATCCATACCGAATCCTGGGATCGAGAACCGCATACGTCACGTCGGCCATCAGGTTGAATACCACCGTGAGCGTCGCCGTCACCATGATGATCGCCATCAGCAGCGCGTAGTCGACCCGAAACGCCGATTCGATGAACAACCGCCCCATACCAGGCCAGGAAAACATCGTTTCCGTAAACACAGCGCCGGCGAACAGCGTTGGAAGGTCCAACGCCAGAATCGTGACCACCGGCGTGGCCGCGTTCTTCAACGCGTGCCTCCAGATCACCACCCGTTCGGCTGCCCCCTTCGCCCGGGCCGTACGGATATAGTCCTGGCCCACCACCTCCAGCATGCTGGCCCGGGTGTAGCGAGTGTAGGTCGCCGCATTGGCGACCGCCAGCATCCCCACCGGCAGCACCAAGTGATGAATACGGTCGAGAAGAGAGAAAGGCATGCCCAGCGTGTACATCCCCCCGCCGGGAAACAGCGGCGATCCGGTGAGCGGATTGCGGAGCGTCACGTGAAACACGATGATCAAGATCAACCCAAACCAAAAGATGGGGATGGAATGCCCCATGAAGGCGACGGTGGTCACCACGTGATCCAGCGTCGAGTACTGGCGCAGCGCCGAAAAGATGCCGATGGGGATGGCCAGGAGGAGCGTCACGAGCGTCGCCACCCCTATCAGATACACCGTGTTGGGCAGCCGGTCCCCGATCTCCACCAGTACCGGCCGCTTGGACGCCAGGGAGTAC